>CAYNFM010000003.1:0-85472 GCA_964396415.1 uncultured Treponemataceae bacterium | reverse complement strand
CGACTCGCTGACCTTCGTCGTCTTGCCCGCCACGTCGGTGGCCGTGAAGGTGAAGACCCACAGTCCGTCGTTCGTATGTCCCGAGCTATCGATCCCCGACGGGAAGGGGTTCCAGCTCCAGGGGTTCCCCGCGGACGTCGACGTACCCGGATAGCTGATCGCGGCTGAGTTGGCGATCGCGTTCCCGTTTTGCGTCGACGAGACGGCGAGGCTGGGCAGGCCCGCGGGATTCGTATCGTAAATCGTACCCGACAGCCCGGTGAACGAGGCCGCTCCCGTCGCGCCGATAGTGGCCGGCGGCGTGGTAACCCCGAGGTTAGGCGGATTCTGGTCCAAGCCGAACGCTACTACGACCCCGTTCCCCGTCCACGCGGTACCGGTCCCCGTGCCTGCTCCCGTGGCCGTAAACGAGAGGCCAACGGTATTGCTCGAGGCTCCGATCGCCGTGAAGTCGGTCGTGCCGATGCTGGCGATAACGTACGCCGTCCCGACAGTGAAGGACCCGGCCGTGACGCTCGTCAGGGTCGTGGTATTCCCCGCCTTGTCCGCGGAGACCACCCACAGCAGCTTCCTTCCTTCGCCGGAGAGCGTCGCGCTCCCCGTCCAATTGCCCGTCAAGCCGCCGGTCGACGCCCATGCCGCCGGAGTCCCGCTCGTCGGCGCCACCGACCCGTTGGTCGCGTTCCACGCGGCTATATCGCCCGTATGATCGTTGGCCGCGCTGTCGACCAGGTAATAGCTCTTGTTCACGCCCGACCCGGAGCCGTCCGTCGCCGTACCGCTTATCGACAACGAGGTCGACGAGGTCCAGGTCCCCGCGCTCGGCGACGTCACGCTCAAGGTCGGCGGCGTCGAGTCGAGGAGGACCAGCCGGTTTATGGTCGTCGTCTTGCCGGCCACGTCGGTCGCCGTGATCGTGTAGCTGTAGCTACCGTCCACCTTCGGCTGCGTGTAGGACCAGGTCGAGGTCACGGTGTTGATCGCGGCCGCCGTGGCCGCCCCCCCGTTCACGCTCACCGCCACGTTCAGCGTCGACCCCGCGATCGACGCCGGATTGCTGTCCCCCACCGAGCCGGTCATCGTAAAGGATGAGTTCTTCGTAACCTGGGTCGCCGTGTTCAGGTAGGTCTCGCTCAGCGTCGGCGGATTCAGGTCCACACCGAAGTTCGTCGCCGTCAGCGTATCGGTATTCCCCGCCGCGTCGTTCGCCCGTACGATCAGGGAATGGTTGCCTTCGGCCAGGCCGGAGAGCGTCGCGCTCCACGTACCGTTGGTGTTGGCGCCGCCCGACTCGTCCGTCCAGGTCGCGTTCGCCCACGTCGTACCCCCGTCCTGCGAATACTGGATCGTCGCGATCCCCGAGGCTCCGCCGCTCGGATCCGTCGCGCTCCCCGTGATGGTGTACGAGTTCACCGATATCCAGGCCGGTATCGCCGTCAGCGTGACCGTCGGCGGCGTCGTGTCGATGTTGATCGTCCGATTCACCACCGTCGTCTTCCCCGCCACGTCCGTCGCCGTCAGCACATAGGTATAGGACCCGTCGTTCGTGTGCCCGCTCGTGTCTATCGTTCCCACCCCCAGCGGCAGGGATACGGACGTATAGCTGGCGCTCTTGGCCCCCGTAAGGCTCGCGGGCGTCGAGGTGAAGCTCACCGGGTTCGCCGTCCCGAGGTTCTTGGATTCCGTGATCGTCAAAGAGCCCAGGGAGTTCGTGTCTCCCACGGTCCCGCCCAGGGTATAGAGGCTCTTGGTGAACGACGTGGCTGCATGGCTCTCGCTCAGCGTCGGCGGATTCTGATCCACCCCGAAGCCTTGCGAGGAAATGGCCGAGAGGTTCCCCGCGTTGTCGAAGGCCGCCGTCCAGAGGGTAAACTGCCCCTCCCCTATGCCGGTCAGGTTGACCGTCGTGGACCAGGTCGTCGTCCCCACCGCGAGAACCCACGTGGATCCGATCGTCGCCGCGCTGTCCGTCGCGTGGCTGGTACCGGCAGTGTCGACTTTGACATAGATCGAGGCCACGCCCGTGGCGCCCGAACCGCTATCCGCCGCCGTGCCTCCGAAGGTCGCGTTGCTTCCCGAGAGCCAATACAGGGGATTGCTGCTTACGTAATTCCCCGGCTGGCTGATGCTCGTCGTCGGCGGCGTCGTGTCGATGGTGAACGACTCGCTGACCTTCGTCGTCTTGCCCGCCACGTCGGTGGCCGTGAAGGTGAAGGTCCAGGCCCCGTCGTCGCTGTGGTTCACGGTATCGATCCCCGAGGGGAAGGGATTCCAGCTCCAGGAATTGCCCGGAGAGGCTATCGCTGACCCCGTATAAGGAATGGAAACGGAAGAGATTTCGTCGGGACCGGTATAGTTCACTTGGACGCTGGGCAGGCCCACGGGATTCGTATCGTAGACGGTGCCCGAGAAGCCGGTGAAGGACTTCGCGGCCACGGCATTGATCATGCTGGAGACCGATCCGACCGTCAGGCTGGGCGGCGAGAGGTCCAGGCCGAAGGACGCGATCTGACCCGAGCCTGTCCACGCGGTCCCGGTACCGTTCCCGGAGGCGGTAGCCTTAAAAGAAAGGCCGACATTGTTGCTCGAAGCGCCAACCTTGGTGAAGTCGGTGGAGCCGACCGAGTCGATGGTGTAGGTCGTCCCCGGAACGAGAGCGGTCGCTTGGACGATGGCCAGCGAGTCGGTATTCCCGGCCTTGTCCGCGGACACGACCCAGAGGCGCTTGTAGCCTTCGCCGGAGAGCGATGCGGATCCGGTCCAGCTCGTGGGCAATCCGCCGGTGGCGGTCCAGGAGGCGCTCGGAGGCGCGGACCCGTTCGTTCCGTTCCACGTCGCGATTTCCGCACTGTGGTCGTTCGCCATGGAATCGACGAGATAATACGAGAATGCGACCCCCGAGCCGGCCCCGTCATTCGCGGTGCCGGATAGGGCCAAGGTAGCGGAACTCGTCCAGGTGCCTGGCGTCGGCGAGGTGACCGTGAGCGCGGGCGGCGTCGAGTCGAGGAGGACCAGCCGGTTTATGGTCGTCGTCTTGCCCGCTACGTCGGTCGCCGTGATGGTATAGCTATAGCTGCCATCCACCTTGGGTTGCGTATAGGACCACGTGGACCCACTTAAGGCGGCTGCGAAAGCGGCAGCGCCGTTCACGCTTATCGCCACCGTCAGTGTAGATCCAAGGACCGAGGCGGGATTGGAGTCACCCACCGAGCCGGTGAGGGTGAAGGCCGAGTTCTTGGTCACTTGAGAGGCGGAGGGGATAGAAGTTTCGGAGAGCGTCGGCGGATTGAGATCGACGCCGAAGGTGGCGCTGCTCGTGGCCGAGTTGCCGGCGAAGTCGGTAGCCTGGACGCTGAGGGAATGAACTCCTTCGGAGAGACCGGTGAGCGTAGCGGTCCACGTGCCCGAAGTATTGTGTCCCGAGGAGGTATCGGTCCAGGTAGCCCCGGTCCAGGTAGCGGATCCATCGAGCTTGTATTGGATAGAAGCGACGCCCGAGGCGCCGGCTCCACTGTCGCCCGCGGTCCCGGAGATGACATAGGAGGTCGACGAGTTCCAGGCGAGGGTGCTCGCGGGTTGGGTGATGGCGAGGGTCGGTGGCGTCGTGTCGATATCGATCGTGCGATTGATGACCGTGGTCTTCCCGGCGATGTCCGTCGCGGTCAGGACGTAGGCATAGGAACCGTCATTCGAATGCCCGCTCGTGTCGATGCTCGCGACGCCGAGGGGGAGGCTCACGGAGCTGTACGTCGCGGATTGGACTCCTGCGAGGGGCGAGGGGCTCGAGCTGAAGGACACCGAATTCGCCGCGCCGCCGTTCTTGGATTCGGTGATCGTCAGGGAGGCGCCTGAAGTAGCGAGGGCGTCGGTATCGCCCACCGTGCCGCCGATGACATAGGTGGTATTCGTGAAGGAGGTAGCGGCATGGCTCTCGCTTAGCGTGGGCGGTGCCAGGTCCAGGCCGAAGTTGACCAGAGTGGCGATGGCCTGAGAGGAGGAGGTTTGATTCCCCGCGACATCCTGGGACTTGACCCAGAGAGTCTTGTAACCTTCTCCCACCAAAGTGAGCGAGGCGTTCCAACTGGTCGTACCCGTGGCGAGCGTCCAGCCATTGGAGGCGACCGTCGGATCTTCCGCGCTATGATCGGTAGAGGAGTTGGCGACGTAGCGGCCGTCCGCCTTGACGTAGACGGCGGCTACACCGGTGCCAGTCCCGTCGGTGGCGCTGCCGGTGACCGTGAGGGCGGTGGAGTAGACCCAGGCATTGACTGCCGGCGAGGTGACTGTGGTGAAGGGGGCCTGGGTATCTATGGTGAACGATTCGCTGACCTTCGTCGTTTTGCCCGCCACGTCGGTGGCCGTGAAAGTGAAGGTCCATGCGCCATCATCGCCGTGGTTCACGGTGTCGATCCCTGAAGTACCAAAGGGGTTCCAGGTCCAGGAATTGCCCGGAGAGGCTATCGTGGACCCTGAATAAGGAATGGATACGGAGGAGATTTGGTTGGGACCGGTGTAGCTCACTTGGAGACCGGGCAGGCCCGCGGGATCCGTATCGTAGACGGCGCCCGAGAAGCCGGTGAAGGCCTTGGCGGCCGCGGCATTGATCGGGCTGGTGACCGACCCGACCGTCAAGTTGGGCGGCGAGAGGTCGAGGCCGAAGGACAGGATCTGGCCCGAGCCGGTCCACGCGGTCCCGGTACCTGTCCCGGCCGTGCTATTTGCGGTGAATGTGAGGCCTACCGTGTTGCTCGCCGCGCCGACTTTGGTGAAGTCGGTAGAACCGAGGGAGTCGATGGTGTAGCTTGTCCCCCGGACCAAGGCGGCGGCTTTGACGATGGCGAGGGAATTGGTATTCCCGGCATTGTCCGCGGACACGACCCAGAGGCGCTTGTAGCCTTCTCCGGAGAGCGACGCGGATCCCGTCCAGCTCGTGGGCAATCCGCCGGTGGCGGTCCAGGAGGCGCTCGGAGGCGCGGACCCGTTCGTTCCGTTCCACGTCGCGATTTCCGCGCTGTGGTCGTTCGCGAGGGAATCGACCAGGTAATACGTTTTCGCGACCCCCGAGCCGGCGCCGTCATTCGCGGTGCCGGATAGGGCCAAGGTAGCGGAACTCGCCCAAGTGGCCGGCGCCGGCGAAGTTACCGTGAGCGCGGGCGGCGTCGAGTCGAGGAGGACCAGCCGGTTTATGGACGTCGTCTTGCCCGCCACGTCCGTCGCCGTGATGATATAAGTATAGCTACCGTCCACCTTGGGCTGCGTGTAGGACCATGTGGAGCTTGCGGCGTTGATCGTGGCCGGAGTGGCGGCCGCGCCGTTCACGCTGACCGCCACGGTCAGGTTAGTCCCGGCAACCGAGGCGGGATTGCTGGAGCTTACCGAGCCGGCGAGGGTGAAGGCGGCATTCTTGATTACTTTCGCTGCGGAATTGATGAAGGTCTCGGTGAGGTTAGGCGGGTTGAGATCGACTCCGAAGGTAGCGGAGACCGGATTGGATACGTTCCCGGCGACATCCGTCGCCTGCGCTTTGATCGTATGATAGCCTTCCGCCAATCCGGATAGGGTTGCGGTCCACGTGCCCGAAGTATTGGCGCCGCCGGAAGTGTCGGTCCATATGGCGTTCGTCCACGTCCCCCCGTCCAGCGAATATTGGACCGTGGCGACTCCTGAGGCGCTGGCATTCGGGTCCGTCGCCGATCCGGAGACGGTATAGGCCGAGGAAGTGAGCCAGGCCGGGATCGAGGCAAGAGCCACTGTAGGCGGAGTAGTATCGATTTTGATCGTGCGGTTGACGGTAGTAGTTTTGCCGGACACGTCGGTGGCGGTCAGGACGTAGGCGTAAGAGCCATCGAGGACGCCTCCGAGGGGTAGGGACTGGGAAGTGTAGGTAGCCGTCTTGATTCCGTTCAGATTCGTCGGAATAGAGCTCAAGGTGACAGGGGTCGAGGCCCCGCCGTTCTTTGATTCCGTGATGGTCAACGAAGCCAGGGCATTGCTGTCCCCGACGGTTCCCGCCAGCGTGAAGGCGGCCTTCGTAAACGAAGTCGCGGGATGATTTGTCTCGGTCAGGGTCGGCGGATTCTGGTCCACGCCGAAGTTCCCGCTGACCGGCGCGGCGGTATTTCCGACGACATCGATTGCCACGACGTACAGAGTCCATTCGCCCTCGCCCAAGGCGATCAGGCTTACCGTGCCGTTCCAACTGGCGGCGCCGGCGGCTTGGGTCCAGGTGGATTTCGAGAATGCCGGCTGGGCGCTGCCTTTAGCCACGATTTTATAGTAGACGCTCGCGACGCCGCTCCCGGAGTCAGAGGAGGTCCCTCCGATGCTAGCCGTCGCGCCCGAAAGCCAATATGCCGCCGAGCTCGAGCTCAGCGTCGTATTCGGCGTCATGATCGACGTCGCGGGCGGGGTCGTATCGATCGTGAATCGGCGAGTCACGGGCGTCGTGGTCACGGCTCCGAGCTTGTTCTTGCCCTGGAAGCTCGCGGTGTAGGTACCGTCGCTGAGCGGACTGGAGGGCGAATAAGTCCAGGTGGCGGTGCTTTGATCGGTTGGCGACTGGGTAAGGACCGCTGGGACTGCCGCATTGGTCCCGATCGTGACCAGGAGCTGGGCCGGCCCGACCGCATCCTGTACGGTCCCGGATGCCGTAAAGGCGGCCAAATAGGAGCCGTCGTTCGGCGCATTGACGATCACCGTCGGGTTGCTGTTTGAAACGTAGAGTGATAGGAATCGAGAATTCGCGGTGAGTGGCTGGCCCGGGTTCGGGTCCGGATTCGGGTTCGCGCTCGAGTTCGGCACCGGTACGTCCCGAGTCGCCGACGTAAGATTGATTTTATTGGCCGCATCGTCGGCGACGTGAATTATAAGCGCATACTGACCGTTGCTGGTCGGGGCGTTGAAGGTTATGTCCGCCCCCTGCGTTATCGTAGTCCCCCCGGGAAGTTGCAGAGTGGTCGAGGGCGTCAGGGTAAGCGGATTGGACGCGCTACCTGAAGTGTATACTACATAGCCGGCGCTGGGACTGCTCGGATTGAGGGCGTCCGTGTAATCGAGGTTGGTCGTCGTAGCCGGGGCCAGCGCGACGTAGAGGCCCGTCGCGCTCGTATCGAGCCCGTCCATATCGAAGAGGTGAAAGGTTATAGGCGTGCCAGGCAGTACTGTGTTCGCCTTCCAGGCCGTTATGTTGGTAGTGGGCGGAGTATTGGGATAATAGACGTTCGTAAGGATCGTAGAAGGACTCGTAAAGGCGAAAATAGGCGCGCCGAGACCCGGCTTCACGTAGAAATTTCCCGAGATCGTAGTCGTATTGCCGGCTAGATCGGTCGCGATCATCGTATAGGGCACTTTATAGGGAAGATACGGGGGGGTCGTCGACTGCGACAGGGCGCCGTTCTTGGGGGCGAAGCTCGTGGGATCATAGAATTGCGTCGCGTCTATAGTGAAGGAAAAGGCCGATTTCGTGGTCTGGGTCACCGCAGGAAGCGTTCCCGTGGTGAGCGCCACGGTGCTCAGGCCGAAATCGGTCACGCTGCCGGTGATCGCCTCTTTCTGGCTCAGCGCATAGTCGTAGGTGACATTGTCCCCCAACTGGGCCTGGTTCGGCGTCATGGAGGCGAAGACCGGCGGCGTGTTATCGAAGTAGACGACCAGATTCTCGTCCGTTGCCTTTCCCGAGGCGGCGACTACCTTGATATCCAGATTGGCTTGCGTATCCTTTCCTCCGGAAAGAGCCTTCGTGTCGAGCGAGGCGCTCCATGTTCCGGTCGATAGGGTCGCGGGAATCGACGCTACCTGCGTCGAGTTTATGCTGACTATCACGGAGACCGACTGCACGTTCACGACATCGGTATCGTCCCCGGTGATGGCCACCGTGCCGTGCAGATAGGCTCCGTTGGCTATGGATTTGACGCCCACCGTCGGTCCGGTAATATCGATCTTGGGCCCCAAGCCCGCATTGAATGCGTCGCAGGTCGTCAACGTGAGGATAATTCCGCAAGTCAATACGGCGCGCGCGATTTCGCGGCCGGAACGGGACACGAAACGGGATTTTTCTCCCATAACGCTACCCTCCTGGTATATGAGGCACTAGAGATGTTGACTTTTACGAATGAGGAAGACGCATCGCTATTAAATCGGCAGACCGGATCTTAATCATATTACATTCTCACCAAAATTGTCCAGAATTCTTCATTTTAATAGGATTCTCCTTCTGAAAATATCCGTGCAAACTCCATGCCAGCAGGACAGGGAATACAGAGAATAATAAATCTTCATTGTACAAGAAATAAGCTTAATAACATTTTTTGTTTCTGACAGTAATTACCTGAATTCGACCGAAATGTCGATCGACTCGACGTAATGGTCGAAGGCGGATATGGGGAGGATTAAAACGAATCGAGTCGCTTGAGGCAGGATCGGAGGTGGCGCTCGCTTATCCCGAGATCGCGCGCGGCGGCGCTCTTGTTGCCCTTGGCTTTTTCGAGCGCGCGCTCGATGAGGCCGCCTTCGAATTCGCGCATGGCCATATCGTAGCGGGAGCCGGCAATCTCGCTCGTGCCCGCGACGCCGGACGCGTCCCTTCCTCCTTCGATGGGAAGGTCCGCGATCCGGATGAGATTGCCGCGGCAGAGGACGACCGCCCGCTCGATTATATTCTCGAGCTCTCGCACGTTGCCGGGGAAGAGGCGCTTCGAGAGGTTGTCGAAGGCTTCCCTCGTGACCCCGCGCAGGTCCTTTCCGTCGCGAGTCCTGAATCGCTCGATGAAGTAATCGACCAAGGGCCTGATATCCTCCTTGCGCTCGCGGAGGGCCGGGAGCTTGATCTCGATCACGTTGATGCGATAGTAGAGGTCCCGGCGGAATTTGCCGGCCTCGACGAGGGCGGCGAGGTCCCGGTTGGTAGCCGCCACTATCCTCACGTCGAGCTCGCGCACGATGTTCTCTCCGACTCGCTCGATCTGGCCGAACTGCAGCGCCCTGAGGAGCTTGACCTGGAGAAGGGGCGCGATCTCGCCGACCTCGTCGAGGAAGAGGGTCCCTCCCTCGGCTTCCTCGAATCGCCCCAGGCGGTCCGCGCTGGCTCCGGTGAAGGCGCCGCGGCTGTGGCCGAAGAGCTCGCTCTCGGCCAGGGATTCGGGGAGGGCGGAGATGTTCACGGCCACGAAGCGGCCGCGCCTGGCGCTGCGATCGTGGATGAAGCGCGCGACCAGCTCCTTGCCCGTCCCGCTCTCGCCCGACAGGAGGACGGTGGCCGCGCTCGGCGCGGCGCGGGCCGCCACGCTCATGGCCGCCGCCATCTCCTCGCTCCTGTAGACGATTCCCGCCGCCGCCGGCGAGGCGGCCGGCCCGTCCGCGGGGGGGAGGAGGGACTCGTGGAGCAGGGCGGTCTTTTCGTTGAGGCGGATGAGGAGGCGCTCGATATCCTCGAATGTCGTCGGCTTGACGAGGTAATCGTCGGCTCCCTCCTTGAGGAGGCTGACCGCCTCGCGGGCGTCGACGTAGGCCGTCATCGCCACGACGGATATCGCCGGGTTGAGCGCCTTTACGCCATGGAGCACGTCGAAGCCCGAGCCGTCGAGGAGGCGGAGATCGCTGAGGACGAGGTCGATCACCCTCTCCGAGACCAGCTTGAGCCCCTTCTCGACGCCGGTCGCCGAGAGGTACTCCACCGACGGATACTCGAGGGAGGCGCAGATGATCCTGAGCTTCTCTATCTCCGTCTCGTCGTCGTCGATTACGAGCAGCGTCATGCCCGTCTCCGGCGGTTAGGGCGCATCGTATCGGCTCTCCATTCCCGCTACCACGTCCCGATAGTAATAATACGAATCCTTGGGCTTCCGCGCGCCGGTACCAGGATCTACGTGAACGAGCCCGAAGCGCATCGAATAGCCGTGGGCCCACTCGAAGTTATCCATGATCGACCATACGAAATAGCCTTTGAGCGGAACGCCTTCGGCGACGGCGCGGCGGCACGCCGCGATGTGCGAGCGCAAGTAGGCGATCCGATCGCGGTCCCTAACCCGTCCCCCCGCATCCGCCCGATCCGCGAAAGCCGCTCCGTTCTCGGTGACGTAGAGTTCCTTGACGGGCCATCGATTCGCGATCTTCTTGAGCATTCGATAGAGGCCCTCGGGAACGATGTCCCATCCCATTTCGGTCTTGTCCTGCCAGCTCGGGGCCTCGCAAAAGCCTTCCGGGCTTTTCGTATCGGAGCGCACCGTCCTCTCGCTGTAATAGTTGAGGCCCATGAAGTCGACGGGCGCGGCGATAGTCTCCATGTCGCCGGGCAGGATGGGCATGGCGACGCTCCGGGCCGCCAAGTGGCGCTCGGGATAGCCTCGTCCATAGATCGGATCGAGCCATAGGGCGGTGCTCATGTCGGAGGCCCTGTCGGCGGCGGCGGCGTCTTCCCGCCTGCGCGTCGCCGGACGCGGAGTCATCGTATTGAGCACTAGGCCGATCGGCGCGCGGAGTCCCGTCTCGCGATAGGCCTTCACGGCGAGGCCATGACCGAGGAGGAGGTGGTGGACGGCCCGGTAAGCCTCCGACTTGTCCTTCCGTCCCGGCGCGTGGACGCCGAATTCATAGCCCAGGAAAGCCGAGCACCAAGGCTCGTTGAGGGTGAACCAGCGCCCCACCCTGTCGCCGAGGGCGCGGTAGACGATATCGGAGTATTCGGCGAAGCGCAGGGCCGTCTCGCGCTCGGGCCAGCCGCCCGAGTCCTCGAGGGCTTGGGGCAAGTCCCAATGGTAGAGCGTGACCGCGCTCTCGATGCCCGCTTCGGACAGGGCGTCGGCAAGAGCCTTGTAATAATCCAGGCCGGCTTGGAGCGCTCGGCCCGAACCCTCGGGCTGGACGCGAGGCCATGCGACGGAATATCGATAGGAGCCCACGCCGAGCTCCTTGAGGAGCTCGACGTCATCCTTCCACCGTCGGTATGAGTCGCAGGCGAAGTCCCCGGTCATGCCGCCGCTGACCTTTCCGGGCATCCTCGAGAAAGTATCCCATATCGAAGGGCCGCGTCCGTCGGCCTGCGTCGAACCCTCGATCTGGTAGCTCGCCGTCGAGCATCCCCAGATGAAATCGGAGGGGAAACCGTCGCCTCTGGGGCTCAGCTCTTCTTCCATAATAAAACACACCTTCTGACGCCGCCTTCGCGACTCGAGTAAGGTATACGAAAAATCCTCGCTAGGGAATCGTCAAAGCGACGGCCCCGGTTCTCCCGGCCCCGACGAAGCCGCGCGGCTTCGTCGCCATGAATCCGGCCCGCGGCCGGATTCATGCTAGCCCTTGACCGCTCCGGCGGAGACGCCCTGGGTGATCTGCCTTCGGAAAACGAAGTAGAAGAGGAGCATCGGCAAGGTCCCGATCGTCAGGGCGGCGAACTGCTTGCCCCAGTCGCTGGAGAGCGATCCGGAAAAGCGGTACATCCCCAAGGGCAGGGATTTCAGGTTGGTCTTGCTCACCAGGATGTTGATGAGGGCGAATTCGTTCCAGATCCCCGTGATATTGAGGATCGCCAGGGTGGTCGCGACCGGGAGGGTCATCGGGAGGATTATCGACCTGAAGATTCTCAGGTACGGGGCCCCGTCGATGCGCGCCGATTCCACGAGGGACGTCGGTATGCCCTTGATATATTCCGTCGCGAGATAGATCCCCAAAGGCAAGCCGGCGCCGATGTAGACCAGGAGTACCGCGAAGCGCGTGTTGTATATGCCGAGGATGTTCACTTCCAGGAAGAGGGGAATGAGGAGTGACTGGACCGACAGGAGGAGGCCGATGACGAAGCTGGCGTAGATGGGCGCCGTCGCCTTTCGCGGAATCTTCGCGAAGGCGAAGCCGGCGAGGACCGAAAGGATGATGATGCCCGCCGTAGCGCCCAAGGTGTAGATGAGCGAATTCGGGATGAGCTCGCTGAAGTCGCCGAGCTTCCATGCCCCGTAGGGCCCGAGGTAATTCTTGATGGTCGGCGCCAGGGGAAAGCCGAGCTGGCTCACCTGGAACTCGCGGGTCGGCTTGAAGGAATTCATGATGAGCCAGAAGATCGGGTAGATGGTCATGACAGAGAAGAGGATCATGACGAAGTACGATAGAACCTTTGCGAGCGCGCCGCCGAAGCGGCCCAGCGCCGTCGTCTTTATCGCGTCGGACATGGCTTCCTACTCCTTCCCGCCGAACTTCTTCTCGACGGCCTTCGTGATGCCGATCAGGATGAAGCTGACGACGACTATGACGAGGGCGATGGCGTTGGCGAGGGGGAAGTCGGGCCTGCCCAGGAACGCGCGATTGAACATGTATATCGTCAGGATTTCGGTAACGTGGTCGGGGCCTCCTCCGGTCATCGCCCAGATGAGGGAGAAGCTGGAGAGCGAGCCCGCGATGCATAGGATCGCGGAATTGACGAGGGTTCCGGTGATGGCGGGCAATACGATGTAGCGCCCGACCTGACCCTCGTTGGCTCCGTCGATTCTCGCCGACTCTATTACCTGGACGTCTATCTTCTGCATGTTCGCGAGGAAGATGATCATGTAGAGGCCGGTATAGAGCCACAATATTACGAAGAGGATCGGCAGCATCGCTATATCGGGCTTGCCCAGGAAGGTAGGCGACCATTTCTGGACGAACATGTTCGTGAGGTCGGTAATCACCTGCTGGAGCTGGCTCGGCCCATAGCCCGAGAGGAAGTCCTTGAGGTCCGCGGCGGGATTCCCGAAAATACCCGCGGCCTTGGGACCGACGAAGTCGAGGATCCGCTTGACGAGGTCATCCGAGACGGCGAAGGTCGCGGAGCCCGAGAAGAGCGTGGCGATTTTCGCGTGGTAGGCGGCGATGCGGAGGGAGTTGATGGCCTCACCGAGGGGGCCGTTCGGGGAGAAGATGGTCGACCAGAGGATGCCGACCACGATGACCGAGATGATATTGGGAACGTAGAGAATGCCCTGCCAAAAATTGGGCCACTTTACCGTCTTGCGGTAAATGATGTAGGCGAAGATGAAGCCGAGCGGCAGCTGGCCGAATACCGAGATGAGGACGATGTACAGGTTGTTCTTGAGCGCGTTCCAGAAAAGGGGATCGGCAACGAGATTCGCGTATTTCCCGAAACCCGTCAAATTCCAGGCTTCGCCGCCGAACATCTTCCCGCCATTATAGTCGCTCAAAGAAAGTACGACCGAAAGGACGATCGGGAACCCTATGACGAGCAAGTATACGATGACGGCAGGCAGCACCATCATCCAATAGGCATGGCCTTCTTCGCGACCCATACGCTTCTTTCGGGCCATAGGAACCTCCGCTGCGATCGTATTCTTGCCAAGCGGGAGCCCGGAAGGCCCGGGCTCCCGCGTCCCCTTTGGGGAAGGAGAGCGTGCCGCGTCGGCCAGGGACCGGCGCGGCGCTGACTTGGATTTTATTACTTCTTGGCGGCTGCGAGGAAGGCGTCCATGGCCGTCTGCATGTCGGTAGCGATCTTCACCGGGTCGCCGGTGCCCAGGCCCAGGGCCTGGAGGCCGTTGTTGAGGACGGTCACGACGCTGGGATCGAGGACGCCGTCGAGCACGAAGGTGGTATTGGCGATCGAGTTCTTGTAGGCCGCCATCTTCTTGATTATCGGCTCGACGTTGCCGGTGACGCCCAGGAGCGTCGGGATATAGGCGCCCTGCTCGAAGCGGATCTTCTGGACCGCGGGGGAATAGAGGTACTTCAGCAGCCTGACGGCGGCCTTTTCCTTATCGGATCCCGAGGGGAGGGCGCCGCTGATGGCATAGCCGGTACCGGCGATGCCGGAGACGACGCCGGGGTTCTTCTCGCCGGGTATGGCCGGGAAGTTGATGACGTCGAAGGAGCTCTCCTGGTCGGCCGGGGAGATGAGGGCGGTGTTGGAGCTCTTGTCGGTGATGTACGCGCCCGTGCGCCAGTCGCCGTCTATGTACATGGCGGCCTTGCCGGAAGCGAAGAGGCCGGCGCCCTCGCTGTAGCCGACGTTCATGTCCTGGGAGGCGATGATGCCGTCCTTGAAGAGCTGCTGGTAGAACTTGAGCGCGTTGACGAAGCCCTTATCGGTGAACTTGGCCTTCTTGGTCTTGACGGCGTTGATGTACGCGTCGCCGAGGAGGCGGCCGGAGATCGTGGAGAAGAGACAGGACTGGGAGGGCCAGAGATCCTTATCCGGCAGCATCATGACGGCGATGCCCTTGGCCTTGAGCTTGGGAACCATGCGCCTGAGGTCGGCGTAGGTCTTGGGTATCGCGAGCCCGTTGTCCTTCAGGAGCTTGGTGTCGATGTACACGGCGGTCGTGAGGGTGAAGGACTGGGGAATTATCGCCTGGTACTGCGACGCCGGAACGACGCTGTCGCCGAGGGCCTTGGGATTGGTGGCGGTCGGCGCGAAATTCTTCAGGAAGTCGGGGCCGAGGAGCTTGGAGAGATCCTTGGCGAGGTGCTTGTCGTAGACGATCTCGGATCGTCCGGAGGGCCAGCTGTACCAGACATCGGGAAGGGTACCGGCCGCGACGTAGGCCTGGAATTTCTGGTGATACGGCTCGCTGAACAGTTCCTCCTTCTGAAGATCGATATCCGGGTTGTCCGCCTGGAACTTGGCCCAGATCCCCTGGTCCACATCGTATCCCGCCTGAGTGGCGTCGATGTAGTAAAGGACGTTGAGAGTCGTCTTCTGCGCCATTGCGCCTAAGGCGACGACCGTGACCATCAGCATCGCGATGATCAGCTTCTTCATCTTGAACCTCCTGATCGGGCCTTGCCCGAAAATGCGCCGAAAATGGATGATCCCATCCCCCGACGGGGGAAGATTCCCTAATTAAAGCGTCAGGGCCACCGAATCCTTCCCGACGCCGCCGAGCCCCGGTAGGCTCTGTTCCGAAATGAGGCGATCGAGGATCATCCCCGCCGCGCCGTAGGCTACCGCCTTGCCTCCGAGGCTCGAATAATGTATCTCCACCTCCTTGGGGAAGGGATACATCCAATTCTCCTCGAGCCGTCGCCGAAGGAGAGACGGAAAATCCACGTCGAGACCCTCGATGTCGCCGCCTATGTAGACTCGGGCGAAATCCATCGTGTTCACCAGCATGGCCGTGTTGCGCGCGAGCTCGTCGGCCGCCTTGACGAGGGCCGCGCGATCCGAGTCCAGGTGGGAGAGGGTATCCTTGGGAAGGGACAGCTGGAGCTCGCCCGCCCCGTCGCAGAAGGCGGAACGGAACTCGCCCGCGTCGCCATGGGCTCCGGAATAGACCTTTCCACCGAGGGCGACGCCGAAACCGACGCCCATGCCGCCCGAGAGCCCGATGGATCTCGGATCCCGCCGAAACTCCACGAGAGCGAAGAGAAAATCGCGCAGCGCCTCGTCTTTATTGAAGGCGAGCTCGCCCCAAGCGCAGCAATTCGCGTCGTTCTCGACGAAACAGGGCACGCTTAGCTTTGCGGCGACGGTCTTCCCGAAATCTATGGCCTCTTTGATGCCGAGGGGGACAGAGTAGCGGATCCTGCCCTTCTTGAGATCCACGAGGCCGCCGATGCCGACTCCCACGCCCAGCAGCCTCTCCTGCTCGGGACAGAGCTTGGCCGAGCATTCGTGGATGATGGCCAGCATCATCTTCGAGCGATTCTCCTCGTCCATCGGGACCTGGCCTCTCGTCTCGGCCAATATCTCTCCGGCGAGATCCACGACCAGGGCGACATAGGTCCCGACCTGTATCTCGATGCCCAGGACGCGACCGAAGGAACGGTTCATGGCCAGATGGATGGGGCGCCTGCCTCCTCGGCTGCCCGCGTTGCCCTCTGCGATTTCTTCTATTATACCTATCTCGATGAGGCGCCCGACTTGATTCGTGACCGTCGACTTGTCGAGGCCGAGACGTTCGGCTATGCCAACCCGGCTTATCCGAGGATTCTGCCAAATCGTCCTGACTATTCGAGCCGCAGTGTTCGGCCCCGCCCCCCTCTCTCTCGGCACTATTCACCCCTCTGGGATATACTTCGCTGGTTGGTTGATTAGCCCAACCAAGAACGGTATATCATGGGTAGACTAAACAGTCAACGTAAAAGTTACCGGACCTTTCGCGGTTGGAGGTAGATCATGGACAAAGTGGAGCTCGGGGGAATATGGAAGCTGCGGCGCCTCGCGGACGGAAGCGAACGACCGATGGCCGTACCCGGCGATATTCTAAGCGCCCTCTTGGCCGCGAGGGAAATTCCCGATCCCTATTTCGATAGGAACGAGCTCGCCCTCCAATGGATCGGTCGCGAGGACTGGCTTCTCGAGCGCGAAGTCGAGCTGGCGCCGGCGATCTTGGCGCGGGAGCGCATCTTTCTCGACATCGAAGTCCTCGACACGATGGCGGAGATCAGCGTCAACGGCGAACGGCTCTGTTCGGCCTCCAACATGTTCAGGCCGATATGCGTCGACGCCAAGCAGTTCCTCAAGCCGGGGAAGAATCTCCTGTCCGTCCTCATCCGCTCGCCGGAACGGGCCGCCGCCGAGGCCGCCCTCGCCCTGCCCTACCCCATCCCGTATTCGGAGTATCCCCTTACGTCGCCCCATCGCAACCTGATTCGCAAGATCCAATGCATGGCGGGTTGGGACTGGGGTCCTTGCCTCATGACCAGCGGCATCTACGACGGCGCGGCCCTTCTTGCCCTCGACGGGCCTCGGATAGAGTACATCGCGACCAAGGCGTGCCGCGCGGGCGACGCCTGGTGCCTCTCGGTGAGCGTCTGGCTCGACAATCCCTCGAGTCGCGCGGTAAAGCTCGAAGCCGCGGTCGCCGGAGAAAGGACTACTCGGCTGATCGAGCTTCCGAAGGGCTCATCCACCGCCACGCTCGAGCTGGAATTGCGAGGCATCGAGCCATGGTGGCCGATCGGATACGGCGAGCAGCCGCTGTATGACCTCGTCGTCCGCGCTGAGGGCGACGAGCGACGCGAGCGCATCGGCTTTCGCGAGCTCGCGGTTGTCGCCGAGGAGGACTCCGCCGGGAGAAGCCTGGTCTTTCGCGTCAACGGCCGCGACGTCTTCTGCAAGGGCGCCAATTGGATCCCGGCCGACGCCCTGCCCTCTCGCTGGACCCGCGAGCGCCTGGATGGGCTCCTGAGCTCGGCGGTCGAGGCGAACATGAATTGCATCCGCGTCTGGGGCGGCGGGCGCTACGAATCCGACGACTTCTACGGGCTCTGCGACGAGAAAGGCATTCTGGTCTGGCAGGATTGCGCCTTCGCCTGCGCCCTCTATCCCTCGAATCCTTCCTTCCTGTCCGAGGTCGAAGCCGAAATCCGGCATCAGGTCCTCCGTCTTCGGAACCACCCGAGCCTCGCGCTCTGGTGCGGCAATAACGAGAACCTCGGTGCCCTCGGCTGGTACTCCGAATCCAAGAAGAACCCGATGCGCTATATCGTCGACTATGACAGGCTCTACGAGGGCACGGTCGGCAGGGTAGTCCGCGAGCTCGACCCCGACAGGACTTGGTGGCCCACGTCGCCTTCGGGCGGTCCCTCGGATTTTTCCGACAATTGGCACGAAGACGGCCGGGGCGACATGCATTTCTGGTCGGTCTGGCACGAGGGCAAGAGCTTTTCCGAGTACCTCGAAGTCAAGCCGCGCTTCTGCTCCGAATTCGGCTTCCAGTCCTTCCCGAGCTACGGGACCGTCGCCTCCTTCGCTCCGGAAGGAGAGCGCAACGTCACGAGCCCCGCGATGGAGCATCATCAGCGTCACAGCCGCGGCAATACCATCATCATGGAGACGATGTCGAGGTACTTCCGCATGCCCTCGGGCCAGCGCGAGACCCTCTACCTGTCGCAGGTCCAGCAGGCCTTGGCCATACGGACCGCCGTCGATTATTGGAGGAGCCTCAGGCCGCTGTGCATGGGCATCCTTTATTGGCAGCTGAGCGACCTCTGGCCGGTCTCGAGCTGGTCGAGCCTGGACTACGACGGGGGCTGGAAGCTCCTCCACTACGAAGCGCGCCGCTTTTTCGAACCGCTCCACCTCGCGCTCATAACGAAAGGGGGAGCGATTCGCGCGGTCGCCGTAAACGACGGTCTCGGCTCGTTCGAAGGCCGCCTCGCCCTGCGGCTCAGGAGGCTCGAGGGATCGGTCATGAAGGAGTACTCCTCTGATGTCGGCATCGGCCCCGAATCCGCCTCGGAGCTCCGCAGTCTCGAGATAGCGTCGCTGCCGTGCTCGTCCGACGAGGCCTTCATCGAGGCCGGGCTGGAACTGCGCGCGCGGGACGGCCGCGCGGAGTCGAGAGGGGCGCTGTCCTTCCTCACGGAACCCAAGCGCTGCTCCCTGCCGGACCCTGAGCTCGAAGCGAAGTTCGTCGCCGGCGGGCTCGGACCCGAGCTCCTCCTTCGCTGCGAGAAGCCGGCCTTCTTCATCGCCTGCGAAATCGAGCCCACGAGCGGTCGGACCGTCGCCGGTCGATTCGAGGACTCGGGCTTCCACCTCATGCCCGGCGAGGAGCGCAGGCTTCGCTTTTTCCCGTCAAGGAACGGGGCCGCCCCGAACCTCGACGATCTCGCCGCCGCTACCAGAGTGACGCAGTTGCGTGCAAGCTACGAATAGAGACTGCGACTTCGTTTTGGAAAGGGGTTTTTCAAGCTCGGGATAATTCGTATTCAACTCAAAACTTTTTGGTTCAGGCTGAAAACAGCTCACTCTGTCAGGGATTTTTTGCTTTCAGCTTGAATCTGAAACAGTTAATAGAGGGTAATCAGTTTTATGTTTCTTTTAGATACATGTATCTGGGTCAAAAGAAAACAATACCGGAAATTATTCTTATAATGTCCCTTGCAATCAGCTTCCTTATGGAATCGCAGTTGACTATCTCTATTTAATAAATATAGTTACAGAATCAAGATCCAAATACCACATTTCGCTAAAAACTCTTCATTCTTGGCATGCCTCATGCATAATAATAAGTGAGCGCCTGGAACGGGCTCCGCCCAAGGCGTCGCAGGACCGCGTTGCGGCAAGCGGCGCGCCATTATGAGGCGAATAGATGTTTTTGGAGGGTATCGATATGAAGAGCATGACCGTTTACGATGCTATGCTCCCGGCTTTCCGCGGCGTTTTCAAGGCAGATCCTTTCGAGATCCTCGACAGGGTCTTCGATAACGACTACTTCCCGACCTTCGCCGCTCGCGTCCCTGTCGTGGATGTCCGCGAGAAGGACGGCCGCTATCTCATCGAGGCCGAGCTTCCCGGAGTCTCGGAGAAGGATCTCAAGCTCGAGTTGAAGGACGGGCTCCTCAGCCTTTCCACCGAGAAGAAGGAAGAGAAGAAGGATGAGGACGGGAAGTGGGTTCGCCGCGAGAGGCGCGAAAGCTACTTCTCCCGGAGCTTCGAGCTCCCGGAGGACGCCGACGGCGAGAAGATCGAGGCGCGCTTCAAGGACGGACTCCTCACTATCGAGCTTCCGAAGAAGCCCGAGGCCAGCCCCCGAATCGTTCCCGTCAAGGCGGCCTAAGGCCGGACGAGCTTCCGGGGAAATGCGGCGGCGGGCCCTGGCCCGCCGCCTTTTTCCTGTCCTCGGCTCATTCTTCGGCTATACTTGGAGGATGAGTCGAGTACCCGAAGCGTCCCCGAGCGGCGAGGCCCTAGTGAAGGAAGTATGCCGAAGGATCCGGGTTGCCCGAAGCTATTGGGACGCGCATAACAACGCGGCATGCCGCATGGAGCGTCTCCGGGCCCTCGAGCTTTACGGCACTCTGTCTAAAGAGCAGAAAGGAAAGATCCCCCAAGTCCTTCGCGTATGGCTCCGATACAGAAGCGAAAAGTATTTCGGCGAGGGACGAACGCCACCCCAATAGATGGTATTCTTAAATTCAGTTGCTTGACGCATTCAACCAACCGGGGTACAGTCACTAAATGAATTACGGATATTTCGACGACGGCGAGAAAGAATATATAATTACTACGCCGCGAACTCCGGTGAAATGGATCAACTACGTCGGGACCCTGGATTTCGGCGGCTTCGTGGATTCGACCGGCGGAAGCCTGCTCTGCAAGGGCGATCCTTCCCTCAACCGCATCGTCAAATACATCTCGCAAATGCCGGCGAGCGATTTCAAGGGGCAGACTCTCTACGCTCGATTCCGGCCCGCCCAGGAGCCTCGCGCCGGCGAGCGCGAGGCGTGGCGCGTCTTTTCCCCTTTCTACGTCCCGAGTCTCGATCCATGGGAGGCTTGGGAGTGCCACGTCGGCCTCGGCTACAGCCGTTTCGTCACGCGCTTCTATGGCATTGACTTCGATATCAGGATATTCATCCCGAGGGGCGATGGCCTCTCGAAGCCCGGAGATCGAGAGATCCGCGATATCAGGGTCCGCAATTCGACCGACCGCAAGATCGAGCTCGACCTCGTCCCGGTGGTGGAATATACGCATTTCGATGCCCTCAAGCAGCTGACCAACGCCGACTGGGTTCCTCAAACGATGCAGAGCCGCGCCATCAGGGAAAGCGGAGGCCGCATCGTCCTGGCTCAATGCGCGTACATGAAGCGCGGCCGAGCCGAGAACTTCTTCGCGTCCAGCTCTCCGGCCACGAGCTTCGAGACCGATCGCAAGCGTTTCCTGGGCGCCAACGAATACGGGACCTGGGCTCACCCGCTCGCGCTGGACGCGGATGAGCTCGGCGATTACGAGGCCGGAAGAGGCGACAACATAGCCGCGCTCATGCACAGGATGGGAGGACTCGAGAGCGGAGCGTCGGTCCGACTCGTCACCCAGCTCGGGCAGGCCGAGTCGGTCGACGAGGCCTTGGCCGGCATGGACCGATGGCGGGACTTCGCCGAGGTCGATCGCGCCTATTCGGATCTCGCCTCTTTCTGGGCGGAGTACCTCTCCGCCTTCCAGGCGAAGAGCCCCGTCCCCTCCTTCGATTCGATGGTCAACGTGCATAATCCGCGACAGTGCTTCATCACGAAGAATTGGTCTCGCTACCTCTCGCTCTACCAGCTCGGCTTCGGCTCGGATCGCGGAATCGGCTTTCGCGACTCGTCGCAGGACGTCATGGGGGTCATGGCCCAGATGCCGGTCGAGGCCCGCGAGCTCATCGAGAAGCTCCTCTCCGTCCAGCGCCGCGACGGCTCGGCCATGCACCAGTTCAATCCCCTCTCCATGGAGGCGAGCGCGGGCGACAGCCGCGAGCGGGAGGATAGGCCGCACTACTACTCGGACGATCACTTGTGGATCGTCCTCGCGGTCTGCTCCTATCTCAAGGAAACGGGCGACCTGGGCTTCCTCGGAAAAGAAATCCCCTTCTACGACAAGGAGGAGGGCGGCCGCGCCTCCGCTCCCTTGTTCGTCCCGGTGCTGGAGCACGTCGCCCGCGCGGCATCCTTCACCCGCGGCGATCTCGGGCGGCACGGCCTCCCCCGCCTCGGCTACGCGGACTGGAACGATACGGTCAACCTCCCCGCGGGGGCGGAGAGCGTCTTCACGGCCTGTCTCTACGGAGCGGCCCTCCTCGAGCTGGCCGCCCTCGCCGAAAGGCTGGGCGACACCGACTCGGCCGCCCGTTGGCGCTCGTGGCACGGCGAGATGAAGGACAGCGTAAACGCGGTCGCCTGGGACGGCGAGTGGTGGCTGCGCTTCTTCGACGCCGACGGCTCGCCGATCGGCGCGAGTTCCAGCAGGCGCGCCCGCATCTGGATCAATTCGCAGACCTGGGCCGTCATCGCCGGCTTCGCCGAAGGCGAGCGCGCCCGCGAATGCATGGACTCGGTCTTCCGGCTCCTCAATACCGACCATGGCCTCAAGCTCTTCTGGCCCTGCTACGAAAGCTACGATCCCGCCATCGGCGGGGTGACTACCTATCCGCCCGGAGCGAAGGAGAACGGGGGGATATTCCTCCACGCCAATCCCTGGGCTATCATCGCGGAATGCATGCGAGGCGATTGCGACCGGGCCTGGCGCTATTATCAGCAGATCAATCCCGCGGCCCGTAACGACGATCTCGACGCCTTCGAGGTCGAGCCCTATGTCTACCCGCAGAACATGCTCGGCGACGACCATCCTCAATTCGGGCTCGGCAGGAATTCCTGGCTCTCGGGCACCTCGAGCTGGGCCTATCAGGCGGCGACTCAGCGAATACTCGGCATCAGGCCCGATTACGACGCCCTCCTCGTCGACCCTCGAATCCCCGGGACCTGGAAGGGCTTCGCCGCGACGCGAGTCTTCCGAGGCGCGACCTACCGCATCCGGGTCCGCAATTCCGGGGGCGCCGGCAAAGGCGCGACCGCGGCGACCTTGGACGGCAGGCGGCTCGAGATAGCCGGAAGCCTCGGCGACGGCTATGCCGCGCTGCCCCTGATGCCGGCGGGCACCGTCCACGACGTGGAAATAGATATCGGCTGAACGGCAGATATGGAGGATCCAAGCATGAAATACGGCCATTTCGACGATTCGCATCGGGAGTATGTGGTTACGAGGCCCGATACCCCCCTGCCATGGCTCAACTACATCGGCCAGGACGACTACTTCGGCCTTTGTACCAACACCGCCGGCGGCTACAGCTTCTGGAAGGACTCGCGGCTGCGCCGACTGACCCGCTACCGCTACAACAACATCCCCTACGACCTGGGAGGCCGCTATATCTACGTCAACGACGCCGGATCGGTATGGAACCCCGGATGGAAGCCGGTCAAGGCGAAGCTCGATTCCTACGAATGTCGCCATGGCCTGGGCTATACGAGGATCACCGGAGCGAAGGACGGACTCGAGGTCGAGCTCCTCTTCTTCGTGCCGATAGGCCGGAACGAGGAGGTCTGGAAGGTCACGGTGCGCAATAAATCCAAAGCGCGCAAATCGCCCCGGCTCTTCTCCTTCCAGGAGTTCTGCTTCTACGAGGCGCTCAACGACATGACCAATTACCAGCGCACCTACTCGATCGGCGAGGTCGAGGTCGAGGGGGCGGCGATCTACCACAAGACCGAGTACCGCGAGAGGCGCGACCATTACGCCCTCTTCGCCTGCACGCGCCCCGTCGCCGGCTTCGACACCGACAGGGACAGCTTCGTCGGCGTCCACGAGGGCCTCCACGAGGCGCTCGTCCCCTTCGCGGGGAAGTGCTCGCTCTCGAAGGCCTTCGGCTGGAATCCGATAGGCGCCCACGAGGTCGACCTCGAGCTCCCGCCCGGGGCCGAGGAGAGCTTCGCCTTCGTGCTCGCCTACGTCGAGCAGGGAGGAAGACCCAAGTTCGACGGGCCCTCCGTGATCAACAAGGAGCTCGGCCGGGCGATCGTGGCCGCGTACTCGAAGCCGGGCGCTGTAGACGAAGCCTTCGCCGGGCTCGGCCGATTCTGGGAAGGTCTCCTGTCCAACTTCCAGGCCGAGCTCCCCGACGAGCACGCCGCCCGCATGCTCAACGCGTGGAACCAATACCAGTGCATGGCGACTTTCAACCTCTCGCGCTCGACCTCGATGTACGAGACGGGAATAGGCCGCGGCATGGGCTTCCGCGACTCCAACCAGGACATCCTGGGCTTCGTGCACATGATCCCCGCGCGGGCCCGCGAGCGCATCCTCGACATAGCCGCTACCCAGCTATCCGACGGGACCTGCTATCACCAGTATCAGCCGCTCACTAAGAAGGGCAACGCCGAGGTGGGCGGCGATTTCTACGACGACCACCTCTGGCTGGTGCTATCGACCTGCGCCTACGTCAAGGAGACGGGGGACCTCGGCATACTGGAGGAGCCCTGCGGCTACGCGGACAAGGAATACAGGCTCGACGCCGCGGGCAAGCGCGTCGGCATGGACGGGGAAAAGGCCGAGACCCTCCTCCATCACCTCGAGCTCTCGATCGGCTATACGATGCGCAAGCGCGGGCCGCGCCGGCTGCCCCTCATCGGCCACGCCGACTGGAACGACTGCCTCAACCTCAACTGCTTCTCGACCGAGCCCAACGAGAGCTTCCAGACCGCGGGATTCGTCGGCGACTCCCAGGCCGAGTCCGTGATGATAGCCGGCCTCTTCCTCCACGCCTCGCGCGAGATGGCCGCCCTCTACGACTTCATGAAGCGCCCGCAAGACGCCGAGCGGATGCTCGGCCAGCGCGCGGAGATGCTCGAGGCCGTCGAGGAGGCGGGTTGGGACGGCGAGTGGTATCGCCGCGCCTACGACGCCTCGGGCAGGAGCGTCGGATCCGAGGAATGCGACGAGGGCAAGATATACATCGAGAGCCAGGGCTGGTGCGTCCTCGGGGGCGCGGGCGCCGACGACGCGCCCGGGCCTTCCAGGGGCCGCGCGCGCAAGGCGATGGAGAGCGTGCACAGGCTCCTCTATACGCCCAAGGGCGTCCTCATCCAGCAGCCCGCCTATTCGACCTACCACGTGGAGCTCGGCGAAGTCTCGAGCTACCCGCCGGGAGTCAAGGAGAACGCCGGCATCTTCAGCCACAACAACACCTGGATACACCTGGCCTGGTGCCTTCTCGGCGAGGGCGACCGGGCCCTCGAGTACTATCTCTCCATCTGCCCGAGCGCCAAGCAGGGCGAGATAGACCTCTACCGCTCGGAGCCCTACGTCTACGCGCAGATGATCGCGGGCAGGGACGCGCCTTGCTTCGGCGAGGCCAAGAACTCCTGGCTCACGGGCACGGCCGCCTGGACCCTCGTCGCCCTCACCCAGGGCATACTCGGCATAAAGCCCGCCTACGAGGGCCTCATCGTCGATCCCTGCATCGCCCGAGCGTGGAAGGGCTTTTCCGCGACGCGCAAATTCAGGGGAGCCGAGTACCGCATCGACGTGAAGAATCCCAAGGGGATCTGCAAGGGTGTCGCTTCCGTCAAGGTGGACGGCAAGGCCCTCGACCCCGTAGCCAAGACGGCCCTCCTTCCGATCTTCCCCGCGGGCACGATTCATCGCGTAGAGGTAGAGTTGGGATAAAGCGCATGAAGGGGATTCGCCGCGGAGGCCGCGGCGAATGTCCCCGGCGTCCCATTCCGCTTTCACCCCCCTCCGCCCTCCGATCGACAAGGTCGGATCGCCCATGGCATCTTCGCATCATGGCCGATTCCATCAACGGCAAGGAGCTTGCCTTCCCCGTCGACTACGACCTCAGGCTGATCTACGTCCTGGCCGAGGGCGCGTCGATTCGGGAGGACCTCGAGCGAATCCTCGCGGCGCGCGGCGTCGGCTGGACGCTGATGCAGGGAGACGCGAAGCCGGGCGCCAAGTACGGCCGCTTCGGGGTGAGGCTCATGATGACGAGCCGCGAGCAGATGTACGGGACCTACGAGGACATCGGGAAGCTCCGCTACGTAAAGACGGCGATATAGGAAGGGGCCTCGGCTCGTTCCGTAGGTACCGCACGATCACGGCGGTCGATTCGCCGCCGGCGATCGATCGTCCGCCTCCCTCCCCAGGACCGAGCGCGCCGCCGCGACGGTCTCCGACAGAAGGCCGACGAGTCCTTCCGCGGACTCGTCGATTGAGGCGGCTTCTCCTTCCGGGGCCGCGCCGCTCCGCGAGGCCTTCACGCAGGCGAGCTCGAGGGCCTCGGCCGCCACCGCGATCGGTCCCGCGCAGAGCGAGAGCGAGCTCCCCTTGAGCGCGTGGCCGAGCCGCCGCAGCGCGTCGAAATCGCGCGCCTCCGCGGCCTTCCGTAGAGCCTCTGCCCTCCCCCCGGCTTCTTCGACGAAGTAGCCCAGGAGCTCGCTCATGAAGGCGGCGTCTCCGTCCAGGCGCGCAAGGAGGGCGTCCTCGT
The DNA here is from genome assembly GCA_964396415.1 of uncultured Treponemataceae bacterium. Classification (GTDB taxonomy): domain Bacteria; phylum Spirochaetota; class Spirochaetia; order Treponematales; family Rectinemataceae; genus UBA1306. The sequence goes on along the minus strand of CAYNFM010000003.1, from coordinate 59,751 downwards.
CGATCAGCGGAGTCCCGGGCGCGGAGGGCGGAGGCGCGCGCTCCTCGGCCTCGGGACGAGAGGCCCGCACCGTAGCGGCGGCCCTCGGCCCGAGCTCGCGCGGGCTCTCGGCGACGCGCTCGAGGACCCTGTACAGGAGGGCGGGATCGAGGGGCTTGGCGAGGCAGTCGGCCATTCCCTCGGAGGCGCAGGCGGAGCGGATGCCCGGCTCTAGGCGGGCCGTCATCGCGACCACGCGAGGCTCGCCGGCCGGCCCGCTCGCGGTCAGCGAGCGGATGAGCCTGCAGGCTTCGAAGCCGCTCATGTCGGGCAGGCCGAGATCGAGGAGGACTAGGTCGAACTCCTGTTGCGCGAGCATGTCGAGAGCCTCGGTGCCGCGAGCCGCGGCGATGGCGACGTGACCCGCGCTCTCGAGATAGCGCCTGGCGACGGCGCCGTTGACCGGATCGTCGTCGACGACGAGCACGCGCATCGCCCGAGCCCGCGAGCCCGCGAGCTCGGACCGGGGCGCGGCCCCGATCTTCGATTCCTCGCCCGGCTCGAAGCGCGCCGAGAAGGAGAAGACGCTGCCGCGGCCTTCGACCGACTGCACCTCTATCTCGCCGCCGAAGAGTCCCACTATCCTCTTGCTGATCGAGAGGCCGAGGCCCGTACCGCCGAATCGGCGTCCGACGCTCGGATCCGCTTGCGAGAACTCATGGAAGAGCCTCGGCATCTGCTCGGGCGCGATGCCTATTCCCGTGTCGCGGACCGAGGTCAGCACGCGAACGCTGCGCGGGTCGGCGACGAGGGCGTCGCCCGCCAAGGGCTCGAGCGGCGAAAGGCTCACCGCGACGGCGCCGCGCTCCGTGAACTTGATCGCGTTGCTGACGAGGTTCATGAGGACCTGGCCATAGCGAAGGGGATCGCCTTTGACGAGGCGCGGCGTGCCGTCCTCGATGGAGATATCGAGGAATATGCCTTTCTTCTCCATGACAGGCCTGAAGGACTTGAGCATCGACGAGGCCTTCTCGTGGAGATCGAAGTCGACGCGCTCGAGCTCCATCTTGCCAGCCTCTATTTTTGAAAGGTCCAGGAGGTCGTTGACGAGGCCGAGGATTATCTTGCCCGAGGAGAGGATCACTTCGAGGTCGTCCTTGAGGCCGGCCGGCGGCGAGGCCAGCAGGTCCAGGTCGGCGAGGCCGATGATCGCGTTCAGGGGATTGCGGAGCTCGTGGCTGACGGTCGCGACGAAGGAGCTCTTGGCCGCGTTGGCGGCGTCGGCCTTGGCGCGGGCTTCCTCGAGCTCGCGCCTCGCCTTCGCCAGGGCGCTCACGTCGCGGAAGATGAAGAACTTCCCGTCCCGCCTCCCCCGCCCACGCCTTACGGAATGGCAGCTTATATCGTAATCGACTCCTTCGAAGGACCATTCCCTCGTATCCCCTTCGCTTAGGGCTCCCGCGAGGGCGGGAACGATCTCCCCGATGCTCCTCCCGTCGAGCAAGTCGATCGAGGGCGAGATTCTCCTGGCCTCCTCGTTGGCGCCTACGACGAGACCCTCCGAGTCGATCGCGATGAAAGGCGAATCGATCGACTCAAGTAGGACATTCTTCGCGTAGGGCACCGTGTCGAGGATATAGAAATCGCGCAGGGAAATCGCGACGAGGATGCCGACGATCGCGAACGCGATGGGAGTGGGGTCGTAGCCGGTTCGAGCGGAGAAGAAAGAAACGAAGACGGCGTTCGTCGCGAAGGGCAGGGAGGAGAGGACGGCGAGCAGCCGCACCCAGCGCGAGAACAAGCCTCGGGATCGTTTCGCCGTCCTCGACAGGATCATGAGGGAAAGGGCGGCCATGGAATACGCATACGCGATGAAGAGCCAAAAGCCCCAGGCTCCCTTGGGATTGACGGGGAGGGAGGAAAGCGCGTCTCCGATCCAGAAATAGTGGCAAGCGCCGTCGGAGGCGACGGCGAGAAGGAAGGCGACGGGGGAAAGCAGTATGCAGGACAGCTCGATCATCCCGGCGGGCTTCTTGGTCAAGGCCCGCGCCATCAGGTAAAAGGAGGCCGGGACGTACACGATGCCCAGGTATTGCAGCTTGAGCGCCTCGAGCTGGCCCGCGGGCGAGATTATCTCCCATTGGACGAGCCTGAAGACGCTCCAGACGAACAGGGATGTCTGGAAGAAGGCGTAGCTGCGGGCAAGGGCTTTCCTCGTTCCGAACCAGGCCCGCGCGCCCAGCAATAGCGAGACGAAGGCGCAGACGATCATGGCCGCCGCGTAGAGATGCATGGGAAGACCGAGCCGCATGCGATTAAGTATATGCGTAAAGCTTCGCTCGCACAGACCCGCCGATCGGCTTATTACGGAGCCTCGAGCCGGCGCGACCCTTCATGGTCTTGATTCGTAAAGGGCCCCGGCAAGGAGGAGGGCAGCCGCATGGAGGATGAACGTCGATTCGGTCCTACCTGACCAAGTGTTCCTCGTCCGCGCTCTCGATAAGGCAGCAGCCCTCGCGATAATCGATCACGCGCACCTTGGCGCCGCGGGCGAAGGCTTGATCCGAATCCATCGCCCTCGCCCGGAGGGGCAGGGGCTTCGAGCCCTGTCTGCGCAGCTCGGCCTTTCCTTCCATGCCGGGAGCGATGGGCTCGGTGATTATCGCTTCCTCCAGGAGGAGGGTTTCCGGATTCGGGGAGGCGCCGCCCGCGCGGTAGCGCAACGCGCGGATGGAGAGGAAGACCGCGAGGCCCGCGGCCAGGGCGATAATGGCTATATAGAGGGCCGACATGGCTGTCGATCGAATTATACTACGCCCCGGCCTCGAATGCCACGTTCTTCTTTATCTCGACGAACATGCGCTTGCCGTACAGGACGCCGACCAGGCCGGTCAGCGCGTCCGAGAGCGGACCCGACCAGAGCACTCCGTCGAAGCCGAGGATGGGGGGAAGGACGATCATTCCTGCGATGAAGGTGAAGCAGCGCAGGATCATGGCCGTGGCCGCGGGAATGGCCCGGCCCGTCGATTGGAAATAGGAGACCGGGCCGAGCTCGAGGGGGATGAGTATGAAGGCGCAGGCGAATATCCGCAGGGATCTCGCTCCCAGGGCGGCGAGGGAGGCGTCGCCGGAAAAGAGGCGCACGAAAAATACGGGCGCTTCGACCATCGCGATTTCCGACAGGGCGGCGAAGGCGAGGGTCCAGGCGAAGGTAAGGCCGCTGATCCGCCCTATCCGGCGCCATTTGCCGGCTCCGTAATTGTAGCCCCAAAGCGGCTGGGCGCCGGTGATGATGCCGAAGAGGGGGAAGCCGAGGAACTGGGCGACCGTGACGATTATCCCTACGACGGCCAGGCCGAGCTCGCCTCCGTAGGGCTTGACCGCCATATTGGCGACCACGAAGGTCGCGCAGGTAAGGAGCTGGAAGAGGAAGAGCGGCATCCCGACCTGGGCCAGGCTGGTAACGTGTCGGACGCGGGGGAGGAGGAATCGGAGCCTGAGCCTGAGGGCGCTCTTCCTCTGAAATACGTAGACCAGGGTCAGGACGAGGGAAAAGGTCCAAGAAATGGCGACCGCGAGACCTGCCCCGCCGACGCCCAACCCCAGGGCGAAGATGAAGATGGGCGCGAGAGCGGCGTTTACGAGAGTGCCGGCGAACTGTACCATGAAACTCGCCTGAGGCCTGCCTTCGGCCGCCAGGGAGGAGCCGGCGGCCATCGCGGCGGCCTGTCCGGGCGAGCCCAGGAGAATCCAGCCGGTATAGGCCTTGGCCTCGGCGATTATGGCCCCCGTCGCGCCGAAGGCCCGCAGCACGGGCTCGGAGGCCAGCCAGATGGCGGCGGAGGCGAGCGCCGCGAGGACGAAGGCCGCGCCCGTAGCCCGAGAGACGTATTCCTCCGCCTTGGCCTTGTCGCCCGTGCCGAGCGTGACGGAGGCGAGAGTTCTCGCGCCGGTCTGGAAAAGCACGCCGATGGCGAGGCTGCCGATCATTATCGGCCAGGCCGCGGTGACGGCCGCTATCCCGTTGACTCCCGTGCCCTGGCCAATGAATATCCTGTCTACGACATTGTACAGCGAGGATACGAGTAGGCCGCCGATCGCGGGTATGCTGAATTCCCCCAGGAGGCGGCCCACGGGCCGCGTGCCCATCGCTTCGGTGCTATCCATGGAAAACCCAGTATAGCGCCGCCGGGAGACCTCAACTATGCCGGAAGAAACGGCTTTCAATGAACAAACGATGAAATCCGTCGGCGCGCGAGGACGCGGACTCCATTTCCCTATGATGCCGCCGCGCCTCGGTTTCAGTATTATTGAGCAATGGAATACAGAAGACTGGGCGGCGCGGGGCTCAAGGTCTCCGCGCTCTCCCTAGGTTCATGGGTTACCTACGGTCCCCAGGTGGATGTCGACTCGGCCGCCGCGATGCTCAAGACGGCCTACGACAGGGGCGTCAACTTCTTCGATAACGCCGAATCCTATTCGGCGGGCAAGTCGGAGGAGATCATGGGCGCGGCTCTCCGAAAGCTCGGGCTCCGACGCGAGAGCTATATCGTCTCGAGCAAGTTCTTCTGGGGCCTCAATGAAGGCCCCAACCAGAAGAACACGCTCAACCGCAAGTATCTCCTCCAGGCGGTGGACGGTTCCCTCAAGCGCTTCGGGCTAGACTTCATAGACCTCGCCTTCTGCCACCGACCCGATCCCGAGACGCCCATCGAGGAAGTCGTGTGGACGATGAGCGACATCGTCGCTTCGGGCAAGGCCATTTATTGGGGTACCTCGATGTGGAGCGCCGAGCAGATCAGGGAGGCATGGGAGATAGCCGATCGGCGCAACCTGCGCAAGCCCCAGATGGAACAGCCCCAATACAATCTGCTCGATAGGGACAAGGTCGAGAAGGAATACGCGAGGCTCTACGAGGGCATCGGGCTCGGCCTCACGACCTGGAGCCCTCTCGCCTCGGGCATACTATCGGGCAAGTACGCGAAGGGCATCCCCGCGGCCTCCCGTCTCGCCCTCCCCAATTACGGATGGCTCAAGGAAATGGTGCTCAAGCCCGAATCGGTCAAGGCAGCGAGCGACCTCGCCTCCCTTGCCGGAGAATTCGGCGCGACCGCCTCCCAGCTCGCCATAGCCTGGTGCGCGCGCGACGAGCGCGTCAGCACTGTCATAACCGGCGCGAGCCGGGTCGAGCAGATCGAGGAGAATCTCAAGGCCATCGACCTTCTGCCCAAGCTGACGCCCGATGTGCTTGCGCGCATAGACGAGGCCGTCAAGCCGGCGATGGGCTTCGTCGGAGCCTGACGGGGCGAAGGGCCTTTGCCGGTTGAATAGTTCCGTGCCTCGGGCGTAGTCTCGAAGCATGGAACTCGATTTCTCGGAAAATTGGCGCCTCGTTCGGCCCCGCCTCGACGATCGGGGCGAGGGTCTCGACTCCGATGCTCCCGAGGCTTTCGCCGCATCCGAGCTGGCCGCGATCCTCGGGAAAATGGGATGCCGAATTTCCCCGGTCGACGAGGCGGACGCGTCCGAAGGCCTGATCGTCCTGGACGCCGGTCATTCGCCTGTCGGCGCGCAGGTCCTCCCGGCCTCCGGCGGCAGGCGTCGCGCGCCTTTCTTCGCGTGGAGAGCCGCGCCGAATCGCGTGGAGATCTACGGCGAGGACGGGGGGGCCCTCCTTCGCGGGGCCTACTCCTTCCTCGACGCCCTCGGCGTTCGTTGGGTAGAACCCGGAGAGGAAGGCGAGCGCCTGCCGCGTGGCCCCGTCCTCGATTTGGCCGAGAGCTCTCGCCGTGCCGATTCCTCGTCCGTTCCGGCGACCCTGATTCTCGGCCATGGCGCCTTTCTCGAACGCTGGGAGGAGTATTTCCTCTGGGCGGCCCGAGTCGGCTATTCTTCGATCTTCATCCACACCAGCCCCGACGCCCTCGCCCTGGGCGCCGCCCCGGAGAGCCTTTACGAGACCCTGCGATCCTCAGTCGCGGCGGCCGCCCGCCGACTCGGGCTCGTCCTCGAGCTGGGGGGGCACGGGCTGTCGGCCCTCGTACCCCGCGCGCTCTTCCGGACCGAGCCCGAACTCTTTCGCATGAGCGAAGGCGGCGAGCGAGCGAGCGACCGCAACTTCTGCCCCTCGAGCGGAAGGGCGCTATCCCTGGCTTCAGAAGCCTTCGCCGCGCGGTCCGCTGCCCATCCTGAAGTCTCGGTCTTCCACGTCTGGCCCGACGACTTGCCGGGAGGCGGCTGGTGCTCCTGCCCCGCCTGCGCGTCGCTGTCGCCCGCGGCCCAGTCCCTCGAAGCCGCGCGCGCCCTCGCCGCCGCCTTGGCGCGCGCCCGTCCCGATGCCGCCCTCTCCTTTCTCGCCTACCACGATACGGAGGGAATAGGCGAAGTCCTCGAAGGCCGGCTCGAGAGCGAGCCCACGCTGCCGCCGAATCTCGAACTCCTCTGGGCCCCGCGCCTGCGCTCATGGGGCTCCGCGCTGAACGACGGGGCAAACGCGCTCAACGCGGCATCCCTCGCCGATTTCCGCAGGACGGCGAAGGCCTGGCGCGCCTCGGGCGGGGGGAGAGTGGCCATCTTCGAGTACTGGGAGGACGCCGTCCTCTTCAAGACGGCCGTACCGCCACTTCCCACCGTCATCGAGGGCGACCTTGCCGCCTACGGCATGGGAGCAGGGGACGGCGAGGCAAGGGCGGAGGCTGCCGACGCGATAGGCCTATTGTGCACGGGCGGCCGCCTGCCCCTCGCGCCGAGGCCCAACGCATATCTCCTGCCTCGGCTCGCGGCCTCGGCGCGGCCGCGATCAGACGAGGGCCCGCGCGCGCAAGCCCTGCTCGCGGAATGGGCCTCCGCCGCCTACGGTCCGTCGGCCGCCCCGATGCTCGAGTATTGGCGGGAGCTCGAATCGGCCTGGGCGATCGATCTCGACATAGGCGAAGGCGACTGCGCCGTCCATATGCCCGATTCCGCCTCCCGCTATGCATCCGATCCTCCCGTCGACTGGGGCGATCCATGGATCGCCGGAGCGGAGCGTCTCGCTTACAGGCGCGGGCGCTGCGAGAAGCTCTTCGACCACCTGCGCCGCGCGGAATCCATGCTTTCCGAGGCTCGGGAGTCGATCTCGGAGGGGGCCGCCGGCAGAGCCGTCGCCCGCGAGGCCGCCGAGTACGCGATATCCGGTTCGCTCCTGGAGCTCGATTGCGCCAGGCTCGCCGTCTATCACGAGCTCGCCGCCGGAGATCCGCGCGCGGCCGCCGATATCGCCAACCTGGCCCTTTCCGCGTCGAGCGCCGTGAGGAAAGCCTTCTCACGCCTGCCGGATCGCAGGGCCCGCCGCGAGATGGGCTTGCTGATCCTCGTCTTCTACGATCTCAGGTTGAGGGCGATCCGCCGCGCCAACGCGCGCAGCGGGCTCAGGAGGCTGTCGGATCTCTGGTATACGCAGGCGCTGACTCTCCTTGCCTCCCGACCCCTGTCGCGCGCATACGAGGCGAGGGGTATTGCGAGCTCGACCCGCAGGCATTAGGTTAAGGCAACGATGGAAAACGGAACGCTGGGCAAGAAGGTCTTCTTTCTCTATCCCCCTCCCGTACTGACGGAAGTCGTGGACGGGCTCGCCAGGCAGGAATTCGAAGTCTACCTCTCGCGGGACCACGCCAAGCTCAGGAAGGCGATCGCCTCCTTCCCCGACGCCATCCTCTTCGTCAACATCGACGACGGGCTGGACGAGGAAGGTTGGCTGTCCTTCGTTCGGTCGCTCCGGGCCGAAGCTCCCGCCGCCGGAATCGGCGTCATCACCCTCAACGACGACGCGGCGCTCCGCCAGACCTACCTGATGGACGTGGGAATCCAGTGCGGATTCATAATCCTCAAGATCGGCGCGGCCAAAACCGCCGAGATCCTCGCCAAGACCCTCGAGGCCAACGAGGCGCGGGGACGCCGGAAATTCGTCCGCGCCCTCTGCCCGCCCGGAACGGCCCAATGCGTCGTCGACTACGAGGGCGCGACCCTTCGGGCCGAGCTGACGGACCTGAGCTCCGCGGGCATGGCGATCCGCTTGGAGGTCGCCGCCGGCCTCAAGGTCGGCGCGGTGCTCCGCGACATTTCGCTGATCATCAAGGGCCAGCGGCTATCGGCTTCGGGCGTCGTGGTGGCCAAGCGCGCCGGCACGGACGGCCCCGAGAGCATCCACGTCGTCATGTTCGATCCCAATTCGCTGGACGAAGCGAGGAAGGCCAAGCTCAAGACCCTCGTGTTCAGGGTCAACCAGGCGTCGATGGACTCGCTGCTCGAGCACGCGTAGGCGGGGGAATCAGCCTCCCAGGATCGCCTTGATCGCCGCGATCGCCAGGCCGACGAGTCCGCCCACTACCGCGCCGTTCACCCGTATGTATTGCAGGTCGTTCCAGACCGACTCTTCGATCCGCGCGACGAAGCTGACTTCGTCGGTGGAGCGGAGGAGGCCGGCGAGATATTCGGTTACTCCCTCGACGACGCGCCCGCGCTCTATGACGCCGCCGATCAAGGAGGCGGCAAGCGAGTCGAGCCTCTCGCGCAGCTTCGCATCGCTCAAGAGCCTCTCGGCCAGGGATTCCTCCGCCCGCCCGAGGGCGGGCAAGAGCCATCCCCCTCCTCCCGACAGGTCCTCGCCCAGGCGGCCGAGGAGCCGCGAGGCGAAAAGCGCGAAGCCGCCGCGGAATTCCTCGCTCGCCAGGACCTCCCGGAAAGCCTTTTCCAGGCTTCGGCGCTCGGCGGTCGGGCCCGCCTCCGCACCGCGCTTCGACGGAGCGAGCTTGGCGGCGTAGGCCGCGATCGATGAAAGGACGTACAGCCTGAACTCGCTCGTCTTGTCCGCCTTGATCTCGGAGAGCTCTTCCTGGATCCCGGCGAGGAAGCGCTCGACGGTCCCCGAACCGATGAAGAGACCCTGCCAACCGGCGTTGCGCTTGATCATCGGCGTGATGAGGGCCACGAGCCTCTTGCGGTTCCGCCCTATCTCGTCGCGCGCGCGCTCGGCGACGGCCTCCAGCGCCCTTTGGTCCAAGCGCTCCCTCCTCGCCCAGGCGAGGAGGGCCGATGCGCCCGAGGGCGCGTCGATACGTTCCGACGCGAAGGCCAGGGCCTCGTCGACGAAGCGGCGGAGGGCCGCGGCCTTCGATTCGTCGCCGCCTCCGTAGGCCGCGAGGAGTCCGGCCGCCTGGGACTTCAATAGGGAATGGAGCTCGTCGCGCGTGGAGCCGCCGGACAGCAGCTCCGCGGCCTTGGTCGCGAAATCGATCTTTCCGAGCTCTTCCCGTATCGCGTCCTGGCTCACGAAGCCGGTGAGGAAGCGCGGCACGGCGTCGGCTATGGCGTCCTTGTTCTTCGCGAGTATGTTGGTATGAGGCAGCGGAATGCCCAGGGGATCCTTGAAGAGGGCGGAAACCGCGAACCAATCGGCGAAGGCGCCGGCCAAGGAAGCCTCGAAGAAGGCCTCGAGCAGGCCCTTGAGGCTGAGGCCCCGATGCAGGGCCACGGAAGCGAGGGGAATCCAGGGCTGGAACTCGACCGCGAGAAGTCCGGCAATGGCGGCGAAGAGGAAGATGCTCCCGAGCCGATTACGCTTCCTATCCCCCATCGCTCGTAGGATACCCATGCGAAGGATTAATGACAATAGAGTCGAAATGACCGATACTTCACGGGAGGGAGGCCTTCGCGATGGAAGCCGGTCCCTGCGACCCGGAGGAGCTTTCCAGGATCGAACTCATCAGCCTGTACATCGATGGGTACTATACCTTCGATGCCGCTCGAAAGGCGAAGTTCGAGGCCGCGTTCGCCAAGAGGAAGCTTCCCCTCCCCCGCATGCCCCCGTTCCCGCCGCCTCCGATTCCCGCTCCGGGGCGCGCCGCGTCCGGCATCGATCGCGGCTGCTTCATTTCCTACGTCCTCCTCATCTATTCCGGCACGGCGATATTCTATTCCTGGATATACCTCGCCGAGCGCCTCCTGAAGATGGATTTCGACAAAGGCGCGAAGCACAAGCTCATCCAATCGGCTATCGCCCTTTTTTACGTCGTCGTCGAGATACTTCTGGTCGAATGCGTCTGCAAGCTCGAATGAAGCCCTCCGCACCTTGCCGCCGGGCTTAGGACGAGGCATAGTGATCGGGCGGAGGCAGGATGCCTGATATCGCCAACGAAACGGACATGGATGACCTCGTGCGCCTCTCGGTCTTCTCGGCCATCGGCACGAGCATCGTCGCGGAGAGGAGCATCCGCGGGGTCCTCGACCGAGTCATGGAGCACGTGGGCAGCTTTTTCGGCCCCCTCAACTGGTCCCTCCTCCTCGTCGACTCGATCCGAGGGGATCTGGTCTTCGCCCGCGTCGTCGGGCGCGCGGCGGAGGCGCTGACGGGGATGCGCGTCAAGATCGGCGAGGGAGTCGCCGGTTGGGTGGCCCAGCGCGGAGCGAGCGCCATAATCGAGCGGCCCTCCGAGGACTCGCGCTGGTCCGACCGCCTCGACCTGCTCACCGGATTCAAGACCGAGTCCATAATCGCCGTGCCCCTTCGATCGGGCGACAAGGTATTCGGCGTCATCGAGCTGCTGAACCGCCTCGACGGCAAGGCCTTCACGGCCTACGACATGCGCGTGCTCTCGACGATCGCCGATTTCGCCGCGATCGCGGTGGAGAAGGCCTACTATCTCGCCGAGGCTCGCCGCGTCTCCGAGCGGGACCCCCTCACGGGCGTCCTCAACCGCAGGGGCCTCGACCGGGCGATCGAGCGCGAGGCCGCCAGGCGGGCGCGCTACGGCGGCGATCTGTCGGTCGTCCTGGCCGACGTCGACCGCTTCAAGGCGATAAACGACAGCTTCGGCCACGCCGCGGGCGACGAGGTGCTCAAGGCCGTAGGCGCGGCGTTGGCAGGCGCGATGCGCGGCGCCGACTCCCTCGCCCGCTACGGCGGCGACGAGTTCCTGGTCCTCATGCCCGCGACGGGCCCCGAGGACGCCGAGATAGCGCGGTCCAGGCTCGAGATCGTGCTCGCGCGGGCGGGAGCGGCGCATGATCCGCCGTTTTCCGTATCGCTCGGCGTGCATACTTCGGGCCAGGCCGATTTCGACGAACTCTTCCGCGAGTCGGACAGGGACCTCTATCGCAGGAAGATCGGTCCCCTCGCCATCGGCGAGAATCTCCTTGCCGCTATCGACGACGAAGGGAAGTAGCGATGCACGTAGACATTTTCACGCTCTGCGATTTCGCCCAGGAGAGCGGCGGTAAGCTCACGGTGGTGGGCGCCTTCGACACCGTCTTCGCGAGGCAGTTCCCGGCCGTCCATCCCTTCATGTGCCTCGCGATGAGGCTGCGCTTCTACATCCACGAGGAAGGCGCGCATCCCATGAAGATCGAGTTCGCCGGCCCCGACGGCTCCGAGATCGTTCGTCCCATCGAGGGGGAGCTCACCGTCGGCGACTTCTCGGGCTCTTCCCGCGTCGTGCACAGCATCTTCAACTTCGTGAGCACGCCCATAAGCCGGGAAGGCACGATCGGCATCACTTTGTCGGTCGACGGGCGCGAGGCGCTCACCTCTCCCCTCTACGTCCGGAAGACCTAGGCATTCATCCCTGGTCCGCGGTCGGGTCCCGCCTGAAGAAAAGCGCGAGTTGGCTGTACACGTCGGGGTACTCCGAGCGGAGCAGCGCGGGCTTCTCGTAGAAGTACTCGCAGGCGACCGCGAAGAACTCGTCGGGCGACTCAGCGGCATAGGCGTCTATTCGCGGCTCCCGCCGTGCCCGCCGCCCTCGGCCGCGCCGCGGCGAGGGCCCCGCGAGGGAGGCGCGGAGCGATTCGTAGGCCGGGCGAAAGGCCTCGCGCCACTCTCCGTAGTCCATGCCTCGGTGCAGAGGGGGGCAGCCGTCGTAGCCGCCGCCTCGACCGTCGAGCTTATGCGCCATCTCGTGGATGACGACATTATAGCCGTCGCCCCAGCCCGAGGCCTCGACGTCGACGCGGGAAAGGGCCACGGGCCCGAGATCGAAGGATTCGCCCGAGAACTCGTCGTCGTACTCGTGGACGACGCCGGCCTCGTCGACGTCGCGCTTCCGCACGTCGTATTCCCGCGGCGTCACGATTATCGTGGACCAGTTCGAATACCAGTCCAGGTCCAGGCCGAGCAGGGGCAGACAGGCCTGGGAGGCTATGGAAACCTTCAACTCCTCGTCGAGATCGACCCCGCCGACCGGATCGAAGAGTTTCTCCGCGAGGAAAAGGGTGGAAAGCTCGCGCAATCGCGATCGATCCGGCGGCCCGAGCCATCGAAATATCTTGTGCTCCTTGATGGCCCAGTCCCAAAGCTCGTCGTCTATCGAAAAGCGCTCGAGGATGCGCCTTCGGCGCGCCGTCCGAAAGCGTGAAAAAAGGCTCATGGCCCCAAGATACGCTCATGCGCGGTGACAGATCAATCGGATGCCGGGGTTTCACCAAGGCAGGGCAAGCATCTCGCCTCAAGGGAGGATCATGAAAGCCATCCGTTCCGCCATCGTCGCCGCGGCGCTGCTATGCCGGGCCGCCATCGTCTTCGCCCAGGATTCGAGCGAGCCCTCCGTGCAATCGGTCCTCGATGCGGCCCGAGCCAAATACTGGCAGGACAAAGCCCCGGATGGGTCCGACCTTCCATCCGACGTCGCGCCGCCCGAGGCTTCCGATGGCGCCCGAGCGCGAAACCAGGTCCCCTACACGCCCATCATCATCTCCTTCGTGCCCGGAATCTCCTTTCCCTTCGGATATTACGATGCCTCGATCGTAGGCGGAGCCATAGGCAACCTCGTCAGAGACGTCTCCGGCGTAGCGGGCGCCGGAGTCTTCAACATATCGAGGGACCTCAGGGGCGTGCAGGGAGCCGGGATCTTCAATATCGCCAGAGAGGTAGAAGGCGTCCAAGATGCCGGCGTCTTCAACCTGGTGGACCGCGACGTCACCGGGCTACAAGGCGCCGGCGTCTTCAACATCGTACGAGGCAAGGTAACGGGCATCCAGGCGGCGGGGCTGTTCAACATCTCAGGCAAGCTGCTCGCCCCCGTCCAAGCCGCGGGCCTATTCAATATCGCCGACGAAGTCCGCGGGTTCCAGGCGGCGGGGGCCTTCAACATCGCCGGCAACGTGGCGGGCGGCCAGGCGGCAGGCGTCTTCAACAAGGCCGATCGCGTAGCCGGGCTGCAGGTCGGCCTCGTCAACGTGGCCGGCCATATCGACGGCGTTCAGATAGGACTCGTCAATATCGCCGGCAACGGCGTCGGGTCGCTGGGCCTCACCTACGAGCCGGCAAGCGATTTCGCCTATCTCCATTGGCAGACCGGCACGCCGGCGCTGTATACCGTCGCGGGGATCGGCGCTCCATCGGGCGATTGGCTTCGCGATTATACCGGATTCGTCGCCAGTTTCGGCCTCGGCTCGCGAGCCCATTGCTTCGGCCTCAACGTCGATCTGGACGTCTCTGCGGAGGAGGCGATAGGCAGCCTGCCCTACTCCAGCATCGATAAGTCGGACTGGAGCGCCTGGGAAGGCTGGTCCATGATGCGGCCCTATCCCTCCGCCAGGCTCATGCTGGGCCTGCCCCTCGCCAGGCATTTCCAGGTCGTGGGCGGCGTCAAGGCCGATATCGACGCGGATTCCTTGGGCAACCGAGTGCCCGAGAGCCTCAAGCGCGGATCGGGTTGGCGGGGCGCGCTCTTCGGCGAGGGCTTCACGGTTTGGCCCGAATGGTTCTTCGGCGTAAAGATATGACGGAACGCCGAAGCCCACTCGAAAGCCCGGGGCCGCTGCGCTATATTAGATGGCGCTCGCCCCTGGCGAGGTGGCAGCCCAAGGAGCGAAAAGTACATGAAACGCCTTTTCTTCGCGGTAATGCTGCTCGTCGCTTTCGCGTTCGCGGAGGCCGCCTTGTCCGTTTCCAAGGTCGGCGGCATCGACTACGCGGAAGGAGGCGTATCGATAGAGCGCAGCGGGAAGTCCATCGCCGCTCCGGATATTGGAGAACCGATCTTCTCGGGCGACCTCATCAGGACCCAGGGCGACGGCATGCTCGTGATCGCCCTCGACAGGATTACCGGCTTGCAGGGCAACGTGACCGTCAAGGCCGGGTCCTCGGTCTACATCGCCCTGGACGAGCTCCGGGACGAGCCGCGCACACGGATACAGATCTTGACCGGCGCGATCGGCTCGAAGGTAAGCAAGCTCGCGGGCAGCCCGACCGTCACGGTGACTACCAGCAGCGTCGTCATGACGGTACGCGGGACCGAGTACGAAGTCGTCGTTTCCATCAATGCCGACGACGCAAGTCCGAGCGCCCAGCAGGCGACCCTGGTCGCCTGCGCCGAGAGCGAGGTTTCCGTAAGCGACGGGCAGGATGAAGTCGAGGTGCCGGCCGGCAAGGCGCTCGAGAAGCGGCCCGGAGAGCGTTTCCGCCTCATTCCCGTAGCCGTCTCCTCCGTCGAGTCCTTCGGCGAGAGGTGGATCGCGGACGAGATCTCCGCCTTCATGGCTGACGCTCCCCGCGCCATCGCCGATTACGCGAATCGCTATACCGAGCTTTCCGCGCGATTCGCCGCGGCCTACGAGCCTTTCCAGAAATCCCCGACGCCTAAGAAATGGGCCGATGAGGACCAAGCCGGGACCAAGATCGATTCCCTCGATCCCGAGGCCTTGCGCGAGGACAAGGAGATCGCGGGCTATCTTTTCAACATCAAGAAGGTCCTCTTCGTATTCGAGCGCGTCTATTACCGAGTCGACGAGATTTCCGACGTCATCGCCGGGACCGAGGACGAAAAGGCGATGGTGCGACCCGGGCAAACGGCCGGCGATTTCCTCGCGAAGGTCAAGGCCGAGCGCGATAGTCTGGCCGCCAAGGTCGCCCGCTACCGCTATATCGAGACTTTATACCGGGAGAGGAATCCCGGGGGCGATGCATTCTCGAGCGACGATGATTTCTTCGGCTCCTCGAGCGGATTCTAGAGTCTCTCAGCCGTCCAGGAATCCTCGGGCGAACTCCAGGAATGCCTGGACGTCATTGAAATCGCTCGCGATCCCGAGGGAGATCCGCACCGCCCCCGTGGACTTGCCGTCGATGCAGTCGCGGAAATCGTCTATCGTGAGCCTCTTGGCGTGGGCGGGGCTCGTGAAGCAGGTCGCGAGCTCGTCGCGGGAAATGCCGAGGGCGATCTCTCCGGCGCCCGGGTTGCAGAAGCAGCCGGTGCGGAGGGATATGCCGCGCTCGTTGGCCTTCGCCTCGATTACTCTATGATCTATAGGCGCGCCCTTCGAATCCGCGAAGTTGAGGGCGACCGCGCCGCCGCGGTCCTTCGTGTCCAAAGGCCCGTAGACGCTTACGAGGGGGAGGCCCGTGGAGTGCCGCATCGACATGATGCGCTCGAGGAGCCATCCCACCAGGGCCTCGACTCGGCGGTGGACCTTGTCGACGCCTACCTCGGTCAAGTGGTCGAGGCCGATCCCCACGGCCGGCAAGCCGAGGAAATCCACCGTCCCGTCCTCGAAGCCGGCGGCGCCCTCCGAAAGGTAGTAGCGGTCGCCCTGGACCGACGCGACGGTGATCGTTCCCCCCGCGAACCATGGCCGCCTGAGGCGGGAGAGCGCCTCCCTCTTCGCCACGAGGGCCCCGACGCCGGTCGGGTAGCCGAACATCTTGTAGAAGGAAAGGGCGACGAAGTCGGGCTTGCAGGCCCCCAGGTCGAGGCGATTGGTGGGCGCGTAGGCGGCCGCGTCGAGGAGGACGTCCCAGCCGCGCGCCTTCGCCTTCGCGACCCACTCGAGGGGATGCCGGACCGAGGAGAAGTTGGATTGCGCGGGATACGCGAACAGGGACGAGCCCGTATCCGGGCGCTCGCCGAGCGCTTCTTCGATTCGCTCCTCGGGGACGCGCAGGTCCGGGAGCTCGACGGGAACGTAGACCACGTCGGCTCCTCGCGCGCGCGCGAATTCCCTGATGCCGTTGACGGAGTTGTGGTTATCGAAGGTGAGCAGGAAGCGTCCCGCCTTTTCGCCAGGCGCCCCGAAGGGATAGGACTCGCCGACGAGCTTCAGGGCGCCCGAGGCGTTCTCCGTGAATATCACGACGTATTCGTCGGGTTTCGCGTTGAAATACTCGAGCGTGCGGGCTCGCGCGCCCTCGACCAGGACGGTGGCCGCGCGCGAGCTCGGATTGGCGGAATGCGGGTTGCCGAACACGCCTTCCCGCAGCAGCCTTGCGTGGGCCGCGATTTGCGATTCTCCGTAGAGCCCGGCGCCGGTATAGTCCAGATAGACTTGAGCGTGCCTATCCAGGCGGGAATAGTCGCGAGAGCGCAGCTCGTCGATGGCGGCCGTACCCGCGTAGGACGGATAGCGCTCTATGAACTCCCCGTAGCTCCCATCGCCCATTGGCAGGATATATCACGCGCCGTCGCGATGTTCAAGTCCGGCCGCGCGGAAGGCATCGTCCGTTCCTCGCCTCGCCGGAGAATCGAGCTGCGAGACGATAGTCCCGCCGAGCATCAGGACTCCCCCGACGGCGAGCCGGGAAGTGAGCGGCTCGCCGAGGAGAATGATCCCGCCTATCGCGGCGAAGAGGGATTCCATCGAGAGTATTATGGACGCATGGGCGGGATGCGCCGTCCGTTGCGCGAATATCTGCAAGGTGAAGGCGACGCCCGTCGAGAATATCCCGCCGTAGAGTATGGGCGCGGCGGCCTCGAGAGTCCCGGCGAAGGGAGCGCTCTCGAGTCCCAGCGCTCCCGCGAGGCTCAATAGCGAACAGACCAGGTATTGGCCGATCGCCAGCTCGAGAGCGTTCATGCGGCTTCCGTAACGCCCCACGACGAGGATATGGAGGGTCCAGAACAGAGCCCCCGCCAGCTCGAAGAGGTCGCCCCGCGCCATCCTGAGGCCCGAGCCGATGCCGAGTATATAGAGCCCCGCGAGAGCCAGGACCGCTCCGACCCAGATTCGAAGCCCCGATCGCCTCCCGAAGGCGAAGCCGGCGAGGGGTACGAGGACGACGTAGAGGCAGGTGATGAAGCCCGCGTTGCCCGCCGTCGTCGTGACGAGGCCCCTCTGTTGGAGGCTGGTGCCGCAGAAGAGCGCGAAACCGGTTATCGAGACGTAGCCGAGCCTCCCGGCGAGGCCGGGTCGGGGCCCGCCCGAGGGACCGGCCGCGCGGCTCCGCCGCCGCATGGCGACATAGAGGGGCAGGACGCTGAGGGCGCCCACCGCGAAGCGCACCGCGTTGAAGGCGAAGGGGCCGACGCTTCGCATGCCGCTCCTCTGCGCGGAGAAGGCCGTGCCCCATATGGCGGCGGTAAGGAGGAGGAGTCCGTCGGCCTTCAGCGCTGCCCTCGAAATTTTCATGGGTCCGAGCCTATCCGGCGCGAGGCTTGCGGTACAAGCCCCGCGCCGATAAGCTTCCCTGTCATGGCGATCGACGCGCTGCGGGGCCTGTCTTCCATCGTACCTTTCCGCTACCTCGAGGCGGGGGAGATCGACTCCTTGGAAGCCGATTCCGCATTGAGGCACTACGCCCGGGGCGAGTATTTCATCCGCCAGGGCGACGAAGCCTCGAACGAGGTCTTCGTGCTGCTCGACGGATCGGCCGAGTCGGTGGACGAGGAGAGGAGCCCTCCCTTCAGGCTCAATGTCATTGATTCCGGCTCCTACTTCGGCGAGCGTTCCTGCCTCTTCGACGCGCCGCGCCTGTTCGCCGCTCGAGCCCTCGAGCCTTCGACCTGCCTCGTCATCCCCGGAGGGCGCTTCCTCGACCTCCTCGCGTCCTCGCGCCCGTTCGCCCAGGCCTTCGGTACCAAGCTCCGCGATGGGCTGGGCCTCTTCGACGCCTTCGACCGCTTCAACGCCGAGCTTTCGCGCTCGATAGGCCTCGGCCATATCGAGATCCGCCGCATGGTAGAGCTATACAAGGCCCTCGAGCCGGCGCTTCACCCCTACGCCTCCGACGAAGCCAGGATCGACTGGGGTGCCCTCGCCTACGCGGCGCGGCGCCTGCCCGAGAACGTCACTCGGAGCTTCGTCTTCCTCCTCACGGACAACCTGCCCACGGTCTACGCGAAGGTCGAGCTCCTCTTCCCCTTCGTCCCCACCGAAGCCCGCCACCGCTTCGTCTACGAGATGATGCCGGGCAAGGACATCGTCCTCGTGCGAGACGGGCTCTCCGACCTCGCGGACTTCGTGACCTGCCTCTGCGCCTTCGCCGTGGAGGCGCGCAAGCTGCGCTACCGACTCAACCATCCCGATCTCATCCGCGAGATCTCGCGCCTCGACGCATCGGGGGCGCCCCTCGATCGCATGCCCTTCGACGCGACGGAACGCGCTCGGATCCGGCATATCTGGCCGGCCGGAGCCGAGGACAGGGTGCGCGAAATCGTCTTCCACCGCCAGGCCTACTCGGTCGACGTGCGCAAGCAGGTGAACAATTACAACGGCCGGCTGTCGGAGCTTTGGGCCGATCAGGTTGGAGAGGCAGCGGAACGGCTCACCGGAACGCGCCCGAGCGACTTCCCCGACGATCTCGAGGTCCATATCGTCTCCTCCAATACGCACTCGGTCTCCAACTGCCTCAATCCCTACTTCTCGCGCCGGAAGGACGCCATCCTCGAGTGGGCCGAGGGCCAGGGCCTTCGAGCGAGCGCCTTCCCGAGCGGGGATGCCCGCGACTGCGCGTGGCCCGATCCCTCGGACGAGGTCTATTACCTCTCGAGGCCCTACCTCGAGGCCCATCCCGAGGCGCGTCGCGAACTCGAGGCGGCGGAGGCCGAGCGCGGCATCGCGCGCCTGCCCGAGACGGTGACGACGGGAATCTCGGTCCAGCTCATCGAAGCTGCCCGCATCTGCGAGAATCGCTGCTCCGAGCGCTCCTTCGTCATCAACATCGATTACGCCTTCGGCGAGCAAGCCGAGGAGATCATGCGGACCCTCCTCCTCCTCTTCGGGCGCAATGTCCGGAGCATCAACGTGCTCGGGAAGGCCGGCTCCCTGGTCGGCGCCCGCGGCGACGTCATAGCCCCGACGGCCTTCATCGAGCAGTCGAACGACACTTTCCAGCCCTTGCCCGGGGAATCTCCCGAGGCCCTGAGCCGGCTTCGAGCCGCCCTCCCGGGGAGGGAAGTCCATACGGGCCCCCTGCTCACGGTCGGCGGCACACTCCTGCAGAACCGCGCCATGCTGCAGTTCTATCGGAGGATCTGGTGCTGCATAGGCCTCGAGATGGAGGGCGTCTGGTACCTGAGGGCCGTGCTCGAGGCGGAAGGGCTCGGAGTGCTCCGGCGGGAGGCTCGCAGGCGCTTCCTCTACTACGTGAGCGATCTCCCCCTCGAGGCGGGGAGCAATCTCTCGGAGCGGCTATCGCCGGAAGAAGGGATACCGCCGCTATACGCCATCACCAGGGAAATGCTCGACGGGCTTTTCGAGGGATGATGAATATTCCCCCGAATCGAGCCGATATTCAAAGGGATGCTTGATAGGATCGGCAGCGCCGCGATAAGAGGCTTCGACGAATTCCTCTACAGCCTGGGCTTCTTCGTCCAGGTGCTCAAGGAATCCGCTCTCCTCTTTCGCCGGGGCCAGGTGGGCTTTCGCGTTCTCGTAATGCAGATACTGTTCACGGGGATCGAGGCTCTCGGCATTGCCGCGGCCATGGCCCTCGCCATAGGCGCCGCGATAAACCTCATAGGCTCTTCCCTCCTCGCGGAATTCGGCCAGGGAAAGCTCATGTATACGATCCTCATCGTGGTCATTGCGCGGGAACTCGGCCCCCTGTTGACCGCATTCATCGTCATCGCGCGCTCGGGCACGGCCATAGCCACCGAGCTGGGCGGGATGGCCGTAGGGCACGAGATCGAGGCCTATGTCGCCGTGGGCGTAAACCCGATCTCCTACCTCGCGGCGCCGCGCTTCCTCGGCGTCGTCGTCTCCATGCTCGTGCTCGATATCTATTTCAACGTCTTCGGCCTCATGGGCTCCTTCGCCGTCGTGCAGCTCCTGCGCCCCATCGGCTTCGAAGAGTACTTCCGCAGCCTTTTCGCCGCGCTCGCCCCGGGCGACCTCCTCCTGGGCTTCGCGAAAAGCCTGGTGTTCGGCGTCATCATTTCCGTGGTCTCTCTCTATCGAGGCTTCGCCGTCGAGGGATCGGTAACCGAGGTGCCGGTCGCGGGCATCAGGGCGGTAGGATCGAGCTTCATGCTCTGCATCCTCGCGGAAGTCGTCATGACGGCGATCCTATACCTGGGCTAGGGCGATGACCGGCGTTCCCGAATTGGAGCTGCGCGGCCTGGGCTCGGTGCGCGGCGGCCACGAGGCCTTGCGCGGCGTAAGCCTGTCGCTCGATCCCGGCGAGACCTTGTTCGTGATGGGCGGGGCGGGCTCGGGCAAATCGATACTCATAAAGACGGCGGCGGGCATAGCGCTCCCGACGGAGGGCGACGTACTCTACAAGGGCAAGCCGCTCTCCCGCCTCTCGAGACGCGAAATGACCGCATTCAGGAAGGCCTCGGGCTTCGTCTTCCAGGACGCGGCTCTCTGGTCCAACCAGAGCATCTTCGACAACCTGGCCCTTCCGGTCCGCCTTCACGAGCCCGCGTGGGACGCGGCCGAGGTGGAGCGCGCCGTGAGGCGGGCCGCCGAGCTCGTCGGCTGCGCGCAGGAGCTGCGCGCTCGGCCCGCCGAGCTCTCTTCCGGCGAGCGCAAGCTCGTCGGCCTCGCCCGCGCCCTCGTCCTCGATCCGGAGCTTCTCTTCATGGACGACCCCACGTCGGCGCTGGACGAGGCGTCGGCGGCGCGCGTGCCCGGGATCGTCGACTCGCTGAAGTCGCGCGGGCGGAGCATCCTTATCGCGAGCGCCGTCTCGGAATTCTCGTCTCGATGCGCCGACTCCATCGCGGTGCTCTTGGACGGCAGGCTCGCTGCCATCGGCAGCTACGCCGAGGCGGCCGCCTGGACCGATCCCCTCGTTCGCGGCGTGACGGGGAGGCTCAAGCCTCGGGCGGCGGAAGCCTGGACGGGCGGGCTCGCGGGCGCCTGGGTGAACGCCGTCGCCGACGGGACGGCGATGGCCGAAGAAAAAAGCGAAGACAAGGGAAAGGACGGCCGATGAGATTCAGGATCAAGCACGCCGACAAGATCGTCGGCCTTTTCGTGATAATAGCCGCGCTCTTCCTCGCGGTCGGGATAATCCTGCTCGGCGCCAATCAGAGATGGTTCTCGAAGGACATCCGATTCACGACGCGCCTCGCCTCGGCGGCCGGGGCCTCGCCGGGCACGGCGATCATGATGCGGGGCTTCCAGGTAGGCAAGGTCACCAAGGTGAGCCTCAATGCCGCGAATCAGGTGGACGCCGAGTTCGTCATTTACGACGACTATTATCCGAAGGTCAGGACCGACTCCCTGCTCGAGATCGTCACCTCGCCGATCGGCCTCGGGACGCAGCTCCTCTTCGATCCGGGGAAGGGAGACTCCCTCATGCCCGCGGGCAGCTTCATCCCCCTCGCCGATTCGGACGAGGGCAGGGACCTCATCGAGCAGGGTCTCGTGGACATCCCGCAGAAGGACGACACGATCACGCGCCTCCTGGCCGGGATCAATCCCCTCATCGAAAACGCGGACAGAACCGTAGTCACCATAAATCGCACCCTGACCGAGATCAACCGCGCCATCGCCGGCCAAAGCTCGGGGCCCCTCGGATCGATCGTGACGAAGGCCTCCGACGCCGTATCCAACGCCGACGGGATGATCGCCGACGTCTCCTCGCAAGCGACTCAGCTCGTGTCCAAGGCCAATGGCCTCGTCGATTCCGTCGACGTGATCGCGAAGAACCTCGAAGCCACCACCGCCGCCATACGGGACCCGACGGGACTGATACCCAGGCTCCTCGACGCGAAGGGATCGCTCAAGACCTTCCTGGACGACAAAAACGCCCTGTACGACAGCGTCGACGGAAGCGTCGTCGAGCTGCAGAAGACCCTGAAGAACATTCAGGACATCTCGGCCTCTCTGAACGGCCAGATGCCTTCGATCGCGCTGACGATCGACGAGGGGAGGGCCGCTATCAAGCAGGCCCAGGACGTGCTCATCGGGCTCAAGAACAATCCGCTCCTGAAAGGCGGCATCCCCGAGCATCCCGAGCGCCAACCGCTCAGTCAGAGCATGAGGGAGGAAGGCTTAGAATGAATCGCCCGAAGGAAGGGCTCCGGCCGTTCGCCCTCTCGGCCATCGCGGCAGCCTCGATCGTCCTCGGCGGCTGCTCGTCGGCGCCCAAGCCGCCCGACGCCGTCTTCGACGAGCGAAACAAGGCCGCGGAGCTGGCCAAGATGGGCGACGGCTTCATGACCAAGGGGCAGTACGCGCAGGCCTTGCAATATTACGAGGACGCGCTCAAGTCAGGCTCGTCGGTGGACGATCTCGAGGGCGTAGCCGCCTCGCACGCGTCGATGGGCAAGGCCTATTTCGCCGCGGGCGAAACGGAGGCCGCCGAGGCCGAGTACCGGTCCTCTCTCGACTACGCGAGGATGGCGGGCTCGAACGGCGCCCGCGCCATCGCCCTGGCGGGGCTGGGCGAGATAGCCTACGCCGCCGGCGCGAAGGACGACGCCCTCGCCTCCTTCGAGGAAGCGGTCGCGTCGGCGTCGAAGGCCGAGTCGATCGCCACGGAGCGCGTCGCTAAAGCCGAGGCCGACAGGGCGCTGGCTGTCGCCCTCAACGACGCGGCCGTAGCCAAGGCTGGCCTCGGCCGCGTCCCCGAGGCGATAGCCGATCTCAAGCGGGCCGAGGCCATGAACCTCGAAGCCAAGCGCTGGACCGAAGTCGGCGCCAACCGCTACGCCCTCGCGTCGGTCCTGTCGGGCGAGGGGAAGACGGCCGAGGCCTTGGCCGAGACCCTGGGGGCCCTCGACGCCGACAAGCGAGCCGAGAACGCGAGAGCGATACCGGCCGATCTCGCGGCTGCCGGGACTTTGTGCTCGAAGGCGGGGAAGGACGCGGAGGCGTGGGACTATTGGCGCAGGTCCTTCGATTCCGCGATGGCGGCCGACGACGCGGCTTCGGTCCGAAGGGCCCTGAAGGCCCTGGTGGGATTGGCCCCCGGGCTGAAGGAGGACTCGGAAGGGAAACGCTATGCGGCCTTGCTCGAAAAGCTCGACCGGGCAGAAGGAAAGACGAAGGCCCCGGTCTCGCCCTGAGGCGCCTCCCTTTCCCGGCCGGCCGCCTACTTCTCGAAATCGAGGATTATCCGCGTGCCGTTCCTCCTCTCGAGGCTGATGCTGCCTCCGAGCTGCTCCGTCAGCATCCTGACGAGCATGAGGCCGAAGCCGGCGGAATTCTCGAAATCCACGCCCTCCGGCATGCCATTGCCGTCATCCTCGATTGTCAGCGACACTCGGCCGCCCTTCCGGCGAACGAAGACCCCGATCGAGCCGCAGGCCCTTCCCGCGAAGGCGTACTTCATGATGTTCGTCAGGAGCTCGTTGATTATCAGCCCGAGATTGTTGAGGATCCTGGAGTCGAGGACGAAATCGTCGACGATCTTCCGGACTCTGACCGACCCGCCGTTCGGGTAGTTGCCGATGATTAGGTCGACGAGCGCGGGAATGTATTCACGCGCCGAGATGGACGTGAAATCGGAGGATTGATAGAGCTTTTCGTATAGCACCATCATGCTCTGAACGCGGCTGCCCGCATCCTCGAGGGCCTTGACGGCCTGGGACTCGCTCAGTGTCGAAGCCTGAAGGGCCAGGAGGCTGTTGACCGTGCTCATGTTGTTCTTGATGCGATGATGGACTTCCTTCAGCATGGTCTCCTTTTCCTTGAGGAGGCTCTTGATCCTTTCGTCGTCCCGCTTGCGCTCGGTTATGTCGCGGGAGATGCCGAAGGTGCCGATTATGCGCCCCTCTCGGTCCCTCAGGGGCAGCTTCTCGGTCAACACCCATGTGGAGGGGCCGTTAAACCGCAGGTTGGTTTCTTCCTTCCTCACCCCCTGGCCCGTCCTGATTATCTCCTGTTCGTCGGCGTAGGCTTTTCTCGCGTGCTCCGGGTCGAAGAAGTCGAAATCCGTCTTGCCTACCATCTGCACGGGATCGGCCAGGCCCAGCGATCTCGCATGCGCCTTGCTCGTCCTGGTGAAGCGGCTCTGGAGGTCCTTGAAATAGATGTAATCCGAGCTGTTGTCCATGAGAGTCTGAAGCAGGTACCGTTCTTTTGCCAGCGAATCCTCGATGAGCTTGGACTCGGTGATGTCCGAAAAGGAAACGAGGACGCCGCTTACCTTTCCCGAAGCGTCATGGAGGGGTATCTTGTTAGTATCCAGCCATGATTCTCTGCCTCTCGCGTCGGAAGCACGTTCGATTATATGGACCTTCGGGGCGTCCAGGGACATTACCGCTTCGTCGTCTTCCAGGAAGTGCTCCGTTTCCTCCTTCTTCCAGGGCAGGTCATGATCCGTCTTCCCCAAGATGGATCGCGTGTCGGGCAATCCGACCATGTCGGCGTAGTTCTTGTTGCAGCCGAGGAATTCCGAGTTCCTGTTCTTCCAGCATATGAATTGCGGAATGGAATCCAGGACCTTTTGGAACATTTCGTTCGTTACACGTATCTTCTGGTTCGCCTCGAAAAGCCTAAAGGCCATTTTTATGGACGCGTCGAGCACCGTAATGCTCGAGCTCTTCACGACATAGCCGTAGGAGGTGATCTTTTCGCTCTTCTCCACGATTTCTGGCTCGAGATGGTTGGATAGGAAAACTATGGGTAGGGTTCGGCCCCGTAATATCAATTTCGCCGCTTCGGCTCCGTCGATGCCTGCGCCCAAGTCGATATCCATTAATACGATATCGATCGTCTCGCCCTGTCTCGCCTTTTCGACGGCCATCTCTCCGGAATAGGCGACGATGACCTCATATCCGCGCTTCTCGAGAGCCTTTTTTTCGCTTACCGCTATCAATGCCTCGTCTTCGACGAGGAGTATCGATCTTTTACGGCCTTCGCTCATCCTTATCAATCCGGTCCGATCGTAGTACCGACGAAGCTAGCGCCCTCGAGGACACGACGCAGGTTGCCGAGATCGCGACCGGCGACGCAGCTTACCGAAAGGCCGAGATCGGCGGCCTTGCGCGTCGCCACGGGATCGAAGGGGACGTTCTTGCCGGGAATCCACTCGTCGCCGACTATGGCGCGGAACTCGGCCCACGTGAGGGCATCGATGGGCTTGGCCTCCGGATTCGTCCTAGGGTCGTCGGTGTAGACCTTGGCGATGTTGGAAAGGTTGACGACGCGATCTGCCCCGAAACGCTCGGCCAGGAGAACGGCGTCGAAATCGGTGGAGAAGCCCGGCTTCCAGCCGGCGGCGACGAGAACGCGACCCATGAATATCGTGAGCGAGGTCGGATCCGTCACGACCCCCTGGGGGCAGAGGGCGCCGAGGAGAGCCTTGACGAGCTGGGCATTGAGGCGAGTGGCCATGATACCGATCCAATCCTGGGCGTCCGTGTCCTCGGCAGGCCCCCCGGATTCGCGGAAAGCGCGCTGCCAAGCCCGCGCCGGGCCCCCGCCGCCCACCACGAGGATGAGCCTCCGTTCAGGGTCGACGGCAAGGTGCTCGCGTACGACGGAGATGAAGGCCGAGAGGAATGCCTGATCGGGGCCTTCCGGCGCGACTATGGAGCCTCCGAGAGAAAGGACGGTAGTCATGCGGAGATGATAGCCGGGACCGTACCGATCGTAAAGGTAGGTTTTCCCGAGGTCGGCCGGGACCAGTGGTCAAGTCGGCCGGGACCACTGGTCCAGCCGGCCGCGACCACTGGTCCAGTCCTCCGCGACCACTGATAAATTCCTCCGCGACCAGTGGTAAATTCCTCCATTGTTAACTGAAGGATTTATTTCCTACAGTATTAGTAATATTTTGCCAAAAACCGACCGGGGTAGGCTGAAATTGGCTCGGCCCGCGATAATCAGTATCATCGGATATGGAGGACGACATGAAACGAAGCCTCGCCGGGTTATTAATTTTCCTATTCGGCCTCTTGGCCTATGCGCAAAGTCCCACCATCGTCGACGACTGGAGCAAAGTGCAGGCACCACCCGCGCCGCGACTCGAAGAGGTCAAGGTCGATCCGGCGTCCACCGCCCTTCTGCTTCTCGATTTCGAGGACAGGACGGTAAGCCCGAGGCCCCGCGCCCTCGCCGCGGTTCCGCGAGTCGAGAAGCTCCTCGAGCTTGCGCGAGCCTCAAACATGCTCGTTGCCTATAGCAACACCAAGGACGGCAGTCCGGAAACCATTCTGCCCGAGCTCAGGCCCCTTCCCTCCGAACACGTCGTCAAGGCGAGCGTGGACAAGTTCTTCGAGACCGACCTCGAGGCTTACCTGAAAGGCAAAGGCATCAATCAAGTCATAATTACTGGAATCGCGACGGAGGGCGCAGTGCTCGGTACGAGCATCGGGGCTTCGTTGCGCGGTTTCAAAGTCGTCGTTCCCGTCGACGGTACCGCCTCCGCCAGTCTCTACGCGGAGCAGTATGTCGCCTGGCACTTGATGAACGCTCCGGGCGTCCGCGGCAACGTCGTCCTTACGCGCAGCGATCTGATAAGCCTTTCGTCGGCCGGCGGTTGAGACGCTCGAGGCATTCGGAGCCCGTCAAACCCTTTCATAGCCCACGTCGACGAGGCAGAGCCCGAATGGACCGAGGGCGCCCGGAGCGACGGAGCGGCTGCGGCCCTCGAGGATCGCGCCTACGCGCTCGGGCGGCAGGGACCCCTTGCCCGCCTCCAGGATCAGGGCGGCCATCACCCTCGCCTGATTGTAGATAAAGCCCGGCCCGACGAAGACGAGGTCTACGATGCGGCCCGATGCCTCGACCCTGGCCTCTTCGAGGAGGCGTCTCGTATCCTCGCCCTTGGCGTTGGAGAGGGCGCGAAAATCGCGCTCGCCGACGAGAGCGGCGGCTGCGGCGGACATGGCGATCAGGTCGAGCTTTTCAGGTACGCGGAGGCTGTAGCGCCGCATGAAGGGATCGGGCAGCTCGGAGAGGAGCAGGCGATACCGATAGACTTTTGACGTGGCATGGAGGCGAGCGTGAAAGCGCGCGTCGACCTCGGCGCAGGAGATACAGGCGAGGTCGGGCGGGAAGCGGGCGTTGAGGGCCTCCCTGATGGACCCGCAACCGAGCTCCGTGAAAGCGTGGAAGCTCGCGGCCTGGCCTTCCGCATGGACGCCCGCGTCGGTACGCCCCGCGCCGACCACCTCTATCGAATCGCCGGCAGGTCCCGCTAAGCCAAGCGCCGCCGCCAGACAGGCCTCGACCTCGCCCTGGACGCTTCGGCCGGCGCCGAGGCCCTTCGCGGTCCCTCGCGCGGAACCGCGAAGGCGCTGCCAACCGCGAAAATCGGTACCGTCGTAAGCGAGCCTGAGGAGGAAGTTGCGTCGTGCCATGGGCGATGATGTCCATCGAAGGAGAAATGGTCAAGGCAGGGCTATCGAAAAGCCGGGGGCTTTGGGGATACTATGAGGCCATGCGCAGGGGAAAAGCTCGAGGGCAATGCGAGGGAATATGAAGAAGAGCGGAATCGACGACGGGAAGATAATAAAGGAAGATTCGGGCGTTCTCGCGCGGGCGATCTACTCGGCTCCGGAAGCGATGATAGTCCATATAACTGTGGCCCCCGGAGGCTTCGTCAAGCCCCACGTGACGCCGGTGGACATGGAGTTCTTCGTCTTGGAAGGCAAGGGAACCTTTTACCTCGGCGAGGAGTCGACCGAGGCCGCCGCGGGGACCTTGCTGCCGAGTCCGCGGGGGGTCCCGCACGGCATGAGGAACGCCGGGCCCGGAGTCCTACGGGTGCTTGCCGTCAAAAATCCCAGACCGGAATACGAATAGTCAGAACAGGTCGAAAGAGCCCAGGAAGAATTGCACCATCAGGGGATCGAACTGGCTGCCGGCGCCTCCGGCGACGAGTTGAAGCGATTCTCTCTCTCCCATGGCCCTGCGGTAGGGCCTGTCATGGGTGAGGGCGTCGTAGACGTCGACGACGGCGAAAACCCTGGCCGGCAGGGGAATATCCTCGCCCGCCAGGCCGCGCGGATAGCCCCTGCCGTCCCAGCGCTCATGGTGACACCAGGGTACGTCGATGGCCTCGCGCAGGAAGGGCACGTCCAGGAAAAGCTCGCGCGCGATGACCGGGTGGCGCCGCATCACCTCCCTCTCCATCGAATCCAGGGGACCGGGCTTGAGCAATATGGCGTCGGGGATACCGATCTTGCCGATATCGTGGAGAAGGGCTCCGCGGCGCATACGGGCGACCGCCTCGTCGTCCATACCGAATACGCGGGCCAGGTCGGTGGACATCTTGGCGACGCGCAACGAGTGTCCTTCCGTTTCATGGTCTCGCAGGTCGAGCGTCTTCGAGAGTATCTCGATGCAAGTCTCATAGGAGGCTAAGAGCTCGCCGTCTGCCCTTCGGAGCTCCTCGAAGAGCGACGCGTTCCGCAGGGCCGCGGCCGCTTGGCCGGCGAAGGCCTCCGCCTCCCGTATCTCCTCTTCGTCGAAGGCGTGCCCTCCTTCCCTTACGATCACCGCCCCGCCTAAGAGGGCGTCGGGCCCGCGAAGCGGCAGGTAGAGCAGCCTCCCGCCGCTTCTCTCCTCGACGAGGGTCTTCCCCCCGGCCTTGCCGGCCAGGAGCTCGGCCTCGAGAGCGAGAGGCGTCCTCGCCCCTACGCGCCATTCGCGAGCCGCTCGGGGTTGGAGGCGGCCCGCCGGTCCCGACCGCGGATCGGAGAGGAAGACCTGAGCCGCATCGTAGGCGACTATCCAGTTGAGGTAGTCGAGCAGTTCTTCCAGGAGGGCGCTCGAATCGGGGCTGCGGCTGAGCGCGAGGCTCGCCGCGCGGATGGACGCGGCCGCCTGCCGCGCGCGCCGCTCTCCCGCCGCGAGCTCGCGGGCCCTGACCTCGAGCGCGCGCAGGGTCGAGGCGAGGCTGCCGGCGCCTAGGCCGACGGCCTCGCATACCCCGAGCGCATCGGCGAGCCCCGTCAACGCGGCTGCGACCCCCGAGCCGACATAGTCGCGGCCGCGGTTGGCCGTCAATCCTCCATCCATACCGACTCGCCTTCCAGTATCCTGCGCAGGAGCTCGGAGAATCGCCGGCCATCGATGGGCTTGCCGATGAAGCCGTCGAAGCCCGCTCCTCGGCAGCGCTCGATCTCGCGCCTGGCGACGTTGGCCGTGAGCGCGAAGACTCGGACCGCGGCTCGCCTCGGATCGGCGCGCAAGTCGGATAATACGGCGTACCCGTCCTTCTTGGGCAGCTGCAGGTCGAGGAATACGAGATCGAATTCCTGCCCGGTGCGATCGAGGAAATCGCGCGCGTCCCCTTCGATGGCCGCGATCGATTGCGCTTCTACTCCCGCCATGATGAGGAGTCGGGTGATGACGATCCTATTGTCGGGATCATCCTCGACGACGAGGACTTTGACGGAAGACAGGGAAAGGGAATTCATGCGAGGCGCTCCCCTCCGGCCCGGGCGAGGCGCGAGAGGTCGGCGCGGACCAGCGTGAAGCGGAATACGGAGCCTACGCCCTTTCGCGATTCGGCCCAGAGCCGTCCGCCTTGAAGCTCGACGAGGTGCCGGGACAGCGGCAGGCCGAGACCCGAGCCGCCGGCGCGCCGGTCCATGTCGTCGTCGAGCTGCACGAATTCGGCGAAGGCCTTGGGAAGCTCGGTCTTTTCCATGCCTATCCCGGTATCCTCGACCTCCACGACGAGCTCGCGTTCCGAGGCCGAGGCGCGGAGGGCGATGTGGCCGCGAGACGTGAACTTGACCGCATTGGCCAGGAGGTTGAAGAGGACTTGCCTGAGCCTGGTCCGATCGACGAGCACCGGGGGAAGGCTATCCGGCAGCTCGTCCCGGAGCTCCACTCCCGGCGCGAGCTCGAGGCCCGAAGCAGCCGAGAGCACGGTTCGCGCTATGGCCCGGAAATCCGATTCCTCCAGCCTGACGTCCATCCGGCCCGCTTCGATCTTGGCCACGTCCAGCACGTCGTTGATGAGGCCTAAAAGATGGCGGCCGGCGACTTCGATCCGCGAGGCCTCGTCGCGTATGCCGGGAGGCGGGGCCTCCTCGCTTCCCTCCTGGATCAGATAGGCGAGATTGATGATCGAGTTCAGGGGCGTACGAAGCTCGTGCGTCATGTTGGCGAGGAAGCGCGACTTCAGCCTGTTTGCCTCCTCGGCCTCGGCGCGGGCCGCGCTCGCCGCCTCGTAGAGGGCCGCTGCCCGCCGGGCCTCGTCCTTCGCCCTTCGATGCAGGCGCGCGTTCTCTATGGCGACCGCCGCCTGCCGCGCCAGGGCCGAAAGGAAGACGAGGTCGTCGGGCAGGAATGGAAGCTCGGCCTCGCCGCGCCACAGGGCCATCACGCCGGTCACCCTGCCCGAAACAAAGAGGGGAGCGGCGATCAGCTTCTCTCCCGGCTCCTCGGGGGTCCCCGGAACGCTCACCGCCTGGGGATCGCCCAGCGCGTCGTTGACGATCAGGCCCTGGCCCGAGGACACGACGCGACCGATGATCCCCGCTCCCGCGGGCAGGCGGAAATCCTGGAGCGCGGCGGCCTGACGTCCGACCGCCACGACTGCGCGCAGGGACCCGTCGCTCTCGAGGAGGAAGACGGCGGCGCTGTCCCGTGAGAGGAGGGCGTTCGCCCGCATGGCGATCCTGCGGAGGACGACGTCGGGCTCGAGGCTTTCGGATATCTCCCGCCCCGCGTCGGCAAGGGCGGAAGCCTCGTCGGCCTTGCGCCGCGCCTCCTCGAAGAGGCGGGCATTGCGGATTCCCGCGCCGACGGTGGATGCGATCGTGGAGAGCAGGCGAAGGTCGTCGGAGGAAAAGGCGTTCTCGCGGTCGTAGGACTGCACGCACAGGACTCCGAGGGCGCGCCTGCCGGAGAATATCGGCACTCCGAGCCAACTGTGGGCCTCCCGCCCGGGAAGGGATCGTCCGCCCATCGCCCGCGCCTTCGAGGCGAGGTCCTCGCCTATATTGAGGCTTTCGCGGCTGCGCAGGACATGGGAGGTAAGCCCATTGCCGAAGGGGAAGGGAGGATAGCTCTCCCGTTTGCCGTCGTGCGAGTAGAAAGGCAGTCGAATGATCCCCGCGTCCTCGTCCCAGACGGCGACGTATACTACTCCCACCATGAATATCTCCACGAGGTTCCGTCCCACCACCTCGCAGAGCTTGTCGACATCGAGGCGCGATGCGACGGCGGCGCCTATCTTGTTTACCGCGTCAAGCTCGTCGATCTTGCGCCTGGCCGTAGTGAATATCCGCGCGTTGCGAACCGCGGCGGCAGCGAGGTCGGCGAAGGCGTCCGCGACCTCGCGGTCTTCATCGGCATATGCGCTGGCCTTCCACGAGCATATGGACAGCATGCCGATCACCTCGCCGGAGGCGCGAAGGGGAATGCCCATCCAGGACCTGATGGGCCTATCACCGGCGCGCGGATTCCAGCGAGGGTCGAGTCCGACATCGTCGATGACCATCGGGGTCCCGCTCTCGACGACGAAGCGATCGAGGGGATAGCGCTCTAGGTCCAACCGCATTCCCAGGATGCCCGGCGATTCGTCGAAGCCGATGGCCGCGCGGACCTCGAGGGTCTTGTCCTGAAGGAGGAGGAGAGAGCAGGAGTCCATGGGGAGGACCACCTTGATCGAGTCGAGGATGCGAACCAGGACCTCGTCGAGGGCATGGGTCGATGCGAGAGTCTTGGATAGGCCGAGTATGACCTTCGCTACGGAGTCCGACTCGCTTCTGCGCGATACCGTCATTCGCGAGAGATTGTATAGGACTAAGGAAGGCTCCGCAACTTCGATTTTACGCTTTCGCGCGCGCATAGCATTATTCCGCCCTTGACAACTCGCCGGACCAGCTCTTTATAAGTCGCTTCACCGCATACGACGATAAGCCAGGAAGTCCCTATGCCCTTCTTTTCCTACCGATCGATTCCCGAATCCTCCCCCATGTACCTAGAGCCCTTCAGCCTGCCTCACATCGTCGCGCTCTCGATCCTCGCGGTCGCTTCGATCCTCGTCGTCGCTTTCAGGAAGCGCCTCGCCGCATGGAAGGGCGAGCCGACCCTGCGCCTGGTCGCGACTATCGTCGCGATCTCCTTCGAAGCCGCCCTCCACGTCCCGCAGTACTTTACCCAGGGCTGGCACGACTTCCTTCGCGGCGCGATACCCTTCGAGCTCTGCGCCGTCGCCCTACGGCTGGCTGTCGCCCTCAACGCGTCGAAAAGCCGCGGCGTCTGGGACCTTCTCTATTTCTGGGGCCTGGGCGCGGCCGCATCCTACGTGTTCGCCACCCTGCTCAAGGCGATCGGCGTCCTCTTCCCCATCACGATCGCGCTCCGGTTCTTCGATTCCGCCTTCTCCGGCCCGCCCCTGAGCTTCAATTTCATGTTTCTTATCAGTCCCCCCGACGTTCCCACTCCCCTCGACGGCTTCGGCCAAGGCTGGGGCTACTATTTCGGCCTTCATCGCCCTCTGCGCCGCGGTCATGGCCGCGGCCTGGCTGTCCTGGGGCATCGCCGCCGCGTTCCGCGGGCGCTTGGCGGGCTCGCGCGAGGATGGGACCGCGAGAGGCTAAAGAGCTTCGAGCCGCGCCCCTTCGGCCTCGTCGGGGACGACTCGCCAGGCTTTTTTGCGGAGCGCGGCTACCCGAACGAAGGCGCGCAGGCCCGTCGCCGCCGCGCCGAGCAGCTCCTCCGGATCATAAGACAGACTGAGGAGGCTGGACTCGCCCTCGGCCAGGGCTCGGCCCCAGGCCCCGTGAAGCCGTACGAGGTCGCGCAGGACGGCCGATAGGGCTCCCAGCCCGGAGGCTGCGTAGGCTTCGTCGAGAAAGGCCAGCTGCTCGGCTTCGATCGTCAGGGGCGTGTCGCGGGTCGACGAGCCGTCTCGCCGCGCATCGCCGCCCGCGCGCCGGGAAAGCCAAGACCAGTAGCCCCGGAGGAAGGCCGAAGGTCGCGACCTCAACGGCGCGAGCGCGGCCCTGAACCAGCCGACGGCCCGGCCCGAGCTATAGAATCGGTCGCAAGCCGCCGCCAGGGAAGCGGCGCTCGCCATATCCCGAGCCGAAAGCTCGCGCGTCGCTCGGACGAGATAGGGGGATCGGCTCTCGGCCTCGATGCCGAGAGACTCGGCCGCGGCCGCGAGCTCCGTACCGGGCAGGAGAGCGAGAGGGAAGATGTCGAGGTGATTAGGCTCGAGGCTCAGGGCGAAGTCCATAGCCTCCTCGAAGTCGTCGAGGTAATCGCCCGGCAGCCCGTAGATCAGGTCCAGGCCGAAGCTCACGCCCGCCCTGGACAGCATGGCGGTTTTTCGCGCGAAGTCCCTGCGATCGAAGCCGGGCCTGCCCACCGCCTCGAGAGTCTCGCTCCTTACGCTCTGGAGCCCGATCTGAAGGCTGCAATCGAGGGCCGCGAAGCGTCGCGCGAGGGTCTTGTCCAAAAGCTCGGCGCGGATCTCGAATTTCCAGCGCATTCCCGGAGCCCTCTCGCGGAAAAGATCGAGGAGCAGTCCCGCCCTCTTCGCGTCGTAATCGAAGGTAGGATCCAGGATGAAGGCGTAGCGAAGCCCCGAACGGACGAAGAGCTCGAGCTCGGCCTCTATCCTTTCCATGGGAAAGGGACGCGATCCTCCGACGCCCTTGGATTCGTAGCAATAGGCGCAATGAAAGGGACAGCCTCGGGAGAGCTCCCAAATGACGTCGCCTCTGCAGGCCTTCGGGTCCATGACCCCGAGCAGCCAGGGCGAGGGAAGATCGATTGCGGCCTCGGGCCGCGCGCAGGGGGCTGCCGTGCCCGCGCCATTTCCCCTTCCCGAAATCCCGGGGAGCGCCACGCCTGGTATGCCGCGCAACGCGCCGACCAACGCTTCGCCGGCCAGGATCGCGCCGAGGGCGAGCACGGACGCGCGCTCGCCCTCGCCGGCTATCGCGAAATCCAGGGAGGCTTCGGCGATGAGGCCATCGGGATCGGCGGTGGCCTCGGGCCCGCCGGCGAAAAGGAGGATCCCTCCGACGTCTCCGCGCAGCCGCGCGGAGACGTCGGTCAATACGGCTCGATTCCAGGAATAGACCGAGAAGCCGACGAGCGCCGCGCCCGAGGACGCGATGCGCGAGGCCAGCTCGCCGGGGCCCTCGTCGAGCCCGGCCTCGAGGAGAAGGATCTCCAAGCGGGCGAGGGCTGTATCGGCGGCGGCCGCGGACTTGAGCGCGGCCGCGACGCAAGCCGCTCCCAGAGGAAGGGCTTCCGGGGACTCGCGAGCGGCCAGGGACACGAGGACGAGCTTCATCTGCCGGCCGCGAAGGCCGCCATCCGAGCGGCGGCGTAGACCGCTCCCGGCGACCGCCGCCCCATGTCCGTCCAATCCATGAGGATGCTGGGCCTGCCGGAACCCGATCCGGGCGCCGGCCAGGGAGGCGGCGGGGCTATCCAGCTGCCGTCGGGCCGCCTCATGTGCGAGCGATCGGAAACGAAGCCGGCCACGAAATCGCTCCCCTTGATCACGCGAAAGGTCGGCGCGAAGGCAGGCTGCACGTCCGGGGGAAAGCTGAGGCCGAGGTATCGGGCCAATGGGCCGGGGAAGGGCAGATCGCTGTCCAGGTCGAGGGCGAGACGGCCCGCGACGGGATCGTCGGCGACCGCGAAGACATGGTAATCCCACCGGACCAGGCCGTCGACGGGCCGTCCGGCGCGCTGACGCAGGCATATGATTTCACGAGCCGCGTTGGACGCGATGACGGCCCACGACGCGACATCGCCCAGCTCCGGCCTGGCGAGGAGTCGCCAGACGTTCTCTTCGCAGTAGTAGGGCCGGTAATCCGCGCCTTCGCGCCCGATCCTTAGCACGGATGCATCATAGCACGAGCCGCGCCGAAAGCGAAGGCGGCTCTAGACTCGAGTCGGCCGATCCTCCTCCCTCGCGCAATCCTTGGGCATCGTCTCGATGAGCTCGGAAATCTGAACGTTGGACCTCCTGATGCGGGCCGCGAGGACCTTGATGATCTTGAGCGCGAACTTGCCGTTCGAGAGGATCATCGACTCGAAGGTCGGACCGTCGACGGCGAGGACCTTCGTCGGCAAGGACGCTATGGCCGTGGCCGAACGGGGCCTCTCGTCGAGGAGCGTCATCTCTCCGAAGAAGTCGTTGGGCGTATCCACCGTCTTTATCACGGTCTCCCCGCCCTCGACCTTCATCTTCAGCTCGACCGCCCCCTCGAGCAGGACGTACATGAGATCGCCCTTCTCGCCTTCCTTGAAGATCACGTCTCCCTTTCCATAGCGCTTCACGTCGTCGTTGGCCATGGGCTCATTGTAGGTTCAGTCGGCACGGGCCACAAGCGCCGGATTCATTCGGCGTATCGCCGCGCCTTCCCCCGGATTATAATCGACTCAAAGGGGGCAGAGCATGGGCGAGCGCGAGATTATCCGGACCTTCGAGGGCATGGAAACCATGGACGGGGCGGGAGTCAGGCTCGTTCGGCTCTTCGCCAACCGCGAGGCGAGGCTCTTCGATCCTTTCCTCCTCCTCGACCTCTTCGGCTCCGAGGATCCGGACCAATACCTGCCGGGATTTCCCTGGCATCCGCACAGGGGCATCGAGACGGTCACGTACATGCTCGGGGGCAGCGTGCGCCACGGGGACAGCATGGGCAACTCGGGCTTCATCGGCCCGGGCGATGTCCAGTGGATGACCGCCGGCTCGGGCATCGTCCACGAGGAGATGCCCCAGCCCTCGCCCATGGGAATTCGCGGCTTCCAGCTCTGGGTCAACCTGCCGCATTCGGAAAAAATGCGGGCTCCGACCTATCGCGGCTTCGGCGCGGGGGAGATCCCGATAGAGACAGTCGAAGGCGGCGAGGTCCGCGCCATTGCCGGAAGCCTGGGCGGCGCGCGGGGGCCCGTCCAGGGCCTTGCCCGGCAACCGACCTACTTCGATATCCGCCTGGGCGACGAGGGCTCGATCGAGCTTCGGGCGCCCGAGGCCGAGACCGCCTTCGCCTGCGTCTACGAGGGTTCGCTCGCGACCCCCGCCCTTCCGGCAGGCGCGCGGCCGGGCCGCCTACCGCTCTGCTGCCTCTTCGGGAGGGGCGACCGCGTCCGAGTGAAGGCGGGCCCTTCGGGCTGCTCCTTCGTCTTCGCGAGAGGCACTCCCATCGGCGAGGACATAGCGTGGCGAGGCCCGATCGTCATGAATACGCAGGCGGAGCTCGATCTCGCCTTTCGGGAATACGCCGAAGGGAGCTTCGTCAAGGCGAAGGCGCGATAGGGGAGCGATGACATTCGGCGCCATTACGTATTACCATCCGAGCCCAAGGAGACGACCATGCCCTACACAGCCGCCGACTCGCGCTATACGACGATCCAATACCGTCGTTGCGGGGACTCGGGCCTCATGCTGCCCGCCCTGTCCCTGGGCTTCTGGCACAACTTCGGCGCCGAGACGCCCTACGACCGCATCCGCGCGATGGCGCGAAGGGCCTTCGACCTCGGCATCAACCATTTCGATCTCGCGAATAACTACGGGCCGCCACCCGGCTCCGCAGAGCTCAGCCTGGGGCGTTTGCTCAAGGAGGATTTCGCGCCCTACCGCGACGAGATCGTCGTCTCCACGAAGGCCGGCTATACGATGTGGCCGGGACCGTACGGAGACCACGGGTCGCGCAAGTACCTCCTGGCCAGCCTCGATCAAAGCCTCGAGCGGATGGGCCTTGATTACGTGGATATCTTCTACCATCATCGCCCCGATCCCGATACCCCGCTCGAGGAGACGATGGGCGCGCTCGCTCATGCCGTCCGGACGGGGAAAGCCCTCTACGTGGGCTTTTCCAACTATCCCCCCGAAAGGACGAGGGAAGCCGCGGCGATGCTCGAATCCATGGGCATTCGCGCCCTCATACACCAGCCGCGCTACCACATGTTCGCTCGGGAGAAGGTGGAGGGCGGGGCGGGCGGGCCGAGCCTCCTAGCCGCATGCGCCGAGTCCGGCATGGGCATCATCGCCTTCATGCCTCTCGCCCAGGGACTCCTGACGACGAAGTACCTCGGGGGCGTGCCCGCCGATTCCCGCGCCGCCTCGGGCAGTCCCTTCTTGAAGGGAAGCGACGTCACTCCCGAAAAGATCGCGAAGGTTGCCGCGCTCTACGAAATCGCCAAGGCGAGGGGACAGAGCCTCGCCCAGATGGCGATAGCCTGGACCCTCCGGGATGCGCGGGTGACCAGCGCACTCATAGGGGCCTCCAGGCCCGAGCAGATCGAGGAGAACGCGGCGGCCCTCGCGGCGGGCCCCCTCGCGGAGGAAGAGCTGGTCGCGATAGACCGGATCCTGGCCGGCTGACGGCACGGCACGGCGGGGCGGAATGACGAAAGGCCGGATGAGGAAGATCTGCCTCTCCCTTCCCGAGGCGACGAGCGACTTTCCCTTCGACGAGGCGACCGAGGCCTTTCGCGTCCGCGGCAGGATATTCGCCCTCTATTTCGGGGGCCAGGCCGCGCCGATCGAGGTCAACCTGAAGTGCGACCCCGATCTCGCCGCCGATCTGCGCTCGGCCTATCCCGATATACGGCCGGGCTGGCATATGAATCATCGGCACTGGAACACGGTCGTATTCGACGGCTCCGTGCCCGATGCCAAGCTCGAGTGGCTCATCCGCCACTCCTACCATCGCGTGGTCGCTGGACTGCCTCGGGCCCTTCGCGAGGGATAGCTTCGAAGCCGCGATAGCATGGCGATCGAAGTGCTTCGGAGCGGCTTCGCGGCGCGATCCCGAGCGCGACTCATTTCCCTTCGTAGCCGAGCACTTCCTTTTCCAGCCCCGTCTTGTACGCGAGCAGTTCCTGAAGCAAGCCTCTTTCCCGCGCGGGCGTCTCGGCATTCTCGAGCCGCTGCGAGACGACCTTCCCGAAGGTAGCGAGATCGGTCGCGCCGGGGAGGGGCGGCAGCTGCAATCGTCCCGCGCAGAAGGCTCGCCATTTCGCCTTCTCGCCGCCCGTCAGCGTTTCCGGGAAATTGCGCGCAAACAGGCGCCTGAGCATCTGCGCGGGCCTCTCGTCGGCGTACTTCATGCGGTAGAGGGCCGGCTTGGCCGAGGCCGCCCCCTCGGCCGCGAGGCGCTCGTGGACGACCTCGAAAGCCCGCGCGTCGTCCTCGGGGAAGAAGCTCCCCGCGTACAGACGCAGCTCCGGATCGTCGGATTCCGGCGGCGGGTCGCGCCGCTCGAACACCGCCACCATCTTCTGCAAAAGCTCGGGCTCCTTCTTGATGACCTCGAGGTGCTCCAGGCATTCCGAGCGGTCCAGGCCGAGGCGTAGCGCGGCCGAATCGCTCATCGTGCTCATCGGCGCGAGGAAGGGACAGCGGTTGAGGCGGATGCGAGAGAGAGGCACGCGCTCCTCGTCGAACTCGGCCTTCTTCGTGAAGACGCGCCTGCGAAGCTCCTCTACGTCGAGCCCGATTATGGTGGCCGGGTCGAAGCGGAGATCGATGGCGACGAGCTGGTTCCGGTTCTCGGGATCCATGGCGACCGGAGCCACCAGGGTCGTACACCCTTTCGAGGAAGTGTAGCCGGCGGCCGAATGCACGAGGGGAGTGCGGTCGACGAGGTCCACGAGCGGTCGGAGGGAATCGCGGCCGCGATGGGCCCAATACCAGTCGTAGAGCTTGGGCTGGCGGGCGCGCACGAGCCTGGCGAGGTCGACGGTCGCGAGGACGTCGTGCGTCGCGTCGTGCGCCGACTCGTGGGCGATGCCGTTCGCGCGGGCGAGGGCGACCAAAGTGAAGATCGGCCTCCCCTCCTCGTCTTCCGGCCAGATGATGCCCTCGGGCCTGAGGTCGCGGGCCGCGCGCATCAGGTCGATGAGGTCCCAGCGGCTGTTTCCCTTGCGCCACTCCCGCTCGTAGGGATCGAAGAGATTGCGATACAAGAGGTTCCGAACGAACTCGTCGTCGAACTGGAGGGAGTTGAAGCCGGCGGTAGTCGTTCCCGCGACGCTCATCGCGGAGCGCAGGGCCTTCGCGAACTCGTAGTCGGAGAGACCGGCCTCGGCGGCGTACTGGGGCGTGATCCCGTGGACGAGGCAGGAAAGGGGGCTGGGAAGGTAATCGGGAGTGGGCTTGCAGTAGAGCAGGGTCTTCTCGCCCGTCGCCTCGAGATTCTCGTCGGTCCTCAGCGCCGCGAATTGGGCGATGCGGTCGTAACGCGGCTCCAGGCCGAAGGTCTCGAGATCGTACCAGAGGATCGAAGGCGCCATGCCCGATAATAGCACGGCTCAGTAAGTCTGCTCCATCGTCCGTATCAGGTTGAGGAAAAGCCGATTGATCGGAGTGGGCAGGCCCGTCCGCTCGCCCAGGGCGACCACCGTCCCCGCGAAGGCTTCGACTTCCGTCTTCCGCTTCGCCTCGACGTCCTGGAGCATCGAGGTCTTGGCATCCGGCGAAAGGCCGAGCAGGGTGCCGTACCAGGATTCCAGATCGGCATCGGAGAGGCCCGTACCCATCGCGCGCGATATCTCGATCAGCTCGCGCATCGCCCCGTACATGGCCTCCTTAGCCTCGGGCAGGCGCTGAAATACGCCGTAAGGCGCGCCGAGGACGGCGGAGGCCTGGTTAATGCCCACGTTGATCATGAACTTGTACCATAGGGATCGGACCATGTCCTCGGGCACGACATAACCGACGCCGACCCTGTCGAAGTACGAGGCGATGCCGGACACGCGCTCGCTCCAGGCTCCGGAGCGGTTGCGCGCGTCGCCGAAGTGGATTTTCCCCGCGGCCGAGAAGCTCGTGGAGTTTCCCTCGCGGACCGCGTCGATCCCCAGGATCATCGCGTAAGGCACCTTCTCGCGGCCGAAGGCGGCGGCCAAGTCCTCCTCGCTGGTAATGCCGTTCAACAGGGAAAGGATCAGCGTACCTTCGCCGACGAAGGAGGCCATGTCCGAGATCGCCTTCCCCAGGTGATGGTTCTTGACTGCGACTATGACGAGGTCGGATTCCTCCCCCTTTCTCCGCGGGCTTCCGACGGGCGCGAGGGGAAAATCGAAGCGCCGTCCGTTGATCATGAAGCCTTCGGCCTCGTAGCGCGCCAACCGCCCCGGATCGGCCAGGACGCGGAGCGATCCGGGCTCGCTCTCGTGGATTATCGAGGCGACTCCGGCGCCCACGGCCCCCGCGCCCACTATCAGGACCGAAGAGATATCTCGCATAATGCCCTCCTAGCGGAAGCCGCCAGTATACCCGACCGGAGGCGGAAAGGAGGAGCCGATTGGATAGTCGATCGGGGCGCGAGTATTGCCCGAGCTGCCGCAGGCCCAGGATCGCCTGTCTCTGCCCGGCGAAGGCCCCCATGGAGACGAGGTCGCGCTTCGTCCTTCTCACCCATCCCAAGGAATACAGGCGCCAGAAGACGGGGACGGGAAGACTCGCCCGCCTCAACCTCGCGAGCTGCGAGGTTCTCCCGGGCATCGCCTTCGACGACCATCCGCGCGTACGAGAGCTGGTCGGGGATCCGTCGAGGCGATGCTTCCTCCTCTACCCGAGCCCCGATGCCATCGACCTGGGGGCCTCCGGCGGGGTCGGTCCTTTCGGCAACGAGCTGGAAGGAAGGGACATCGCGGTTTTCCTGATCGATTCGACCTGGGCCTGCGCCCGCGCCGTCCTTCGCGAGAGCCCGGCCCTGTCGCGCCTGCCGCGCCTTCGATTCGCGCCGCGGGAGCCGAGCCGCTGGAAGATAAAAAGGCAGCCCAGGGACTACTGTCTCTCCACCATAGAGACGATCCACGAGCTGCTCTGCGCCTTCGAGTCGATGGGCCTCGACAGCTATCCCGACAAGGGCAGGCTCCTCGAGGCCTTCGCCGCTATGCAGGACTATCAGATCGCGAGGGCGAGGGCGTCGGGGAAGCCGAGATTCATGCGGCGGGAGCCGGCCTTTACCCCCGCGTCGAATCCGGAATAGAATTTTACGAATGTCATGGGAGGTGGGAATTTGAACCCGATCGGAAAAGCGTCGCGATCGATGAGCGCATTGCTTGCCTGCGCCCTCGCTATCGCGATTCCCGTCTTCGCCCAGGCCGATCCCTCGACCCCCGTCGCGCGCTACGGACGGTTGCAGGTCCTCATGGGCCGGCTTTGCGACTCGAATGGCGACGCCGTTCAATTGAAGGGCATGAGCACGTCGGGCCTGCAGTGGTCCGGCGGCATCGTGAACGATGATTCGTTTACCGCGCTCGCGCGGGACTGGGACTGCGATGTAATACGCCTCGCGCTGTACGTCGGAGAGAACGGCTACGCGACCCATCCCGAGCTCGGTCGAATCGTGGAAAAGGCGATCGACCTCGCGGAAAAGTTGGGCATCTATGTCATCGTCGACTGGCACGTGCTGAATCCGGGAAGCCCGAACGACCCCGTCTATTCGGGCGCGGAGGCCTTCTTCGCCCAAATCGCCAAGGAATACGGCTCCAAGCCCAACGTCCTCTACGAGATAATGAACGAGCCCAACGGGAGCTTGAGCTGGGCCAGGGACCTCAAGCCCTACGCCGCCAAGATCGTATCGGTCATACGGGCCATCGACCCGAGCAACATCATCATCATCGGATCCGGGACCTGGAGCCAAGACGTCGACCTCGCCGCCGCCGATCCGATCCCCGGGACGAACCTCATGTATTCGGTGCATTTCTACGCGGGAACCCACGGGTTCGCGCTTCGCGGCAAGATATCGCGCGCGCTGGCCGAAGGGGCGGCGGTGTTCTGCACCGAGTGGGGCACGAGCGAGGCCAGCGGCGACGGGGGGCCCTACTTCGATGCCTCCGATGAGTGGCTGAAATTCCTCGACGATCATAAGATCAGCTGGACGAACTGGTCCCTTTCCGACAAGAACGAGAGCTCCGCGGCCTTCAAAGCGGGCACCGGCCTCGTTCCCAAGGCGATGGGACCGGAGGGATACGGGATCTGGACCCCCGATCAGCTCAGCGCCTCGGGAGCCTACGTGCGAGCCAAGATAAGGGGAACGCCCGCCGCGGCCCCATGAGGAAGTACCTGGTAGTGGCGGGAAACATCGGCGCCGGAAAGTCCAGCCTCGTGCGCCTTCTCTCGGAGCGCCTGCGCTTCCGTCCCTACTACGAGCCGGTCGCGGAGAATCCCTACCTCGAGGACTTCTATAAAGACATGCCGGCCTGGGCCTTCCATTCGCAGCTCTTCTTCCTGAGCTATCGCCTGCGCTCGCATCGGGCCCTGATGGACGATCCGCATTCGGTGGTCCAGGACCGATCCCTCTACGAGGACGCCGAGGTCTTCGCCCGCAATCTCTACGATCGCGGCACGATGAGCGAGCGCGATTGGCTCACCTACTTTGGCCTGTACGAGACGATGGCCGGCCTCCTCCCCTCTCCCGATCTCGTCGTCTACATCAGGGCATCGGTCGAGACGCTGAAATCGAGAATCGCCGCGCGGGGCCGCGGCTTCGAAGCGGCGATCCCCGACGAGTACCTGGAAAGCCTGGGGAGCCTATACGAATCATGGATCGAGGGTTTCGATCTGGCGCCGGTCCTCGTCGTCCCCGGGGACAGGCTCGACTTCGTGTCCGAGTCCGGCCACCTCGAGGCGATAGCGCGGAACGTCGAGAATCGCCTGCGCGACAGGCAGGGCAGCCTTTTCCCCATCGGCATGTAGCCGGCTCCGCATTTGCCTCGGGGCCCTCTCTTCAGTAGCTTCGTGCTTAAGAACGAGGAGGAAGCATGGCTACCATCACGCTCAAGGGAAACAGCGTTCATACCGTCGGCGATCTGCCGAAGGTCGGATCCAAGGCTCCCGCCTTCAAGCTGACCAAGGGAGATCTCTCGGATGTCTCGCTGGCGGATTTCGGCGGCAAGGTGAGGATCCTCAATATCGTCCCGAGCCTCGATACGTCCACCTGCGCGCTGTCGGCAAAGAGATTCAACGCCGAGATCAAGAAGCTCGACGGGGCCGTCGTCCTCAATATCAGCAGGGACCTGCCCTTCGCCCAGTCGCGCTTCTGCAAGGCCGAGGGAGTCGACGTCGTCATTCCCCTCTCGGAGCTGCGTGACCGATCGTTCGGCTCGGCCTACGGCGTCGAGCTCAAGGACGGCGCCCTCGCGGGGCTCCTGTCCCGCGCGGTCGTGGTGGTCGACGCGAAGGGGGAGGTCGTCTATACCCAGCAGGTCCCGGAGATAACGACGGAGCCCGACTACTCCTCGGCTCTGGCCGCGACCAGGAAGGCCCTGGGTAAATAGTCGGGCCCTAGCTTCTCGTAATCAGCGCCCGAGCGACCTTGACCTCGCCGCGAGACAGCTCGACGACTGTCGACTTCGCCCCCGGGTCCCGTCCTGAGCCCTCGGGCGCGGGCCCGTCCGCGGCGCCTCGCGTCGCTTCGAGATCGTCCCCTTCCAGGGCCTCGGCCAGGAACTCCACCCTGAGCGCGGAGAGGCGCGACTCGCCCTCGGCCGCGGCATCGACGAGCCAATTCACCAAATGGGCGTTGTTGGCGTGGCCGTTGTGGTCCATGTGCCTGCCCCGGACGCGTTGCGCGAAGACGAAGCTCGACCCGGCGGCCGCGGGAACGTCGAAGGCGAAATCCGGCACGGGATGGGGATCGTCAGGATGCGGCGCCAAGGGCCCGAAGACGCTCTCGGGCCTCAAGGGCCGCCTGGCCGCGATGTCGACGATCAGGTAGGCGTAAACGGCGCGCACCAGGCTGCGGCCGTCCGGCCCGAGCATCTCGATGTCGCGCAAGGCGAAGAGCTTGCGCGTGCCCGCGGGCCAGGTGCGCACGAGGACTCGGTCCCCGTCCCGGGGCAGCTCGTCCGCGCGAAGGTCGAGGCGGGAGAGCATCCAGGTCCAGCCCCTCGCGTGGAGATCCTCCATGCCGAAGCCCAGGCGGTCCGCATTCTCGCCAGCGGCTTCCTGCAGGAAGTTGACGAGGGCGAAGGCGCGCAAGGGGCCGCCGTAGCCGCAATCGTAGCCGCGGATCCCGAACTCGA
Source organism: uncultured Treponemataceae bacterium (assembly GCA_964396415.1). GTDB lineage: Bacteria > Spirochaetota > Spirochaetia > Treponematales > Rectinemataceae > UBA1306. The sequence continues at coordinate 15,717 of CAYNFM010000003.1, read as the reverse complement.
GGGTCGAGCGGAGAGAATCGTCCATGGCGCCCTATTCGGCGGTCAGGTAGGCGTGGGCTTCCTCGAGGCGATCGGGGATGGCGATGCCCTGAGGGCACTTGGCCAGGCACTCGCCGCAACGGATGCATGAGTCCGCGCCGTGGCCCGAAGAAAGGTACTGGGCCTTGTACCAGCCGGAAGTGCCCTTGCGCGTATCGAACATGGACGCGGCGTTGTACATGCCGAACAGCTCGGGTATGGGCACTCCCGTCGGGCAGGGCTGGCAATAGCCGCAGGTCGTGCAGGCCACTCGCTGGCCTTCCGAGTAGATCCTCCGGGCTCCGTCGAGGACGGCCCGCTCCTCCATCGTCAGTGAATTGGCGCGGGCCGCCGAGGCCACCGCCGCGTTTTCCCATACTTGCCTGGCGCTGCCCATGCCCGAGAGCACGAGCGAGACCTCCTGCCTGTCGAGCACGAAGCGAAGCGCCCATTCATAGGGCAGGCGCGGGGTCGAATAGGCGTCGAAGGCCTTCTTGACCCTGGGCGGCGGCGAAGCGAGGGCCCCTCCGCGAAGCGGCTCCATCACGATGACGCCGATCCCGCGCTCGGCGGCGTAGGCCAGCCCCTCTTCCCCCGCCTGAAAGGTCCGATCGACGTAGTTGTATTGGATCTGACAGAACTCCCAGCCGTCGTAGCCGTCGATTATCTCCTTGAACGAGTCCAGGGAATCGTGGAAGGAGAAGCCGATATGCCCTATCTTGCCCGCTGCCCTGGCGCGCTCGAGGGCGGGCAGGGCGCCCAGCTCCTTGATCTTCGCCCATCGCTCGGTCCCGAGGGCGTGGAGGAGGTAGAAATCTATTCGGTCGGTCCTTAGCTTCGCGAGCTGCTCGTCGAGGTAGCGGTCCCAGTCCGAGCGCTGCTTGACCAGCCATACCGGGCACTTGGTGGCGAGCAGGAAATTGCCGCGCCTGCCCGAGCGCTCCAGCGCCGCTCCGAGGGCGGTCTCGCTCGCCTGCCTGTGATAAGGGTAGGCAGTATCGAGATAATTGATCCCGGACTCCTCGGCCGCGGCGAGCATCGCGTCGAATTCGTTCGCGTCGATGGCCGCTTCGTCGCCGCCGACGGTGGGCAGGCGCATGCAGCCGAAACCGAGAGCCGATACCTCGAGGTCGTCGATACGAGGGAATCTCCGATATTGCATAGGGAGGACTCTATATCAAGAAAGCGCTTTCGTGAAGCGCTCGGCGATGAGCTTCAGCCTGAAGGACTCGGCGTCGTCTCTCACCGAATCGAGTATCTCCCCGGACTTAAGGAAGTCTCCGGTCCTGACTCCGCAGAGCCGGGGCCTCTGGTACAAGGCGATCCTCTCGTCCCTCCCCCTCTGCTCCATGATTACGTTGCCCATGATCGAGAAGACGTGGATGAGCGTCTCGACGAATCCGGGAAGCTTGGCCTCGACGCGGGAATCCTCCGCGCGAGAGATCTCGCCGCTCACGTCGATCGCTATCACGAAGTCCGCGAGGTCGTCGAGGAGATCGAAAGGCACCGGATTCACGACTCCGCCGTCGACGAGGACTCGGCCGTCGAGCTCGTAGGGCTGGAAGACTCCTGGGATCGAAATGCTGGCCCTCACCGCGTGGGCAATGTCGCCCGAGGAGAAGACGACCTGCTCGCCCTTCCAGAAATCGGTCGCGACGACCCGCAAGGGGATGGGAAGGTCCTCGAAATTCCGTATCGGAAGGATCTCGCGCAGCCATTCCTCGATCTTCCTGCCTTTGATGCCGAAGGCTTCCTTAAAGGAAGGCGCGTCCAGGAATCTGGGGAGGTCCCGGATCGTAATGCCCTCGGCAATGTCCCGCATTCGCCTTCCGCTCAGGCCTCCCGCGTAGAGAGCGCCTACGAGGGCGCCGATGCTCGAGCCGGCGATCGCGCTCGTCTCGATGCCCAATTGGTCGAGGACCTCGAGATAGGCGATATGGGCGATGCCCCTCGCTCCGCCGGAGCCGAGGGCGAGGCCTACCTTCAAGATGAGCTCCCCCCGAGCCTCTCACGGGCGAATCTCTCCAGGACAGGCCTCAGCGCCGGATTCGCGGCCGCATCGATGAGAACCGCCTCGAGATAGCCCGCAGGGTCTCCCGTATCGAGCCGCGTCCCGGAGGCGCGGACGAAGGCCACCTTGCCTGCCGCGATGAGCCTGTCGAGGGCGTAGGTGTGGAAATACTCGCCGCCCGAATGCCTGCCCCATCCCTCCTCGATCAGATCGAAGAACTCGGGCGTATAGAGATAGCGGCCGACCGAGACTTCGTGGCTCGGCTCCGTGCCCTTGGGAGGCTTCTCGACGAAGGAAAGCACGGAGACCCCGTCGGGCCCCGGCCCCACGACCCCGTAGCGGGAGACGTCGCCGGGATCGAGGACGGTCGCGAGGACGGACTTCCCGGTCCGCGCGTGAAGCTCGACGAGCTGTAGCGCCAGGGGCGGCGAGCCTATGTGGAGATCGTCGGGATAAGCGACGACGCAGGGCTCTCCGCCGAGGAGGGGCCTGGCCTGGAGCAAGGCATGGCCCGTGCCGCGCATTTCGGTTTGGCGCACGAAGCTTACCTTGGCCCGGCTGGGCTCAATGAGGGCCAGCCTGTCGGCCTTGCCTTCGCGACGGAAGACCTCCTCCAGCTCGATTTCCCTGTCGAAATAATCCTCGAGCGCCTTCTTGCGACGCGAGGAGACTACGATTATCTCATCGATGCCCGAGGCGAGGAATTCGTCGACGATAAAGGCGATGGACGGCTTGGTCCCGACGGGGAGAAGCTCCTTGGGCACGGTCTTGGTAACGGGGAGGAAGCGTGTGCCGTAGCCAGCGGCGATGATGACGCCTTTCATGCCGCCCATCGTATCGCGGCGCGCGAGGGAGCTGCAAGCGCGCGGCGAGGGCGGGCGGGGAATCCACGAAAGCTACTTCCGCCAAAGCCTGAGCCGGGCCTCGCGGGCGCCGGGCTCTGCCCGGAGGAGGATGGCGCCGCGCAGGACTTCCGCCTCGCAGCCGCGCGCCTCGACGGCGAAGCCGCGCGGGAACTGGAGCTCGGGTACGAATATCTCGGTCGGAGCGGCGATGGCCGGATCGGGGCGGTAGCGGAAGAGGAAGAGGCCCCGCCGCGAGTCGAAGCGCATCTCGAGTATCTCTCCCGAGGTGGCGCGCGCGTAGGGCCGTACGAAGCCGCGCAAGGCGCGGCCTCCGGCATCGGCCGCGTCGCCCGTCTCGGTCCGGCCGGCTTCGAGGTCATCGCGGCAGAATATGGAGAGGTCCTCCGTATTCCAATGGTCGCCGCCTTCGTGGCGATTGGACGACGCGTAGTTCCAGATAGTCGAGTCCAGGAGATTCGCGTCCACGGCGTCGTAGTAGGCGGACAGGGCCTTCTCGTGGACGCGGTAGCCGCCCCCGCGATAGGCCTTGGCGCCGTTCAGGTCGAAGGGAAGGCCGAACTCGCCGAGGAGGGTCGGCGCCCCCGCCATCTTCCGCGCGCTCCACTCCTTGAGTTCCCTCAGCGCCTCGATGAAGTAGCGCCTGACGCGGCCCGGGCCGAGCACGAGGCGGCCGCGCCGCGCGTCATAGGCCGCGAAGCCGAGCCAGCGCTTGGTGACCAGGGTGAGGTCGTCGTACCAATGCGTCGCGTCGACGACCGAACCCGATTCGCCCCTGTCCCAGGTCGGCCGGGCCGCGTTGGGAACCCCTTCTACGAAGAGGACGAAGCGGCGCCCTTTCCCCGCCGCAGTGCATACCTCACTGTCGAATCTCCGCATGAAGGGCTCGAGAAAATCCCCCGTGAAATCGACGGGCCCGCCGTCCCGGACCGAGAAATGCCCGGGCCGCTTCAGGACGGGGACGGCATCGGCGGCGACGTCCCATACTCCCGCGCGCCTCCAAATGCAGTCGACCCCGTCCATCCAGGCATGCGTCCCTTCAGCGCCGAGGCGCTCGGTACCGATTCGCTTGCGGGAAAGGCCCCTGATAGCGAAGATCGCCGCGTCGACCGGGTATCCCGAAGCGGCGAGGATGCCCTCCCATGGGCTCGGCGTCGTGCCGAGGGAAGTCATGCCTCCGACCTTCAGGAGGCTCTTCGTTCCGATGAAGCCCATGCTCGGCTCGTTGAGGCTGTCGAAGCCGACGACGCGGGGAAAAGGCGCCAGGCGCTCGGCTACCTTGGCCATCGCCGCGACGTAATGCCCCTGCAGGAAATCCTGCAGGGAATCGGAAGCCGAGGCCGCCTCGTCCGGGCCGTAGCCGAGGGGGCCGATGCCGGGCGCGAAGGCATCGCCGGCGAAGAAAAGGGTCCACATCGTGGCGCAGGCGAGACGCTCGTAATTAGAGATCCAGCTCATGCGCCGATAAGCGGCCCCGAGTTCCTGGTTGAGGTGGGCCGCCCCCGACGCGAAGAGCCGCTCAGGCGCGAAACCGGCTGCCTCGAGGGTCCATATCGGCGCCCCGTCTCCTCCCGTCCACCTGCTCCAGGCATCCTGGTGGGGATCGACGAAGAGGGATACTCCATGCTCGCCCGCCTTGGCGACAAGGCCTTCGATGTAATCGAGGTACTCCTCGTCGTAGATTCCCGGTCCGTCGTGCTCCACAGCCTCCCAGGTGACGAGGAGGCGGTGGAAATCGAGGCCCCAGCGCTTGAGGCGAGAGAAATGCCCGCCGGCCTCCTCGAGAGGGAAGGGCCTGCCCACGAAGGAGACGCCATTCCGGTCATAGAAGCCTTCCTTGAGGCGCGTATCGCCGTCGGGACGGGTCGGCACCTTGCAATCGCCGCCGAGGTTGGCCCCGCGGAGCACGAGGCGCCGACCCTCCCCGTCAACCCAATGATCGCCGATTATCGTCATCAGCCGACTCCTCTCGAATTCCATTCTAGCCCGAGACGGAAGAATGGCAAAGACCGCCCGCTCGCGAGCGAGAGCTTTCAGATTCGGGTCGAAAAGGGCCGATACATTGAAACGGAGGATGCATGGAGCAAGGCAGCGCGAAAGCCGCGCTCGCGGTCATCACCGACGACCGATTCGGGGATTCGGAGATCGAACGGTCCATTCTCGCCCCGGCCGGGATCGAACTCGCGGTCGCGAGTTGCCGAAGCTCCGCCGACGTCGCCGCGGCGGGCCGCGAGGCCGACGCCCTACTCGTCAATATGGCGCGCCTCGACTCGGAGGCGATCGAATCCCTCTCGCGCTGCCGGGTCATCGCGCGATACGGTGTCGGGCTGGACAATGTCGACCTCGAGGCCGCCGCCCGTCGCGGCATCGTCGTGGCCAACGTTCCGGGCTATTGCGATCGCGAGGTCGCGGAGCATGCCCTCGGCCTCATCCTTTCCTGCGCTCGCGCCATCCCGTTCCGCGACCGGGCCGTCCGCGCGGGGGCCTGGGACGCTGCCGCGCCCGGTCGGCGCGTCGCGGGAAGCATCCTGGGCATATTGGGCTTCGGCGGTACGGCGAAGGCACTAGCGCGCTCCGCCCTCGCGCTGGGCTTCCGCGAGATCCTGATCTGGAGCCCCAAGATCAGCGCAGCCCGCATCGACGAGACCCTCGGCGACGCGGCGACCGCCCTGGGCGCCATCGTCCGTCCCGTCTCCTTCGACCGAGTCTTCCTCGATGCCGACTGGGTATCGATACATCTTCCGCTCAAGCCCGAGACGAGAGGCATCGTCGGAGCGCGCGAGCTGGGGCTCATGAAGAGGGACGCCGCCCTCATCAATATTTCGCGCGGGGCCCTCGTCGACGAAGAGGCTCTCGTCGCCGCCCTTTCCGAGGCCAGATTGGGCGGCGCCGGGCTTGACGTATTCACCGTCGAGCCCTTGCCGCAGGGCAGCAGGCTACGCTCCCTGCCGGGGGTCGTGCTGACCGATCATTCCGCCTATGCCTCGCGGGAATCCATCGCGGATTTGCGCCGAAGGACGGCCGAGAACGCCTTGAAGGTGCTGCGGGACGCGGGATTGACTATGGAGTAGAGACGTCCAGCACCGAGACTACCTGACCGTCCCCGCTCGTGGCCTTGACCGGGTTGAGCGGGTCGGGAAGTCTCTGGCCGCGATACACGAAATCGTAATAATGCCTTCCGGGCGGGAGGGGCAGGTCGAGCCGGTATTCTCCGGGACTCGTTTCGGGCATCTCGTGGATGAAGGGGTCCCAGTTGTCGAAATCGCCGCAGACCGTCACCTCCCCGCCGCTCGCTCCTCGGAAGAGGAATCGCGCGGTCAGGCCGTCCGCGCCGAGAAGCCGATATACGCCTAGATGGAGGTTGCTCAAGCGGGGGATCCGCGCCACCGAGACTTCGAGCCCGGTCAGGGGATCGACGCGCCGTTCCGGATCGGAGGGATCTACGGTCCATACTCCGTCCACTACGATGCGATATTCGAGAGGCTCGGTCCTCTCGAGAGGTATCGGGTAGGCGAGGACGAAGACGCCCTGCCTGTTGCGCTCATACGAATGCAGACTGGCGAAGCCCTCGTGGGCGAAAGCCGCGGCGACGGCTCGGTAGGGACCGAAAACCGAAAGCACGAGATTGCCTTCCATCGCCTCGGGCGCCTTCGCCTTCCTCATTCCGGCGAGCTCGAGGTGGAGGGTCAAGGACTCGATGACGCTGCCCGCAGGCTCGTTTTGATCGGAAGCGGTTTCAGCCTCGGCGCGTATCGGGAGGACCGCGACGCCGGCGGCCAGCGCGAGGGCTAAATACCTGATTAGGCTCACGGCTACAATATCGGCGCGGTCGCGGCCCGTCCTCAAGCGTATTGTGGCTCTATTTACTTCACTAAGACATAAATCGTCCGTTAATATGGATAAGGATACCCATGCCGAGGCTCCAGGACATAGAAAGATTCAAGCGCGACCTCGCGGCCTTGTCGAAGGAAACCGAGGTTCTCGAGCGCTGGGGCGAGAAGCCCGAAGTCCTCACACCCCCCGAAGGCGCTAGCGCGGCCGACGAAGTCGAGCCATCCGTTCCCGAAGCTTCGCCGGAAGAAGAGGGCATGCCTCCCGATTTCGCGGCCCTCCTCGAGGATCTTCCGACCGATCGCGAGGAGAATCCCGCATCCGTCGACGACGACATCGCCGCCCTTCTCGGCCCTGCCGAGGATGAGGAGGAAGCCCGCGAGCCGGGCGCGATGGCCGACCTCGAGCCCATGGCCGATCTCGAGCCCCAAGCCGACGAAGCTCCTAAGGCCGAAGAAGACGAGCCCCTCGATTTCGCCATTCCCGAAGACCTGGCTCAGTCCGCCGATGGCGCACGGGATGCCGACCAATCCGTCGAGCCCACGGAAAACCTTTTCTTCGAAGAATCGCCGCTCGAGTCCATTCCGGAGGCCGTGCCCGAAGAAAGCAAAGCGGAGGATTTCTCCATCCCGGAATTCTCCCTCACCGAGGAGGGGGCCGCGAATGCGCCCGATGCAGGCTCGGAGTCGGGCATCGAGGATTTCTCGATACCCGACCTGGGTAGAAGCGAGGGAAAAGCCGAGGATTCCGAGTCTCAAGGCCCCGAAGGAAGTCCTGAGCCGGGCGCTTCGGAGCTAGGAGGGGACGCCTTCGAGACTTTCAGCTTCGAGGAGCCGAGCGAGGACCTGGGCTTTTCCGGATCCGCTTCCGATCTCGGCGACGAAGCGGGACGGGATCTCGATTCGGAGATCGCGTCCCTGAGCGAGGAAGCGCCGATCGCCGATACCTTCAAGTTGGACCAGGATTGGGGAAACTTCGGCTCGATCGGAACGGGCGACGCCGAAACCGCGCCCCCGCGTCAAGCGCCGCCGAAGCCGAAGGCCCTTCCTCCTCGCGCGACCGAAGAAAAATTCAAGCCTGTCGAGCTCACCGAGGCGCAGGTCGATAGACTACAGGATTCCTTGCTTTCCTTCCCCCTCAACCTCAGGATCGCAATCGAGGACATCCTCGCGAACGAGCGCGGCAGCGAGGCGCAGCAGTCGAAGATCGTATGGGCCCTCGTAGACGGGCTGACCGCGGAAGAGGTCGCCATCACAGCGGGGCGCATCCTCAAGCGTCGCATCGCGATTCCCAAGGGGCAAGAGAAGCGTACGGGCGCCGCCCTGGAGGCCGAGAAAGGGACCCTGGCCTATGCCTTGGTCCATATCATGCTTCCGCTGCTCAGGATCGGCTTTCTCGTCCTCGCGTCCGCCGCCGCCGTCGGCTACCTCGGCTGGCGCTACGTCTACATACCTCTCGCCGCCGACTCTCTCTATCGGACCGGCTACCAGCGCATAGCCGAAGACCGTTTCCCCGAATCCGCGACCGATTTCGGGAAGGCGACGGCATTACGAGAGTTCATCCCCTGGTATTATCGCTATGCTCAAGCCTATGCCGCCAAGCGCCAATACATACTTGCCGAGAACATGTACGCTTCCCTGATCCGGGCCCATCCTAAGGAGAAAGAGGGAATCCTGGAATGGGCGCGCCTCGAGAAAGAGCAGCTCAAGTTCGAGGAGGCCGTCGAAGTCCTGAAGGGCGCGCCCAGGAGCGCGAAGCCGGACGCCTCTCGGGGAACGACTGGCCTCCTTTCGTGGGACTACTTCAACGAAGTGGGCCTCCTCCTCCTCGGAGACGTCTACCTCGATTGGGCGGATGAAGACCCGACCAAGTACGAGGATGCGCGCAGGACCTACGCCACCCTCATCCAGCGCTACGGCCCGAAGGACCTCTACCTCGAGCGGATGCTCCTCTACTTCATCCGCGTCGACCGCCCGAGCGAGGTCCTGCCGCTCAAAGCGCACTTCCTTGCCGAAACGAAGCGGGAAGCCTTGAGCGCCGGCGTCCTCGCGGAACTCGGCGGATACCTCCTGGACAAGGGCATGATCGATGACGTCAGGGGCATCCTCCTCACCGCGGCGAAGGAAGATCCCGCCGTGCCCGAGGCGCATTACAACCTCGCCCGCTACTTCCGGCGCATGGGCGATCCGAGCGAGGAACGCAAAGCCCTGGACAACGCGGTAAGCGATTTCGCGGCCCTTCCGGGCCTGGGCGGGCGGCGGGCCGGCATGTACATCGAAAGCCTCGTCTGGCGCGCCGATTTCCTCGCCAAGGACAAGGAATGGATCGGAGCCGAGCGCGACTACGCCTCGGCCGTTTCGGAATACGAGAAGGCTCTCGAGCTCAGGCGGGTGAAGAAGAGTCCGCGCTTCGGGGAGGCCTACGCCGGTCTCGCCGACGTCGCATATTATCAGCGCGACGATCTCTCGTCGGCCCTTGCCCTCTACGACAAGGCGGCCGACAACGGCTATGTCACCGCCGATACGAGCTATAAGACCGGCAATATCCTCTATAGAACGGGGCGCTACAAGGAATCCCTGGATCGATTCTTCCAGTCCGGGGCTGAAGGCGGCTCGAGTCCCTACCTGGATTACGCCTTCGGCTCGGCCTTATATGAGCGAAACGACCTCTTTTCGGCCGAGGCCTACTTTCGCAAGGCTTCGGCCGCTATGGAGAAGGAGCTCGCCGACGTGGGCGAGCCCGCGCCTCAGGAGAGACCCTCGGAAGTCGAGATATTGAAGCTGTATCTGAAGTCCGAGAACAACCTCGGCGTCGCGTTGTATCGCCTGGCCGGCCGCTCGGGGGACGCCCGGCGCCGCGCCGAGGCGATGGCCGCCTTCACCCTCTCGGTCAAGCTCTACGACGAGCTGTCGCAGGAGCCCTCCGCGCTCGAAGGCTCGGAGGCCCGAGATCTCGGCCTCGACAACATAAACACCCTGCTGATCGGAGGCAGGAGCGACAAGCTCCTCGTTTATACCGAGATAGAAAAGGACCTGCGTTTCCCCGCGCAGTGAGGTCCGCGAGAAACCGCTCCTTGATATTCCGCAGACGCGAGGCCCTATTGGCCGCTATGAAATGTAGATATTTCCGGGATTCGCCAAGCGTCCCGATCGGAGTTTCGATTCGCACGCGGGGTTTGTAGCCCGCAGCTCGCTGCGAGGCTGTTAATTCGATCCACGTCGAGTGGCGAAGGTCTCTTCCACAAGCTGGAAACGGTTCATTTTTAGCTCAGTACCTTTTGAATCCAGCTGGGAAAATTCCATTTTCAGTCTCAAAATAACTTATTCCCGGGCGAGTTTAGGGATCGATTCCTATAGTCAAGCCGTCTGAATTACTTTATCTGACGGGCATTTCCCATTTGAAATCGTCCCCGGATTCGATCTGGCCATCGTTATCGGGCGGCTCGCGCGAGCTCGGCGCAGAGGCCGGCGAACCTCGCCTCGGCGTCTCCGTGATCGTCGTAAAGCGTGCTCCCTTGGAACCCGATGCGCAAGGGATAGAGCCGGAGCCCTCTGGCGACGCCGCGATACATGAGGAAGGCGACAAGGGCCCCTTTCTGCCCAGGCGGGGGCTCGGCTTCACCCGTGAAGACGAAATTGCCCAATGAGTAGGCTATAAGCGAGCGTCCCCGCGCCTCGACCCCCTGGAGCACATGGGGATGGGAGCCCACGACGAGGGCCGCTCCGGCATCGACGAATCGCCGGTAGCGTTCCTCGACGTCCTGGGGAGGCGCGTCGAGATATTCGCGGCCGCCGTGGCTCAAGACGACGACGGTGTCGCCCGTAGCGGCGGCCGATCCGATGGCCGTCATCGTCGCGGCCTCGTCGGCATTCACTCCGGGGCGATTCGGCCCGGCCGCGGCCTCCTCCGTGGTGAATCCCATGGCTTCCTTCGGGAAGGCGGCGAAACCTATAAAGGCGAAATCCCGAACGGCGCCGGCTATTCGCAGGCGTTTGATGGCCACGGCCCGATCGGCGTCGAGTCCCGCGCCGACGTAGGGCATTCCCGTGCCGTCGAGGTCTTTCAATGTATCCTGGAAGGCGTCGAGCCCGAAATCGAGGGCATGATTGTTGCCGAAGAGGAGGAGGCCGAAACCCGCCGACTTCAGGGCCGCCGCCGTACCGGGCGGAAATCGAAACAGGTAGCGCTTGCGGGGGTTGGGCTCCCCCCTGAGGGATATCTGCCCCTCGAGATTGCCGATCAGGAAGTCGAATGACCGGAGGAGGGGCAGGAGGCCTCCCTCGAGGACGGCAACCCTTCCCTCCTCGCCCGAGATTAGGAGAGCGCCTTCTCGCGGGCCCACCTGGATGTCGCCGGTCGCTCCCAGGACGATGGGCCGCTCCTCCTCTCTCGCCGCGCGCCGGGCTGCGGCGAGGGCCCAGTCCGCGAGCTCGCGAGGCGCCTTGCCACGCGCGGCGCTGACCGAAAGCCAGAGATCCTCCGTGAAAGGATAGCCGTCCTGGCCGGGCCAGCGGCCATCGACCAGAGGCGTCCTGAAGGGAGGAAGCACATCCTCCAGCGGCCGGAGCCCGGCAGCCTTCGCCTCCGCCGCGGTCAATGAGAAGCGAGGATCGGATAGCCGAAGGGCGGGAACGAGCCAGCGCCTTCCCGCCGGAGCGACGACGCTCGGCCTCGCGTCTATCGACGTCTGGGACGAGGCTGCCGCGGAAGCCAGCTCGACGGTCGCCTGTACGGCTTCGCCGCCCGGAGCGACTGTCCAGCCATGGGGGAGGGGGCTTTGCGCGAGGATCGTTTCGAGGCGCAAGATTCCGGACTGGTCCCCGGCAAGGGCGATAAGCCCCCCATGCCTGGCGCAGGAGCAGAGGAGGCCGAAGGCGATAAGGGCGATCACGACGGCGATTCGGCCAAGCCTCATCTACGCCTCCCGATGCGAGAAGAGCGGGTACGTTAAATCAGAGTCTCTAAATCGATCGACATATAGATTCCGGACTCCGGATCGGAACGCGTAGCTACCTGCACGCCGTCATCCGAAATCGTTGCGGTCAAGACTGAACCTGAAGACGGGGCCATCGCCTGTGCCGAAAGGCCGATCGAGTTCTGATCCTGCGTGACGGGCATCGAAACCGTCAAAGTCCAGGGAAGCGCAACATTCGCAAGACTATGGACCGTTGAATCAGTATCCGAATAATTAATGTCCTCAGCCGCTGTAACTCCATTCGTCGCGCTGACCTTAAAAGTGACGCTATGGAACAAGGAGGTCGACGGATTCGAGCATCCCGACGAAATGAAGACCGCAAGCGCGAAGAGCGAGATGGATGAAAGCCGTATACGCACGATTCCTTCTCCCCACCGATCAAGTCTTGCCTCGACAGGCCTCGACGTCAAGACGCCCCGGACGGCCAATATGGAGCCCCTCGCCGTTCTCTTCCCTGGGCCGGATCGCTCCTGGCATCGATTCTCCCATGAAGGTGTCGATTTGTTCAAGGAAATCGTAGGCCTTCGCGAATTGCTGCGTCCATGACGCGAGGCGTCAAGATCGTCTGTCCCTGACGGGTCGATACCTGGAAAGTATATTCACGTCACCAAGTAGTATTGGAAATAGATCGCCTTTCGGCATTAACTTAGGGTCGATGGACCCTAGGGAAGCGAGTATCGAGATCTCCGTCTTAGTTATAATTTAATGGTTTCTGTATAGCATTGACGAAACGCGAAGGAGGAGATCGATGAGGAATATGGCGTATATCTCGCTGGCAATACTCGCGACTTGCTTCTCGATGGCGTGCCAGACGACGAAGCCCGCGCCGAAGGCGGAAGCTCAAGCGCCCGCCCCTGCCGCGCCTGTCGCCCCCGCCGCGCCGGGCCCGAGCCTCATCCAGACGGAAGCGCTGGGATTCTCGCCCGCGGCCGAGAACGGCAAGACGACGATCGCTTTCGAACTCCTGTTTGCCGACGCCGATTCGGTCGCCTCATGGAAAGTCAGCCTAACGAGCGACCAGGGAATACAAAAGGGCTTTTCAGGCCGAGGTCCGACCTTGCCCTCGAGCCTGGTTTGGGACGGTACGACCGATTCCGGCACCCCAGCACCCGAAGGTACCTATACGGCCACCCTATCCATCGATTACGGAACCTTCTACACCGCCGGAAGGGCGATGAGCAAGCCCTTCATCCTCGACAGAAAGCCGCCGACCGGAACGGTTACGCTCTCTCCGGCCCTCTTCGCGCCGGACAGTCCGACGGATACCGTGACCCTGACCATCAAGGCCGAGTCTTCCCTGGCCAAGCTGGATAGCTGGGAGATGGATATCTTCGATCCCGGCGGAAACCTCTTTAAAAGCTTCAGCGGAAAATGGCCGAGCGACGGCATCGTCTGGGACGGCAAGGGCATCAATGGCGACCTCGTCGTATCCGCAGAGGATTATCCGGTCGTCGTCAAGCTTCGCGACGAATTCGGGAACATAGGGCCCATCAAGTCTTCGATTCCGATAGACCTGATCATCATCAAGGAGGCGAACGGCTATCGGATCCCGAATTCGCGCGTCTACTTCAAGCCGTTTACGGCCGACTATCGCGATGTGGCCGCCGAGCTGAGCAGGCAGAACACCCTGCGACTCGATCAGCTCGCCGAGAAACTCAAGAAATTTCCCGGTTACAAAATCAAGATCGTGGGGCATGCGGTGATGATCCATTGGGACGATGCCGCCCTCGGCAAGATCGAGCAGGAAACGGTCCTTATACCCCTTTCCAAGGCGCGGTCCGCCGCCATCAGGCAAGCGCTCGTCGAGCGCGGCTTGGATGCGGCCATGATAGAAACGGATGGCGTGGGCGCTGCCGACCCTTTGGTTCCGGATAGCGACTACGCGAATCGGTGGCAGAATCGGAGAACGGCGATCTTCCTCGTCAAGGGAGAGCCGCAGTAGGATCGCATCCTATGCGCGCCTCGAGCGCCTCCGGACGACCGGGACGATGCGGATTGGCGGCATGAGCTGTTTAAGGAGCTTTGGTAGGTACCGGCTTTGATGGCTACTATAATGACGTGCATCGTTTCCGCGCCGAGACACCGCTCTGAGTCTCCCCCTGTCTCGGCGCTTTTCCCGCCCCATTCCGGTAACCGAGAATTCCCGATCGACTCGCGATCATATCCGAAGCGCGTCCTAACGTAGCCGGACGATCGTCGGTCTCACGCTCGCGGCCTTTCGGCCATATCAAAAGCCTACCCGGTCGCGTCATCGCGATGGGCAGAGAGTTTGGCGTGTCGCCATTCGTTGACGGTTAGGGCGATAACGAAAACATCGATTACCGAAAGCGCAAAATAGAGCCCAGGGTGGTGGCGAACGAGGATCTCGGTAATTTGGTAAACGATGAAGATCGAGAACACCGTTATCCCGAGCGGATACGCCCAGATCCACCCGCAGAGCAGACAGACGATGATGAAGGCCTTGACGGCCCCATGGCTCAGAAAAAACCAGGTAAAGAAGGTCTTCGTGTCGGGCGCGATCCACCGCTCGAGTCGATAGAGGCTGAAAGGCCAGAGCCGACGAAGCCACGAGCCGCCCTGCCCGCTCGAGACGAGATGAACAATCGACCTTAGCCGTTCGACCGAAAACATGAGGAGGAAGGCGCCGCTAAGCAACTCGACCAGGGCATTGAAGCCCTTGAGGATGATTCCGATCTGGAATACCTTATGGAGTACGGGAAAGCCGGGACCCCGGGCCCATTGTCGCAGCGTTCCTCGATACTCTCTCAGCGCGCGCATCAGCTTATGCTTATAGCAGCTTCAAACCGACCGGCGCAAGCGAGGGACGAAGAGAAGAATGCTTTCGCATGGATCGCAGGGATAATGTCGGCTAGATCGTTCTGAAATTCGACTGGCAGAGGATCGGCGCCATGCAAATGACGTGGAGATGGTTCGGCGATGGGAATGACAGCGTCAGCCTGGACAATGTCCGCCAAATTCCCGGCGTAAAAGGAATCGTATGGTCCCTTCATGACATGGTCGCGGGCGCGAAGTGGGATTTCGAGCGGATCAAGGCGACCAAGGAGCTGATCAATAAAAAGGGATTCCATGCGGAAGTCGTGGAAAGCGTGAATATTCATGATTCCATCAAAATCGGCCTGCCAATCCGGGATGAGTACATAGATAATTATATCGATACGATCGAAAAGCTATCCCGAGTCGGAGTAAAGGTCATCTGCTACAACTTCATGCCCATTTTCGATTGGATACGGACCGATTTATACAAATCCCTGCCGGACGGATCCAACGCGTTCTATTACGAAAAGGCCAAAGCGGAACGCGATCCTCATGAATTGATAGCGGAAATCCTGCACAGTGCCGGATCGTTTACCCAACCTGGCTGGGAACCGAAAAGGCTCGAGAAAATTGAAGAGCTGTTCGATGCCTATCGAGGCATCGACGAGAAAAGGCTCAGCGAGAATTGCAAGTATTTTTTGGAGAGAATCATCCCGGCTTGCGAAAGCTGCGACGTGAGAATGGCTATCCACCCGGACGATCCTCCTTGGCCCATGTACGGCCTTCCCCGAATCATCCACGATCGGGAGCAAATCAGGCGCTTCCTCGACCTGGTGGACAGCCCATACAACGGTTTGACCTTGTGTTCCGGGTCTTTGGGCGCCAATCCGGAAAACGATATTCCCGCCATGATCAAGGAATTCGGAGAAAGGATCCACTTCGCCCATATTCGTAACGTGCGAATCATGAGCAATGGCGATTTCATCGAAACGGCGCACCGGACCAACGAAGGAAGCGTGGACATCAAAGGCATCATCGAGGCTTTTCATGACATCGGGTTTAGGGGCTATGTTCGGCCCGACCACGGAAGGCATATTTGGGGAGAAGAGAAAACCTGCAGACCTGGATACGGCATGTACGATAGAGCCTTGGGCGTCATGTATCTTTGGGGCTTGTGGGACGCCATGGAACCGGGGGAAAATCGCGATGCCGAAGGTGGACCGATGGGCGATACTGGATTTGAA
>CAYNFM010000002.1:0-97479 GCA_964396415.1 uncultured Treponemataceae bacterium | reverse complement strand
TATCCAACATAACTCCGTATAGTAGCAGAGACCACTTATTTGCAGTTTATAACATATTAGACATTTTGTTAAGCTTCTTTTTTATTGTTGTAGGGTTTATCTTGACGGAGCTTTAGTCGCATAGTAGAAACGATTTGCCGCCGGCATGGTGAAATGGCATACACGGCAGACTCAAAATCTGCTGCCAGCGATGGCTTGAGGGTTCAAGTCCCTCTGCCGGCATTCGGGAAACCGACGACTCGGTCAGTCGCCGGTTTCCCGTCGCTTTTTCTCGGGGTATTATACTTGCGAAAATGAGGAGACTACGATAGCTTTCGAAGGCTCCCCGAGTTATCGAAAACGCGAATACCTGTCGATTTTTCGGTGGTCGAGGCTCGCCTCGGCGGCGTATCATCTCCGAGAGAGGTGCCGATCATGCCCGAGCTACCGCCGTTTTCCGTAATGGACGCCGCCTTCCGCGAACGGGACGATACCTTCGACGGTATTTTCTTCGCCGCGGTCACGACTACCGGGATTTTTTGCCGTCCCTCATGCCCGGCGAGAAAGCCTCTGGTCGGGAATACAGTCTTTTATGCGACTGCGGCCGAGGCCCTGTTCGCTGGATATCGTCCTTGCCAACGATGTAAGCCTCTTTCTTCATCGGCCGATCCGGACTGGCTCGCCCAGCTCGTCGCTCGGGTGGAGGCCGATCCTAAGTGCAGAATAAGAGACGCCGAGCTCAAGGTCGAAGGATTCGACCCTGCTACGGTCAGGCGGCGCTTCAAGGCGCGTTACGGGCTCAGCTTTCAGGCTTACCAGCGCGCTAGGCGGCTCGCGGCCGCCTTCGAGGCGATCAAGTCCGGAGGCAGCCTGGACGATGCCGTCTTCGACTATGGATACGAGTCGCATTCGGGCTTTCGCGATGCCTTCGCGAGGCTTTTCGGAGACCCTCCAGGCCGGACTGCGAAAGTTCCGAGCGGCGACTTCATACGTCTCGCCTGGATCGAAAGCAGCCTCGGGCCCCTCATAGCGGGGACGGTCGATCGAGGGATTTGCCTGCTCGAGTTCACCGACCGCCGCATGCTCGAGACGCAGGCCCTGACGTTAAAATCGCGTTTGGGATTGCCCGCCGCGCCAGCGCCGCATCCTTATCTCGATCGATTGGAAGCGGAGCTCGACGAGTATTTCGCCGGCAAGCGCTCGGAATTCGGAGTGCCAATCCATGAGCCCGGTACTCCCTTCCAAGAACGGGTCTGGGCAGCCCTCCGCGAAATACCCTATGGAGAGACGCGCAGCTACGGCGAGCTCGCGCGCACGTTAGGCGATCCGGCCGCTGTCCGCGCCGTGGCCCAGGCCAACGGACGCAACCGCATCGCTGTGCTCGTGCCCTGCCATCGGGTCATCGGGGCCGACGGGGGCCTCGGGGGCTATGGCGGAGGCCTCTGGCGTAAGCGAAGGCTCCTCGAGATCGAAGGCGCCGCGCTCTCTTGAACGATATACCATGTCGGCCTGGCTGCGCGGCTTGTTGCATCGCCCCCTCCATATCATCGCCCATTCCGGGCATGCCCGCGGGAAAGGCCGCGGGCATGCCCTGTGTCCAGCTCACTGCCCGGGGACACTGCGCCCTCTATGGCAAGCCCGAGCGACCCGATGTCTGCGCCTCGCTGAGGCCTTCACTAGAGATGTGTGGATCGTCCTATGAGGAGGCCTTCGCCTACCTTGCCGCTCTCGAACTATCGACGGATTCATAAATCGAAGCGCCGGCAACGACTTGAGCTTCCCCAAGCATTCCGGTCAGTACTTTTTCCATGCTGGTCCGTATCTCATCGTAGCGAGGGCTCGGGGAAGCGAAGGCTGCGAGGTTTTCCTTCGCCGGATCCTCGGATTCGCTTTCGCCTGGGCGAGCTACGGCCCAGGCCATATGCGGCTGGGTGAACTCCAGGTGGAATTGTATCGCCAGCGTGTCGGAACCGTACCTAAAGGCCTGATTAGGCCAAGCCTCGCTAGAGGCGAGCAGCCGAGCGCCGACGGGGAGATCCCATGCGTCGTCGTGCCATTGTATCGCGAGGAAGCCTCCGAGGTCGTCGCCAATCGTCCCGAGAACGGGATCGGCTGAGCCGGCCTCGCTGAGCCGGAGGCGCTTGAAGCCGAACTCGGGCGCAGGGCTCTTGAAGACACTCGCGCCAAGGACGCGCGCCAGCAGCTGACTTCCCAGGCAAATGCCGAGAACCGGGGTATCTGCCTTGAGGCATCTTTCCAAAAAGCGCAATTCATCGATCATCCAGGGATTGCGTGCGTCGTCGTAGGCGCTCATGTAACCGCCGTAGACTATCACGAGATCGTAAAGCCGGGGGTCGGGCGCCTGCTCGCCTGCGAATATGAGTAGATTCTCCGCCATATCGCCTCTATTCGAGCAAAAGGATTCGTCGTTGTATCCGAACTCGGGCATCCAATGTTGCACCTTCAAAATACGCGCCATGTGTCCTCCTGTCCGACGAGAAAAATACCAAGAAGCGCGAGGGAATGGAAAGGGCTCAAATCAATAGACAGTCTTTTACTCGATCCGTATACTGAATTCTTCATGAGCATGTCGTCTCGGCCCGATAGCCGGCGGATCCCGGCCGTCATCCTTCTCGCGCCTTTCATGGGAAGCCTGGACGGGAGCATCGTCGATGTCGCCTTGCCTACGAACGTCGATCGGCTTCGCGTCGGCCTCGATTGCGTCCAAGGGGTCATCTCAAGCTATCTTATCGTGATATCCGCTCTTGTCCTCGCCCTCGGCAAGATCGCCGAAAAGCGGGACAAAGTAGGTATGTTCGAACACTGGTTTCTCTCGTTCGGTACCGGTTCCATGCTTTGCTCCACCGCATTTAGCCTGCCCATCCTCATCCCCGCGCGCTCGGTTTCCTCTCTCTCTCCTCATTCGTCGCCGGGCTCGGGCTCATGAGCCTTCTCGATCTCGCCTCGAGCGCGCGACTCGGGAGGCCGGTGAAATACTTCATTCCCGAGCGCCCGGATGCTTTCATATTCGGAACGAGGAGCGTCTTTGTCTCGGCGGCGCCGCTCTGCTTGGCCGCGATCGCCCTTATTCTCGCCCGCGGGCTGAAGAGCGATCGCTAGCATGGACGCGAAGGGGATAGCCGAGATATGCGGCGTCGCAGTCTTGTCGGGCTTTTCCAAGTCGGGGGTTCCGGGCATCGGCATACTCATCCCCGCACTAGGCGCAATGGCCATGCAAGCCAGGGTCTCCACGGGATTCATCCTGCCCGTCCTCATCGAAGGCGACTGCGTCGCGGTTGGCTATTGGCAGCGCAAGGCTGAATGGCGGCGGCTTTTGCGTATTCTCCCCTGGACCGGCCTGGGGATCGTCGTCGGATATTTCCTGATGAGGATCTTGAGCGACGCCGTCTTCAAGCCTCTTCTCGGCGCGATGATACTGCTAATCGTCGCGATCGATCTAGCGCGACGCGCGGCGAAGGTGGAGCTGCGCGCCGAAAGCAGCGTTCTCGCCGCGGCGATCGGGATTCTGGCGGGCGCCTTTACAATGATCGCCAATGCGGCCGGCCCCGTAATGACCATTTATCTATTGTCGATGAATCTGTCGAAGGAAGAATTTGTAGGGACCGGAGCTTGGTTCTATTTCATCATCAATCTATTCAAGCTGCCTTTCAGCGTCGCCCTGGGCCTGGTGACATGGTCCACGGTACTGGTCAACTTGGAGCTTTTACCCTTGGTCCTGATCGGGAGTCTCATCGGCGTGCTCGCGATGAAGCGGATGTCTCAAAACGCCTTTAATATAATCGCCGAGGCGCTGGCGGTCGTAGGCGGGGTGCGGTTGTTTTTTTAACCCCAATCGATGTTCCGCGCTTCCGCCTCGCGAGGAATCCGATATCAGCTTTTCTCATATCGTCTTCACTTTCTGGAACTTCGCGAGCGCCGCATCGAAACCTTCGCCCGAGCAGGCGTCGAGCAATTTGGCCGCGGCCGGGAAGACAGAGGAGGCGAGGGCCTCGCGTTCCTCTGCTGAAAAGTCGGAAAGCACATAGCTGGCGATGTCGGCATGGCCGGGGCGGCTGATCCCGAATCGGAGGCGGGCATAGTCCCGCGTTCCAAGCCGTGCCTCGAGGGAGCGCAGACCGTTGTGTCCCCCGAGGCTGCCGCCCATCTTAAGGCCGACGAAGCCGAAAGTCATCTCCAACTCGTCGTGGATTACGAGGAGTTCACGTGGGGCGATCTGATAGAATCGCATAAGCTCCACGGCGGAGTCGCCGGAGAGATTCATGTAGGTCTCGGGCATGAGGAGCCAGGTTCGGCCCGTATCGGTCTCGCGCGTGGCGAAACGGCCATTGAACTTACGCTCCCAGCGGAGTTCGTCGTAGAAGGGCAAGGATTCGAGGAATTGCCAGGCTACGTTATGACGGTTTTCCCTGTACTCGCGACCGAAATTGCCTAGAAATGCATAGAGCTTGATCAAGTTCGCCTCCGAGGGAGGTTTGACCGCCCACGCATGGCATAGTACATTTTCGCGAAGGGCAGCGTCAGGGAGGATATCATGAAAATCGATCCCGGGTTCAGCCTCTCGATCGAGGATGGGGATGGACAGAAGGCCCTCCGTTTCGTTGCCGCTGAAGACGCAGTCCTCCGTGACAGTGCCACGCTTCTCTTCGAGGCCGAATTCGACGAGCTTTGCGAGATGGCCGGCGTAGGCAAAGAGGATTGTCGGCGCTTCGAGGCTATCCGCGAAAGAACGATCTTCTCCAACGGTTGGCAATCCTGGTGCTTCGGCGGTGAGCTCGCCGCCGAAGAGCGAGTGCGGCGCGCGCGCATCGTCCCCAACGTCGCGGTCTACTGCGACGGGCCCGGCCCTCGGGAAGCCGCGGACGAGGTCCTCTCTCGCTTCCTGACTTATGTCCGCGTCGGAGACGCCAGGCTGGTCCTTGTATCAAAGGGGTCGCCCGACAAGGCCACCCCGCCCGTCACATTCAGGGTGAATCGTGTTTCCTTGGGCTTTCGGGTCGAGCTGAACGCGAAGGGGGGCCGTTTCGCGAAGGAGGGTCTTGTAGCGGAAATCCGACTATTCTACCGCGAGGGCTACTTCGCGGTCAAGGATGCGCTGGGTGACGCCTTCCGAGCTTTTGGCCGTTTCGAGCGCCTCGACTTCCTCGGATCGGGGGATAGGCTGGTTCCCGGGGGCTACGAGTCCTGGTACAACCATTACACGCGCATAGACGATGGAATAATCGCCTCGGACCTCGCGTCGATAGGCTCGAACGGTAACCTGATAAATGCCTACTATCTCAAGCGGGGAAAGCCTACGGTATTCCAGATCGATGACGGCTGGGAGAAAGTCGTAGGAGATTGGGTACCCGATGCCGTGAAATTTCCCCGCGGGATGAAGGTCTTCGCGGAGGAGATCGAGGTCGCGGGGATGATACCTGGGATCTGGATAGCTCCCCTCGTCGTCACCAAAGGCAGCTCGTTGTTCCGCGACCGCGCCAGCTGGCTGCTCCGCGACGATAGGGGGGATCCGGTACCCGCCGGCTTCAACGACAAGTGGAATGGCATCTTTTACGCCCTCGATATCTCGCTTCACGAAGTCCAGGACCATCTCGACGGTATCTTCGCGCGCCTCGTCGAGGAATGGGGATACCGCTACCTCAAGCTGGATTTCCTCTACGCCGCCTTTCTCGAGGGTTCGCGGGCCAGGCCCGCGACCTTGGCGCGAGGAGGCGCAGCTTACGAGCATTACGATCGCCTCATGCGCCGCCTGACTTCTCGCATGATCGGTCCGCGGGGAGGGAAGATCGCGTATCTGGGCTGCGGTGCCCCCTTCGAGTCTTCTTTCCCTTACTTTCCTCTCATGCGCATCGGCGCCGACACGAAGGAGAAATGGGAGGACGAAGTCCTGAAGCGGGTCGTTCGACATCAGGGAAGGCCGGCCGCCTATACGAATTTGTCGCATACGATCGGCCGATCCCTCCTTGATGGTACGGTTTTCGTCAACGATCCCGACGTTGTCTTCTGCCGGACTGCCGGGATGGCCTTGAGCGAAACGGAGAAGGAACTCGTTGCCCTTGTCGACTTCATGCTTGCCTCTCAATTGATGTTCTCCGACGACGCGCGCGGGTTCGGCGCACGGGAAGAGGCGGAGTTCACGACCCGCATCCTAGGCCTATTCGATCGACTCGCGACGAGGGAATATGGAGCCGAGCGCATGGCCAGGGACGTGTACGGAATTTTCAGCCGAGACGGCGGAGTCATCGGCTTGGTCAATCTTTCCGGGCGTTCTTGGGTCGAGAACTCGCCGAAATGGAAGCTCGAGAAGGCAATCGTCGCTCACGTGAGGCTTGACGCGGCCGGGCTCTCTTTCGCGCCGCGGAGCCTGTCCCTGTTCGAAGCATGAGGTGAGACATGAATAGGACCGTTTTCGTGATCGGTCACAAGAATCCGGATACCGATTCGGTCGTGGCAGCCGTCGCCTACGCCGCGCTCAAGCGCGCGACCGGTATGCCCGAGGCCCGCGCCGCCCGCGCCGGTGCGGTGAATCCCCAAACTGAGTACATCTTCGACCGATTCGGCTTGGAGCTGCCGGAATTCATCTCGGATCTCGTTCCGAAGGCCGAGTATTTCATTTCGGGACCGGCACGGACGGTCCACGCCGATACGCCGCTCTGGTCGGCCCTGGCCCTGCTCGGGGAGGGCGGAGGGGAGGCTTTGCCCATCGTCGACTCGGAGGGGCGCTATCGCTCCCTCCTCCACTATGGCTCTTTCGCCCAGAACATCATCGCGAGGATCAATCCGCGCAAGAAGGCGGTGATCCCGACGAGCGTCGGCCACCTGATCGAGACTATAAAGGCCCAGGCGGTCGTCACCTTCGACGAAGGAGAGGTATTCAAGGCGAATATGATCGTCGCCGCCAACCAGACCGAATCGGTACGTGCGGTGCTCGAGGCCGAGAGCGCGGCCAACAAGGTTCTTCTCGTGGGAGACCGCGAGGATGTCCACAGGCTGGCCATCGAGGCCGGCGTCCGCGTCCTTATCGTCACCAACGGCTTCGTCGTCGGCAAGGAGCTGCGCGCGCTGGCCGAAAGCAAGCGCATTTCCGTACTCATCTCGCCCTACGATACTTCCGGCACCTCGCTCCTCGTCCTCTACTCGACTCCCGTGCAGGCAATGGGCGACGCAGAGGCCAGGCCGATCCATAAGGGAGAGCGGGTGAAGGACGCCCGAAAGACGCTCGCAGCGTCGCCAAGCAGGTCGGCGGCCGTCGTCGACGACGAAGAGCGGGTGATCGGCCTACTTCGTGAAGGAGACCTCCTACGTGAGCCCAGCGTCGAAGTGATCATGGTAGACCACAACGAATTCGGACAGGCCGTCGAGGGCATCGAGAACTATCGTATCCTGGAGGTCATCGACCATCACCGCCTAGGCTCCTTCTCGACCAAGTATCCCATAACCTTCATCAATCGCGTGGTCGGTTCGACGAGCACCATGGTCGCGGGCATGTATCGCGACCAACGCGTGCCCATTCCCAGGGAGATCGCCTCGATACTGCTCTGCGGCATCCTCTCCGACACCCTCGTCCTTCGATCGGCGACGACGACCGAAGTGGACCGCGACGAGGCGGAGTATCTCGCCAACATTGCCGACCTCGAGATAGCCGAGCTCGGCGACGCTATCATGCAGTCCGCCTCCAGGGCGGCGAGTCGTCCGGCAGCCGAGATCGTTCGTCTTGACCTCAAGGAGTACGAGACGTTGGGGATGAAGCTGAGCGTGAGTCAGATCGAAGTATCCGATACGGCCCTGGTGATGGAGAAGCGCAATGAAATCCTGACGGCGTTGAATGGCATCCGTGCCGAGAAGGGCTATTATCTATCCGCCTTAATGGTGACCGACGTGACCGAGCTTGTTAGCCTCCTCTTCGTGGTCGCGAACAAGGATTTCCTGGCCCTCGTGGGCTATCCCATGACGGTCGAGGGCGTTTACGTCCTCAAGGATATGCTGTCTCGAAAGAAGCAGCTGATGCCGGCCATCTTCGAGATCGTCGAGAAGGCAGTCGGGTAAGGGATTGAGAATCGCCGAATCGTCACACCCCCGGAGCGATCATGAATGGTCGAAGGCGCCGTGGCACTTCTTGTATTTCCTACCCGAGCCGCAGGGGCAAGGATCGTTGCGGCCGATCTTGGGGCCTTCGCGCACGACGGTTTCAGGGAAGAGCTCTCCGTCGGCGAAAAGCCAGGCACCCTCTTGCTTGACGAACGAGGCTTTTTCGTGATGTTCCTCGCGCAGGCCGCCCTGGACGTACGTCGCCTTGAATTCGACCATGCCTTCCTGGTCCGTGGGATCGCCCTTCTCGATCTTCAGTATCCTGAGACCGAGCCAAGTGGATTTCTCGCTCCATCGCCGCGTAGCCTCGACATCGATGCCGTGCTCGTCGTCGCGGAGGCATGTATCGATGATGTAGTCGACGGCCTTGGTCGCATAGGCTGTGTAGCGGCTGCGCATGAGGGCCTCGGCCGTCGAGGGCTTGGCCTTTCCCGTGATGTAGGGGCCGCAGCAGTCGTCGTAGGGAAGTCCGGATCCGCAGGGACAGTTATCCATTGCTCTTGTCCTCTTGTAGCTTTCGAGCGCTCTCGAAGCGCTTCTTGTTGTATGCGACCAAAATTATAGTCGCTCTTCCCGCGTTTGGCTCCCCCTATCGGCGACCGGCAGCGTCGGCTGCCGCTTTGAAGAACCTATCACGCAATGCGTCCTCGCCGGGATTCATGTCTTTAGGCACCACCCCCCCGGCCGAGTGGGAGTGGCCGCCGCTCGAACCTATCCCTTCCAGGGCGGAGCGAACGAGGCAGAAGGCCGAAACGATCGGGCTCTTCGAGCGAACGGAGAAGTGGATTCCGACCTCGTCCTCGACGGCAACGGCAGCGGCGGATAGCTCTTCGGCCCTGAGAGCGAATTCCGCCAACACGGCCAGAGCCTCCTGCCCGCAAGGTCCACGCACGAAGGCGAAGAGGATACCGTCCTGGACGCGGGCTTCGCCGAGCGCCGCGACTATAAGGCCGAGTTCGCCGATATCGAGGACAGTGCGCACGACTCGGCTCGCAAGCTGCCAATCGCCCGCCCTGTAGAGGGAGGCATAGGCGGCGAAGTCTTCGTCGGAACAACTGCGGCTCAGGAAGTCGGTGTCGGATTGTATGCCCGCGAGAAGGGCGGTAGCGATATCGCTCGGAGGCTCCATGCCCGCTTCTTTCCAGTAGCCGTATATCATTGTCGAGCATGCGGCCAGGTCGGGACGGAGGTCGAGGAAGGGGGCGATCGCCTCCCCGGATTCGCAATGATGATCCAATACCGCGACGAGCTCCCCCGCTACGAGACTTACGTTGCCGTTGCCGGGTGAGCCGTCGACGACGATTAGCTGTCGTTTCGGTTCATCCTCGCGGGCTTGGTCCAGAGGGATGCCGAGCTCATCGACTAGAATTCGAAGACTTCGGCTCCGAAGCTCGCCGCGGTAACAGCAAGCGACGGAAAAGCCTCGTCGGCACAGGAGGGATGCCAGGCCCCACGCGGAGGCGACGGCGTCGATATCCGGGTAGTCGTGCGTCTGCACGGCTACCGGGCGATATGCCGCGAGACAGGAGGTCAAACGGGAAAGGAGCTCAGCCATTCATCCCTGCATCGAGTCGCTTCCGCTCAGCGAGGAGAAGCCGATACTCGAGCGTGCCTTCCCGCTTCATATCCTGTACGAGTGCGAGGTATTTGGACGCAAGATCGACTTTGCCCCGGCATATCCAATACTCGGAAAGATAGAAAAGCATCGCGGATTTGAGATCGAGCTTCTTTTCGGCCTGGATTGCGAGTTCGAGCTCCGCCGTAGCGTCGTTCTGATCCTGCAACAGGCGGAGCATCGCCCAGTAGATGCCGTTCTTATCTCGGTCGATCCCTGGAGCGATGGAACCCGCGAATACCGACGCATCCTTGGGCCGGCCGGAGCGCCACAGCGCGAGAGCGGAGGCGATTGCGTATTCGTAGCGTGCGGAGGATGAGGCGTAGGCGCGCTTGAAATCGATGGCGGACTCCGTCCAAAGCCCTAGGCGAAAGGCCGCGGCTCCCGCGGATTCGAAGGCGTACCAATAATCGGGGTAGAGCTCGGTAACCTTGCGGTAATCGTCGAGCGCCGCGGTATCGTTTCCTGTCTCCTCGAGAATACCGCCCCGGTATACATATGAAAGGAAGTATCCTGGATCGAGGGTTATGGCCTTGTCGAAGTCGGTCTTGGCGCCTGCTTTATCGCCTTTGTCCAAGCGGAATCGCCCCCGATCGAGATAGAGCCAAGATTGGTCCGGGGCCATGGATACGGCGGCATCGAGGTCTTCCTCGGCTTCCTTGTATTTCCCCTGCTCATACCTCGCGCGGCTCCTGTCCGAGTAGGCGAGAGGGGAGGCTGGTTCCAGCGCGATGGCCGCGGAGAGTTCGGCTTCCGACTCCGGATACCTGGCCTCGCGGTAAAGCGCACGTCCGAGCCCGAGCATCGCATCGACGTTCTTCGGATCGGCTACGAGGGCGCGCCGGAAGGAATCGTCGGCCCGAGCCCAGGATTGCCCCTCCAGGTAATAATCCCCCCAGGCGCTGAGTACGTCCGCATCGGCCGGTGCGGCAGCGAGGGCTCGATCCAAGTAGGAACGTCTGGCTTTGTCGTCATCCCCGAATCGCGCGAGTTCGGCACCCATCGTGAGGGCGCGGGGGTTGGCGGGTTCAACCGCGAGGATGGAGTCGACGCATGTCTTGGCCTGATCCAGCTTCCCGGCCGATACGAGAGCCGCGGCCTGGGCAAGCTTGAGATCGCTATCCTTCGGGGAGGCCGCAGCCATAGCGCCTAGTTCGTCGGCTGCCGCCGAGGCATCGCCCTTGTTCAAAAGCGCTGCCGCCGCTTCGACGCCCTGGATGCGCTTTTGTTCGCGACCCGGTTCGTTCGCAGGGCGTTTGACCGAAGCCGCCGTCGTCGCGGGCTTTGGCGTTCCGGCGCATGCGGCAAGAAGCGAAAGCGCAAGGACGGCGGCCATTACGGCCGCAACGGTCGCCAGTCGCAGAAGTATTCGCGAAAAATCCGATCTTGACGATCCGTCACGTCTCCGGTGCTCGAACTCCATTCTATTCCGCTCCCCGATTCCGCTTCCTGACAAGGCGCTCGATACTATCCTGCGCGGTATCCATTATACAAGGTTGCACAAGGCCCTGTTACCAGCTATAGTCCATATCCGCAATGCAAAACGGAGCCTTCAGGCGGGCCCTCGGCCTTGTTTTTCTCTATTGCTGCCTATTCGTGCTAATTGTCCTCGTGCAATTCTCGAAGGGTCCGGGCATATCCGAAAAAATAGGTCCTCTCGCTGTCAGCGCCTCCTACCCGAGAGCCGTCCATGGGAAAGCGGGTACGACTCCCGTTTCTCTTCGGCTCTCCTTTTCGGGCCTCGCATTCTTGATCTCGCCGAAATCCGTTGCGGAGAGCGTCGATACGGGCGGCGCCACAACTACCCTTGCGCTGGCGTCGATAGGCAAGATTCCCAATGGCATAAGTATCCAATTTTCTTCCGGAGTCGAACTCAGGGCTGTGGTAGACAAAGGTCCGCCCGATCGCTTCGGTATAAGCGTCTCAGCCCCAGACGGCATTGCCGAGGTTCGGGTGCGGCTCGCTCCTGCTTCCTCAACCCGTTTCCTGGAGGAGAACGGCCAGCGTCGTATCGAAATGAAAGACTCGTCATACGAGGTCAGCCTGTCCGAAAGCAGTCTTGACGAAGCTGCCGGATTTATTTCTTTGCGACCGGGGGATACCGGCTTGGCCCTCCAGAGGATTTCGTCCTCCCCGCCCAAACAGGACGAGGCGGCTGCGCCCGAAAGGCTAGTCGCCCAGGCTCCGAAGGAGGCCGAGGCTTTCAAGGCCGAAATCGCGGCGTGGAGGGACGAGGTCTGGTCCGGCTTATCCTCGACGCGCTTCGACCCCGACAAGATAACCTGGAAAGGTCTCGACGGCCTTCCTGGTTTTTCCGAAAAGGCTCTTACAGCATATCTCGCCGAGTCCCTCGCGCGAGGCACGTTTCAGGATTCCCTCTCACGCGTGCGGGGCGCGAAAGACAAGTGGAGAGACGATTTAAGCTACCTATCCGCACCCTACCTTGGAGATCTTGTGCGTAAGATGAGCGCCTTGCAGGTCGCCGATCTCGCCGAATCGAAGCGTCTTGCCCAATTGGTCGCAGATAATTCGCCGTCGATCTTTGAGAAAGACGGGCTCTTGAGTTTCCTCCTTGATCGGGGACCGGCTTCGCTCGCTCAGGGCGCTTTCAAGTATTTCGCGGGGGTAGACCCTTCCAAGCTAACGATCGGGCAGGCGGTAGGCTATCTTGGTTGTGCCCTAGATGGGAAATCGCTGCTTGGGCTTAAGGATGAAGACAATCCTTGCCGCGCTGCCTCCGCTGCAGCCGAGTCTATCGTTGCCGCAGCGCGTGCGGCCCCGAATGGATTTGTCTTGGTCACCGAGGCGGATGGCTCCAGCGATATAAGGACCTGCCTACTCGCGGGCCGCTTACTGGTAGCCTACGGGACTGCTAAAGCCAAGCCTGCCATAGTTGGCGTAGGCCAGGGACTCGTCGAGGGTGTTTGGGGGCTTTCTGATGCGCAAGGCTTCGCGCCGGCGCGTGTCGTAGTCCGCGGCGCTACGATCGAGCAGCGAATAGGAGCCATTGCACCCGAAGAGCTCTACTCTCTCGTCGCCGACAACCCGTATTACCCGCATGAAGTCTCTTTCTATCGCGATATAATGCCAGGCTTCTGGGCCTGGACTTGCTCTCCCTCGCTCGTTGTCCAGGCGAACTCGGCGCGTTACGTGTTCACTGCTGCCTTCCCCGCCGGCCGTTCGCACTATTTGACCTTCTATGGGGTCAAGCCTTTTACCGATATCCAGCTTTACGACATCGATTACAGCCCGGACAACGAGTTCGAAAGCTACGATGCCTCGGGATATCTCTATAAAAAAGAAATGGGCTCGCTCTATATAAAAATGAAGCATAAAAAAGACCAGGAGGATATCAAGCTGCTCTATTAGCGGATCATGACCGGCGAGTCCACACAAGTATTGACTGGCCACGAGGCTTTCTGTAGAGTGCTCCATGCGCATCGAGACCTGCTATTCCCGACCCGGCCTCGACGGGAGAGGCGCGGTGCCGTCAAAACGCCTCGAGCGCTTCCTTGGCAGGAGCGTATCGGTCATTGTCGCCGACGTAATCCTGGTCGACTTTCCCCTGCCTCGGGCGACTGCGGAAGAGCTCTTTTGCGATCAAGTCACTCAATTCGTAACTGTATCTCCTCTGCCAGCCCTGCCTTCCATGGGCGGATGGGACTGGCTCGTCGAGATAGCCTATCGTCCAGGCGTCACCGACACTCTCGCATTCACGGCGAGCGAGGCCATCGCTATTGCCGGATGCGAAAGGTCGGGAGGGGACCATCTCGTTCAGACTGCCTGTCTTTACGTAGTGACGGCCCGGCAATCTTCCCTCGAGGTCGTGCAACGCGCGTTTTCGGTACTTTGGAACCCTCTCGTGCAATCGGCGATCTTCATTTCGAGGGGGGAATGGGAAGACGGGGCCCGCCTGCCCGATCCTTATCCCGCCGTATCGCTCGCGGACGACCCGGAGCCTAAGCGCTTCGATCTCGGCGCGCTGGACGACGAGGGCCTCGAAGCCTTTTCTTCGAAGCGGCTTCTCGCGCTGAGCCTGGCCGAAATGAAGGCCATAAAAGCCTACTTCGCCGCTCCAGCGATAAAAGCCCTCCGCGCCGCCTCCGGACTGACTACAGAGGTAACGGACGTCGAAATCGAAATGATCGCACAGACCTGGAGCGAGCATTGCAAGCACAAGATTTTCAATGCCGAGATAGAATACTCGGAAGCCGGCGAATCCCCTCGCGAAATAGATTCTCTGTTCAAGACCTTCATCCGCTCGACCACAGAGGAACTCGCGCCCTTAAGACCCGATCTTCTATCCGTGTTCACCGACAACGCGGGCGTCTTCAAGTTCGACGCGGAGCATGCCGTCTGCGTGAAGGCCGAGACGCACAACTCGCCTTCGGCCCTCGATCCTTACGGCGGGTCGATAACGGGCATCGTCGGAGTCAATCGCGATATTTTGGGCACTGGCATCGGCGCAGGTCCCCTCTTTAATACCGACGTCCTCTGTTTCGCCCCTCCCTCGATCCCCGACGAGGAAGTCCCCGCGGGCCTCATAGTTCCCCGTGAGCTCCTAGCCGGTGTGCATAAAGGCATCGTCGACGGCGGCAACCAGTCGGGCATTCCGGTAGTCGCGGGCGCCTTCGTATTCGACGAAGGCTACTTGGGTAAGCCCCTCGTGTTCTGCGGTACGGGCGGCATCATGCCTATGGAAGTGCGCGGGGCTCCATCCTGGGAGAAGTCAATCCGTCCGGGGATGCTCTCCGTCATGGTCGGCGGGCGGATAGGCAAGGACGGCATTCACGGCGCGACCTTCTCAAGCCTCGCCATGGACGAAGCCAGTCCCAGCTCCGCGGTGCAAATCGGTGATCCGATAACGCAAAAGCGGATGAGCGACTTCCTCATTGACGCCCGCGACGCGGGACTATACTCGGGCATAACCGACAATGGGGCAGGCGGGCTCTCGTCGAGTCTCTGCGAGATGGCCGAGTCGTCGGGCGGAGTGCGGATCGACCTCGATAAATGTCCCCTGAAGTATCCCGGCCTGTCTCCCTGGGAAATCCTCGTCTCGGAGAGCCAGGAGAGGATGAGCCTCGCCGTTAGGCCCGAGTCCTTGGAGGGGCTCCTCAAGCTCGCGGCGAGACGTGGCGTGGAAGCGACCGTCGTCGGGGAGTTCACGGCTTCGGGCCAGGTTGAGGCGACTTACCGCGGTAGGACCGTCTGCCTCGTCGGCATGGAATTCCTGCACCGCGGCCTCCCGACGATGCGGCTGCCGGCGCGATGGATCCCTCCTTCATTCGCATCCTCTCCGCTCGAGGATCGTGACGACTGGACGCCCACCCTCCTGTCGGTCCTGGCCGATCCCGACGTCGCCTCGAAAGAAGACCTCGTCAGGCAATACGACCACGAAGTGAAGGGCATATCCATCGAGAAGCCTTTCACGGGCCTCGGCCGCGATGCGCCGAGCGATGGCGGGGTACTCAAACCGCTATACGATTCCTGGCGCGGTCTCACCGTGACCCATGGCATCTGCCCGCGACTGTCATCACGAGACGCGCGCGCGATGGCGCTCGCGGCAGTCGACGAAGCCTATCGCGCCCATATCGCCCTCGGAGGAAATCCCGAGGGCGCGGTGGCCCTGGACAACTTCTGCTGGCCCGATCCCGTCGAGTCGCCTTCCAATCCCGACGGGGCCTATAAGCTCGCTCAGCTCGTCCGGGCTTGCGAGGCGCTCAAGGAGGCTTGTATCGCCTACGGCCTCCCCCTGATCTCGGGCAAGGACTCGATGAAGAACGATGCCTTCGCCGGAGGGAGGCGCATCTCAGTGGCACCCACCCTCCTCATCACCTTGGTCGGCATCATCGACGACGTCCGCAAGGCGAGCTCCACCGACTTCCTCGCGAACGGCGAGCTTTTATACATCGTCGGCGCGACGAGCGGCCTTCTCGGCGCATCTACGCTCGAGCGCGCGCTGGCCGCACAGAGGGGCCGAAGTCCTTCGCCGGTCAGCCTCCTCGGACCCTGCCCCGTCTGCGCTCCGGATGAACACTTTCCCGTCTACCGCGCGATCGCGCATGCGATCAGCGGCCGCGTCCTCCGTTCCTGTCACGATCTCTCGGATGGCGGCCTCGCGGTCGCCCTGGCCGAATCCTGCCTTGGAGGCCGCCTGGGAGCTGAGCTGCAACTCGACGAGATGCCGCGTCAAAGGGAAATGCGACCTTCCGGCCGCGAGACTGGGTATTCCGATAGGGCCGCCTTGCTTTTCGCGGAGGATACGGGCCGATTCCTCGTCTCGATCCGGCGTGAGGATCGCGAACGCTTCGAGCGAAGCATTGCGGGTTTGCCCGTCGCTCTCATCGGGGAAACGACCGCGGAGCCGAGGTTGCGAGTCCGGCTCGGCGGGGTCATGATTCTGGACGCAGGCTTGGACGAGATCGAACGCGCCTACAAAACGCCCATAGCGTAAAGAGAGGAACCATGGAACTCAAGGCGATCGTCCTCTCTGGCTATGGAATCAACGCGGATGAGGAACTCGCGGAGGCGCTGAGGCTGGCAGGCGCCAAGCCCGAAAGGTTTCACATCGGCGATCTCGTGGCCGATCCCGAGCGGCTCATGGATGCCCGCATCCTCGCCTTTCCCGGCGGCTTCTCCTTTGGCGATCATCTGGGCTCGGGTCAGGTCCTGGCTCTCCTCTGCAGAAGGACGTTGAGGCCTACGCTGGAACGCTTCATCGCCGACGGCGGCTTCGTGATCGGCGTATGCAATGGTTTCCAGGCTCTCGTAAGGATAGGCTTGCTGCCCAATCGCGACGGTAGATGGGGACGCGAGGTTTCCCTCATTCAGAACGCGTCCGGCCGTTTCGTGGATGGATGGTACCCCGTAGAATTCGAAACGGCGAGCCGCTGTCTTTGGACCAGGGGACTCGCGGGCCGCCTCCTCCCGGTTCGGCACGGAGAAGGCCGATTCGTCGCGCGCGACGAGGCGACCCTCGCGGCGCTCGAGGCCGACGGCCTCGTCGCGGTTCGTTATCGAGACGAAGGGCCGAACGGCTCGGAGCGCGCGATCGCAGGCATCTGCGATCCGTCCGGCCGCGTGTTCGGCCTAATGCCGCATCCCGAGGCCTTCCTTATCGCGGAGAATCATCCGGGGCGAAGACGGGGCTCCCGGGACCATCCGGGCGTCGAGCTTTTCGAGAACGGCGTGCGAGAGGCTCGCGACGCTAGCTGACGCGGCTGGCATCGGAGTCGACGCAGGTTTATACTTCAACCAGTTCGACTGGAGGCGTCCCAAGACCATGGCTGATGCATCGGAATTCGAAATCCTCCGGCAAGAATACGAGAAACAGGTCTTCGATCTACGCCAATTGCTCGAGGTATCGAAAAGCCTCAATTCCATGCTAGATTATCACATTCTCATCGACGCGATCCTGTTCAACGTAATGGGGCAGATGAAAGTGCTTAAAGCGGGCATCTTGGCCAAGAAAAGTCTCGATGCCACTCGCTTCAGTCTACACCGAAATTACAAGGGCTTCGAGATCCAGCACGGCGTAGATTATTCGATCGCCGAGGATAGTCCGGTCATCAAACTCTTCACCCATCAATACGGCTGCTATACTCTCGAAGACCTACGCCAACGGATCGGATCCTTCGCCGGTTTCGAGGGCATAGCCTCTCTTGGACCAAGCCTAATCGTGCCCCTCAAGGCCAAGGGAGCCGTCAATGGGCTTCTGGTCATGGGCGAGAAGATCGGCGAGGAGGGCTTCGACGTCTACGAGCGCGAGTATGCGCTCAATCTCGCCGGTCTGGCGGCGGTCGCGATCAATAATGCCTTTCTCTTCGAGATGACCACGACCGATATGATGACTCGCCTAAAGATGAAGCATTATTTCTATACGATGTTGCTCGAGAGCATGGCAGAATCCACTAATTCCTCGAAGCCTCTCTCCGTCGTTATGATTGATATCGATTTCTTCAAGAAATTCAACGATACCCACGGTCATTCATGCGGCGACGCGGTGCTCAAGCAGGTCGCGCGCGTCATACAGTCGAACGTCCGCGGCAACGACCTCGCCGCCCGCTATGGCGGCGAGGAGTTCTGTCTCCTCCTGCACGAGACCGACGGGGATCGCGCCCTCCAAGCGGCCGAACGGGTGCGCGCGAGCGTCGAGGCGACGCCCACCAACTACGAAGGCAAGAGTCTCGCCGTTACCGTCTCGCTCGGCGTCGCCCAGTTCGATCCCTCGCGCGATATTTCGGGCAAGTCCCTTATCGACAGGGCCGACCACGCGTTATACGCGTCCAAGCAGGATGGACGCAATCGCGTGACTTTCGCGGTCTAGGGCGACCATGGCGCGCGTGAAGGTCGCCAATAGGCGGGGGAGGGATGGGCTTCCGGCCGAACTAGATTCCAATCCGGCCGTATCGATCCTCAATTCCCTCCTCGTCGCGGGAGTGCGGATACGACATGATTGCGGGGGCAAGGCCATCTGCGGAACCTGCGCGGTGCGCGTGCTCTCCGGCGAGAGCGGGCTCTCGCCGGTCGGAGCGCTCGAGGCCGAGCGGCTCGCAGCCGGGCGTCGATCCGCGGACTGCCGTCTGGCCTGTCAGGCGCGCGTGGCGCGGGATATCGACATAGAAGTCATCCTCGACTGAGGCGGACGGCGGTTCCTGGGAGGGCAAGGCATGCGGCACTGGTGGGAAGACGCTGTATTCTATCAAATTTACCCAAGAAGCTTCGCTGATTCCAACGAGGACGGCATAGGCGATCTTCAAGGGATAAGAAACAAGCTCGGATACCTTGTGGACTTGGGCGTCGATGTGCTCTGGATCTCTCCCTTTTTCAAGAGCCCGATGAAGGATTTCGGTTACGACGTATCGGATTATCGCGACGTAGACCCGATGTTCGGCACCTTGGACGACCTAAGGACCCTCCTGTCCGACGCTAAGACTCGAGGGATCAGGATAGTCCTCGACCTCGTGGCCAACCATAGCTCGGACGAGCATCCCTGGTTCTTCGAGGCTCGGTCGTCCAAAGATTCGCCCAAGCATGACTGGTATCTCTGGGTGCCCGAAACCGGACGGCCTCCCAACAATTGGACGGCCATCTTCGAGCTCGGCAGCGCCTGGCATCCCAATCTCGCTACCGGAGAGCGATATCTCGGGACCTTTACGAAGTACCAGCCTGAATTCAACTGGCGCAATGACGAGCTGCGCGAGGCTTTCTACGACATAATGCGTTTTTGGTACGCCCTTGGCGTGGATGGGTTCCGTCTCGATGTCGCTACCGGCTATTTCAAGGATTCCGAGCTCCGCTCCAACCCCTTTTCCTCCAAGGCGAATCCCGATTTTTTCCAAAAGCACATTTATGATAGAAACCGACCTGAAGTACACGAAGTCTTCAAGGAAATGCGCGCCGTGGCCGATGCCGCCGGCGAACGCGTCCTTATAGGCGAGACTCATGGGCAGGACAGGCTGCTCGCCGCCTCCTGCTACGGGAAGCACGACGACGAGCTGCACTTGGCCTTCAACTTCGAGTTTCTCTACGAGAAATGGGGCGCCCGGAACTTTCGCGAATCGGCCGAGCGCTGGTACGCTGCGCTGCCCGATGGCGCCTGGCCTAATTTCACCTTGAGCAACCACGATCAGCCACGGCATGCATGGCGCTATCGCGGGCGACGCTTCGGAGGCGCGAGCTCCGAGGCCGAGACCGAGGCACGGGCCCGTGTCGCCGCGGCCATGCTTCTCACCTTGCGCGGGACGCCCTTCATCTATTATGGCGAGGAGATCGGCATGACCTGCTATCCCTTCCCACGTGCAGCCCTGCGCGATCCGCTCGGCATAGCTACATGGCCACTCCGCGGCCTGGGCCGTGATCCCGAGCGCACGCCGATGCAATGGACCGGCGGCGAGAACGCGGGTTTCAGCACGGCCAAACCTTGGCTGCCCATCAATCGCGATTATCGATCGCGCAACGTGGCAACGCAGGAGACCGATCCGGCTTCCCTGCTCTCGTGGTACAAGTCTCTGATCGCGCTGCGCCGCGCCAAGGCAGCCCTCCACGAGGGGAGCATCACCTTCCTCGATCTTGATGTCGACGTGCTAGCGTACACGCGGAGGGCCGCATCGTGCGAAAGTATCCTGGTCCTGATCAATTTTGCTTCGCAGCCGAGGGCGATTTCGCAGGGAGCTCCGGGGCGCGTAGTCCTAGGAACCGCTCGGGCGGGAGGAACCGCGCTTAAAGCCGAAGGAATCGTGCTAAAACCCTACGAGGTAGTAATCGCAGAGGTATAGGGAGCCTGATCGGATCGATTAGAGCGACTCGGGCCGTTGACGAAAATAAAGATACTAAACGGAATTTTCCTAAGGCTCTTCGAGGTTCCCACCTCGAAACGCGATATTTGGTTTGTCCACGGCTACGGGGGTTGCGGCCGGATATTCCAAGAAGCCTTTTCCTCCGCATTGCTTCCTGCAAACGATCTCTACGCGCCGGATATCCCCGGCTTCGGCGCTTCGCCCCCGGTAGATCGGCTCATGGGCATCCGAAATGCCGCGAGCTTGCTAGGAGATCTGATCGATACGGTTTCCGCCGGGTACCCCATTGTTATCGTCACGCATTCCCTTGGAAAGATTATCGGAACCTGGCTATGTGAGAGGTTCAGGAATAAGGTGGCGGCCTATATCGACGTGGAAGGCAACTTAACGGAAGCAAATGCGTATTTTTGTTGCCTTGCCAATAAATACGCCACCGCCGAGGAGCTTAGGCGAGCCCTAGTCGCGAAAATCTTCGCGATGCTTAAGGACTCGAGAGGAGCGATCAATAGGCACTATGCAAGCATCCAACTCGCGGATCCGAAATCGCTGTCGATCATGGGAAGGTCCGGCGCATCGGCGACCGGGAAGGAGAAATC
The DNA here is from genome assembly GCA_964396415.1 of uncultured Treponemataceae bacterium. Lineage (GTDB taxonomy): Bacteria > Spirochaetota > Spirochaetia > Treponematales > Rectinemataceae > UBA1306. The sequence continues at coordinate 76,885 of CAYNFM010000002.1, read as the reverse complement.
TGGGAAGGAATTCACATCGCTCGCTTGCAGGAAGCGGTATTTCTGGGTGGATATATCGACGCCGCAGGGAACCAAGGACTTCATCGAGCGGATACGTTTGCCTAATAGGCGCTTCGCCGGGGTCGGGCATTAGCCGATGATGGACGATCCCGCGGATTTTACCAAGCGGTCATCGAGGAAATCTAACGCCGGGAGAGGCGGACTCTCAGACGAGGTTAAGACGCCGCTATGCCTATCTCGAGTCTGCCTTTCTTCGCCATGATGCCATAGACGAAGAGCTGGAGTAGTATGCGCTCAAAGCCGGAGCCCATGCTCCGCGCCTTCGCGTCGAAGGCCGACGCAAGCATGACGATGCGCTCGCATTCGGTCAGCGGGTACCTGCGCACGGCCGCCGCGCTCTGCCGCTGAAGCGCCTTGCTGCGCATCTGGAGCTTCATGCACGCCGATTCGAGGCTTTCGCCTTCGATTAAAAGGCTATGCAGCCTTATCAATCGACGAAAACTCCAAAGCAGGGCCGAGATTATTTGCACCGCATCGCCCCTGCGGTCGGCGAGAACCGCCTCGAGGGTTTCGAGGGCCTCCTCAAGACCGCCCGTCGCGACGCGCTCGAAGAGGCTAAAGGCATCCTCCTGCTTGTTGCGCGTGATCGCGGCCTCTACGTCCTCCTCGCCGAGGGTGACTCCGCGCGGGAACGCCACGGCCAGACGACTGCAGGCAGCGTCGAGCGCGCCCGACTCGTTCTCGACGAGCTCGAGGAGGGCCGCGACGCCGCCTTCCTCAATCGAGAGACCGAGCTCGCGCAGTTTCTTCTCGACCCACCGCGGCTTCTCGCTCTCGAACATTTCGAAAAAAGTCCGCTTGCGATCCTTGCCTACTGCCTCCTCAAGGGCCCTGTCGGCGTAAAAGGCCTCGGTCACGAGGAGGAGGACGGCGTCTGGGGCTGGCGCGGAAAGGTAGGCCGAGAGCGCGCCAAGGTCTTCCTTGCCCTTGACGAGCTCGACGCCTCGGTATTCCACGATCCTCTGTGAGGAGAAGAGCGAGCCGTTGCGAAGGAGGTCTATAATCTCGCCGACGCCGGTTTCGGAAACATAGGCGCGGTGCTCCTCGGGCGAGGAGCCATCGGCGGCGGCGATGGAGGCGCGGAGCTCGGAGACGAAAGCGGCGCGCTTTCCCGTCTCGGGACCGGCGAGCAAGTACGCGCTTTCGATCTTCATGAGCCCCTAGTACTTTCGAATTATGCCGCGCAGGCGGCCCAGTATCCGCACGTCCTGCGTATAGATCGGAGCATAGGCGCTGTTTTCGGCCATCAGCTTGACGCGGTTGTTCTCGCGGAAGAAGCGCTTGAGGGTAACCGCATCGTCGATCATAGCCACCACGATTTCGCCGTTATCGGCGGTTTGCCGCTGCTCGATGACTGCAATATCGCCATGGAAAATACCGACGTCTTTCATGCTGTCGCCCCGTACCGAGAGGGCGAAGCAGGCAGCCGTCCTTACGATGTCGGCAGGCACGTGGACGACGCCCGAATAGTTCTCGTCGGCGGTTATCGGCTTTCCGGCCGCCACCGTTCCGAGCAGGGGAAGTTCGACGACCGATCGCTCGGGCTTGTCGCGTCGCAGCAGTTCGAGGGCCCGCGAGCGGTTTTCTCCGAGCCTCAGGAAGCCTTTCTTTTCAAGGGCCTTGACATGGTCGTAGGCGCCCTTGACGGACATCGAGAAGCTTTCAGCGATCTCGCGAATAGTAGGGGGATAAGCGTGACCATCGAGAAACGAAGAGATGAAGTCGAGCACTTCCTTTTGGCGGGCCGTAAGCGTCTTCATCTTTCCTGCTCTATCCCGAATTTCTTGATCTTGGCATGGAGGCCGCTCGGATGGATGCCCGAAGCGTCGGCCGCCCTGACGACGTTATAGTCGCACTCCCGGAGTTTTTCCGCAAGATAGTCCCGCTCGAAGAGTTCTTTGGCCTCGGCCAGGGCCAAGGAACCATAACGCCGCGCGACGAGGGGCGCGGGCTTCTCCCGCGCCCCTTCGCTCAAAATGCGAGATACGGTTTCGGCGGACACGAGACGCTCGTTGCTCATCACCGCGAGCCGCTCGATGAAGTTGGCGAGTTCGCGTACGTTGCCCGGCCAGCTGCGCGCGGCGAGCAGGACGAACGCCTCGGGCGATATCTCGCGTTCCGGGGCGCCCGCTGAGGCTGCCTTGGCCAGAAAATGACGGCAGAGCTCGGGCAAATCCTCCCGGCGCGCGCGCAGGGGAGGCATATGTATCGGGACGACCGCGAGCCGGAAATACAAGTCTTCCCGGAAACGGCCGGCAGCGATCTCTTCGCGGATATCCTTGTTGGTCGCCGCAACCACGCGAACATCGACGGAGATCGTCTTCTCTCCGCCTAATCGCTCGAATCGCATTTCTTGGAGGACGCGCAGCACCTTGGCTTGGGCGGATATGGAGAGGTCGGCGACTTCGTCGAGGAAAAGGGTACCGCCGTCGGCCGCTTCGAACCTGCCGGCGCGGCGCGATACCGCGTCGGTGAAGGCGCCTTTTTCGTGGCCGAAGAGCTCACTTTCGAGCAGAGTATCCGGGATCGCCGCGCAATTGACCTCGATGAAAGGCCTTTTGGAGCGCTTGCCCTTCGCGTGGATAGATCTTGCGACCAGCTCCTTTCCTGTGCCGTTCTCGCCGGTGATGAGGATGCGCGCATCGCTCGGCGCGGCCTGTTCTATCAAGGAGCGCACTTCGGCTATGGCGGGCGAGGATCCGATGATGGGCTCGGAATCGATCGAGGAGGAAGCCGCGCGCTTCAGGTCGCGATTCTCCCGCCTAAGCTCGCCGATCTCGAGGGCATTGCGCGCCGCGGTAAGGAGGCGGTCCATAGAAAGCGGCTTTTCTATGAAGTCGAAGGCTCCAAGCTTGAGGGCTCGGACTGCCATATCTATCGTACCGTGGCCCGAGACCACGAGGATTTCCATCTCGGGCCTGCGTTTCTTCATTTCGGCCAAGACGTCAAGGCCGCCCATCCTGGGCAGCCAAATATCAAGCACTGCAAGGTCGGGCCGGTGGGCATCCATCTCCTCCAGGCCGACGACAGCATCTCCGGCTACTATGACGGAATGACCCTCGTCCTCGAGGATGTCCCGAACCGTGGATCGGATGCCGGGCTCGTCGTCGATTACGAGAATGGTCGCCATCTCGCGCTGCCCTCCAAGCGATTACTCGAAAACCCGAGGGTTTTCTGCGAAATTGCCCGGATTACGGCGGTTTCGAAAAAGCCGCGGAGCTTTTCCGATACCCTTGCATTCCCGGGAGTCATCTATCCATCGGCAGATCGATATAGAACGTAGTACCGGCCCCCTCTTCGGACTCGAATCGAATAGCGCCGCCGTGCTCCGCGACGATGCGTTCGACTATCGATAGGCCGAGGCCCGTACCCGCGCTCTTGGTCGTGAAATACGGCATGAAGACCTTCTCGCCGAGCGACACGGGAATACCGCGTCCGGTGTCGCGAATCTTGAGCCTACAATAACGTGAATCGGCTGCCTTAACAAGATCGGCCCCGATTTCGATCTCTCCTTGTCCGTCCATCGCGTCGATCGCATTGGCGAGGAGGTTCCCGAGCGCTCGTTTCATCGTCGCTCGGTCGATGCGGAGAGTCAGCCCAGCCGGCAACCTGTCGAGGCTGAAGCGGACCCCGGGATAAGAGGCGGCGTAAAGCGCTACGGAATCGGAGACGAGACCCGATAGCTCGGTCCAGTCCCTTTGGGGCTCGGGGAGGGAAGCGAAGGCCCGAAAGTCGCTCAGGAGCGCGTCCATGCCCTCGACCTCCTCGACGATCGCGAGCATGGATCCCTCTATGATGGGTGCCGCGAGCGACGGATCGGACTTCCAGCGTCGAAGCACGCGCTCGGCGGCGAGACGTATCGGCGTAAGCGGATTCTTGAGTTCGTGCGCGAGACGCTGCGCGATGTCTTTCCACGCGTCGAGCTTCTCCTTGCGAAGCTCGTCCGACCGCGATCGTTCGATTTCCGCGAGCATTCTATTGAATGATGCGACTAATCGGCCCGTTTCATCGCCGGGCTTTACGATGAGCCTCACGCCGAAATCCCCGGCCGCGACGCGTCGCGTTGCGGCTTCGAGGTTTACGAGGGGTTCGGCGACGAGGTCGGCCGCCGCGCCTCCTAATAATACTGCCAAGAGGAGGAGGGGCAGGACGAGGAAGAAATACAGAAGCGCCAAAAGGCTCGCCCACTTCGCCGAGAAGGGCGCGAGGAAGCTCGCCGTACGCTCGGCTCGATCCAGGGAGGCCGTGGCGCCGGCGAGCCCCGGAGGCATCCGTAGGCTAAGGACGGCGAAGGCGTCCCTCCTGCCCGAAGAGGCCAGGGAAACGGCGTACCGAACGATAGTCGCATCGCCTGAAGAGAAGGTCGGGAGGATGTGCCCACCCATCCCTATAGATGGCAGTGAGGGAGGGGCAGCGAGCCTCGCCAGGACAGGGCCGGAGAAGTCGGCGCTTAGGCCGCCTGAAAAGAGTTCGAGGGCTTCCATGCGAGGCTCGTGCGCCTTAAGCCCGACAAGAAGCTTCGCGGCCGTGACGCCGCCTACCGAATACATTTCGGTGAGATCTTCAGCCTCTCTTTCAATACGACTGATCTCCTCGGCATACCATGCATGGGCCAGAGTCAGGCCGTCGGATAGAGCCTCGCGCAGCTCGGCAGAAGAAGAATAAGACTGGGCCGCATAGGCGAGCCGGAAAAGGAAGAGTCCCTGCGGCAGGGAGGCGGCGGCTACAGCGAGGAGGAAAAGGCCCCAAAGCCTCAGCCTGAGACGCGAACCGTAACGACGGGCCCTAATATCGACTACGAGGTCCCGTATTCGGACGATAAGGAGTACGATGAGAGCCGCGGGGAGCACGGCGAGAAGCGCTACGGGGAGGCGCTCGTATAGATCGGGGAAGGAAGGGGCGCCGGCGAGGACGGAAGCGGCGAAAGCGTACGCGCCGAGGGAGATCAGGCCGTAGACTATGAGGACCGATAAGATCTCGGGAAGGTAGCGTCCGCGCGGGGCTAAAGGGCCGGCCATCGCGATCGTAGATCCGGATTAATCCTCTTCGAAGCGCGACTCGAAGAGGGCTTGGATGGCTGTAGCGGCGGCTTCCTCGTCCTTGCCCTCCGCAAGTATTCGCAGCGGGGTGCCGAAGCTCGCGCCGAGCGTGATGATGCCCATGATCGATTTGGCGTTAATTCGGTCCGAGCCCTTTTCGAGCCAGATGCTCGAGGCGTATTTGCTTGCTGTCTGCACAATGAGCGCCGCCGGGCGGGCATGAATGCCCGCCCGGTTCTTGATGCTTACCGTCAACTCGGTCATCGCTGCTTCCTCAAAGATAATCATCCCTGTTGAAATACAAGGCCCGCGCGTTTTCACTCTCCAGCCAACGGAGCACGTTTTGATTGAATTCCTTCGCGGAATGGTAGCCCATTTTCTTTAGGCGCTCATTCATGGCCGCTGTTTCGATGATGATGGGAATATTCCGGCCCGGTTTGACCGGGATTTCCAGCTTGGCGATCCGAACGCCGAGTATTTCTGCCGTGAGCTCCTCAGTGCCGATCCGGTCGTAAACCTTATTGGAATCCCATTCTTCTAGACCGCATACGAGCTGTATCTGCTTCTTGTCCCTAATGGCGCCGACGCCGAAGAGGTGGGTCACGTTAATGATGCCCAAGCCGCGTATCTCCATGTGGTGCCCGATTACCTTGTTGGCGCCCTGGCCCATGAGGATGGAACCGTTTACGCAGCGGATGTCAACGACGTCGTCCGCGACGAGGCGGTGGCCGCGCTCGATGAGCTCCAGGGCGGTCTCGCTCTTACCGACGCCGGAATCTCCGATGAGCAGGATGCCGATACCGTAGACCTCGACGAGAACGCCGTGGATCGTCGTCTGGGGCGCGAAGATGTCGGATAGCACGCGTATTACCCTGCTCGAGAACTCGCTGGAGGGAAGGTCGGTTTGAAGGACAGGGCAATCCCCGGCTTCGGCGGCGTCGAAGAAAGACTTCCCCGGCGTGAGATTATGGGTGAAAATGCAGCAGGGCATCGGGTACTCGAAGAGCTTCTTGAGATTGTCGGTCCTTCCCGCCTCGTCGAGCATCCTGAGATAGGCATTCTCGCCCCGACCGAATATCTGCAGCCGGTTCCAGGCATGGGATTCGTAAAAGCCTGACAGCGCGAGACCAGGCCTATTGAGATCAGGCGTAGTTATCTCGCGGGATAGACCCTTACGACCGCCGATGCACCGCAGATCGAGGGCGTTCTGCTCCTTCAGGTCCAGGCTCAAGAGGTCGAGGACCGTGAATTTCTTCTCATCGGCGGACACGGAGCGAGTCTACTACGGAAGCGCCCGAGGTGCAATGACGATCGAGCGGGGATTGGCAGGCGCGCGCCTTTGACGCCTATTTATGCTCCTGTACTTTCTCCTTCTCCTTCGAGATTTTCTGTTCGAGCCTGTCCATAAGTTTGTCGATGCCGGGATTCAAATCGAAGTCTCGTTCTTCCATATGAGCCTGGAGACCCCAACGGAAGTTGACCGTTGCCTCGAGCTTGAATTCCTTGTCTTTTGTGATGACGAAGATAAGGTCGACGATCATGTCCTTCGCGTAGCCGATCCTCTCTACCTTGGCGTCTAGATAAGCCCTACTGTTCTCGCTTAGTTCGAAATGAACGCACCGAACATCGACAGTCATTCGAGCCTCCTTACTATATCGATCGTCTTAGACTCGCTTCCTACCGAAGGATGAGCCGAGGTCGAGCTCGCCGCGATACTTGGCGACGGTGCGGCGCGCGAGCTTGATGCCCTTGCGAGCCAGCACCTCGGTTATATCGCGGTCGGAGAGGATAGAGGCCTCGGCCTCGATGATTTCCTTTATGACTTGCTTCACTCCTTCTTTTGAGAAGCTCGAGCCCCGCGAGCCCGCGCCTGAGATGGAATTGGTGAAGAAATATCGAAGCTCGAAGATGCCCCAGTCCGTCTGCATATACTTGCGGTTCGCGATGCGCGAGACGGTCGTCTCATGGACGCCGATCTCGTCGGCCACGTCCTTCAGCGTCAGGGGCGCAAGTCGTTTCGGGCCTTCGGCGAAAAATGCCCGCTGGAACTCGACCACCGCGCGCGCGACCTTGAGCAGGGTCTGGTTGCGCTGATGTATCGAACGGATGAAGAACTTCGCCTGCTTGATGTTGTCCCGCACATAGGCGCTTGTCGCCCGGTCAGTGGGATGAGGGCCGGTATTGGGACGCGGAGCGTCCTCTATGCGGGAGGCACCGGCGTTGGAGGCGCTCCTCCTCCCTGCCTCGGCGCGCACGGCGAGATTATCGAAGAAGGGGTCTATCCCGAGAACCGGGATCTCCTCGTCGTTGAGCACAATGACCAAATCCCCGTCTTTCAGCTTTACCAGAAGGTCGGGTAGGACATAGCGCGGTTCCTCGGTGGAATAGGCCCGGCCCGGGAAAGGCGCGAGGCTCTTGATTAAGCCGAGGGCAGCCTGAAGCTCCGGATCGGTCAGCTTCAGGCGCTTCTGTATCTCCGCATGCTTGCCTTTTTCGAGGAGATCCAAATGCTCACGGAGAATGGCTATCGCCGTCGCAGGGGCCTCGTTCATGAGCGATGCCTGGACGAGGAGACTTTCGCGAAAGTCGGAACAGCATGTTCCCGTGGGCTCGAAGCCGCGTACTAAAGACATGACCCTCTCCACCTCCGCCCTCGGTATCCTAGGGAAGAGCAGGTAGGGGTTTTCCTTGTGGAAGCCGTCATCGTCGAGGTTCTGGATGAGAGCCTCGCCGATGGCGCGCTCGGCCTCGTCGATACGCTGGAGGCGAAGCTGCCAGAGCAGATGCTCCTGCAAGGTTTCAGGCCTTGCAATCGCTCCTTCGATGAACATCCTCCTCGAATCCTCGTCCGAACCCGAATACGAGGAAAAGCCCGGATCAGAGCTGTTCTCGAATGGGGAAGATTCCTCGCTCTCCCTCGACTCCTCTTCGGGAAGGCTTTCCAATGAGAGGGTGGAAGCATCGGATACGATCTCTAGGGCCGGGTTCGCCTCGATCTCTTCCTGGATCTGCTCTTTGAGCTCCTGAAGCGGCATCGCCATCAATTTAATCGATTGAATCATTTGAGGGCTGAGTTTTTGGCGTTGCTCCGCGATGAGCATTGGCTTCTGAAGCTGCACCCTAACCTCCGTATTTGAAATCTAAGCCCTGAGTCCCGAATGTCAAGCAGGAGAACGTTGAATGTCGAGGAAAATGACAGCAATAATCATGCCGAAACCTCCAAATAGCTTCGATAATAGATAATGCTACTACCGAAAGGGGTATTTCGTATTGACGTCATCGGATATTAGTTATTATTTTAATGATACTTCAAGAGGGCCACCCAAGCCCCGAATTAGGTGGAAAGATGTCGATTAAGCAGGAGGAGACTCACGACGAGCCAAAGGATTCGCCTGTCGAGGCTTCAATCTTGTCCGAGGGCCAAGCGGACGAAGCGGATCCGGAAGGGGCTATCGAAGAGGCCGAGGCTAGGCCCGAGGATGAGCGTTCGAATAAGATCGCCGCTCTTGAGTCCGAACTCGAGATGTTGAGGAAAGAGTTCACCGCGGTCAACGACAAATACTTGAGAAAGCTGGCCGATGACATCAATTTTCGCAAACGGATGGCCCGAGAAAAAGAAGATGGCCAGCGCTATGCTGTATCAAGCCTTCTGGGAGACCTGATTCCCATATTGGATGATTTCGATCGCGCTATCGCGAGCGCCGAGATCCAGAAGGATTACTCGGTTCTCCACGACGGCGTTCTGCTCATAAAGCGCCAGCTCGGTTCAGTGCTTCAGTCTAAATACGGCCTTTCCCGCTTCGAGTCGCTAGGTAAGCCCTTCGATCCGCATCACCATGAAGCCGTAGCCATGGTTCAAGGGGGACCCGAAGACGGGGAGGAGGCGGTCGTGGCAGAAGAGTTCCTCCCCGGCTATGGACTCCACGATAGGGTCCTTAGGACAGCCAAGGTCAGGGTACGTATGCCCGCTGCTACCCGGGATGCCGCCACGGAAGCCACGGCTGAGGCTAACGGCACCGATACTAACGCGAATTAGGAAGGAGCAGATAATATGGGAAGAATAATAGGGATCGACTTAGGCACCACCAATTCCTGTGTGGCGGTCATGGAAGGCGGGGAGCCCGTTGTAATAGCCAATTCCGAGGGCCAGCGTACAACTCCCTCCATTGTAGGCTTTACGCCCAAGGGCGAGCGTGTCGTCGGACAACCGGCAAAGAATCAGATGATCACCAACCCGGAGAATACGGTCTATTCCATCAAGCGTTTTATGGGCCGTCGATACCAGGAGGTGACTGACGAGACGAAGCTCGTACCCTACCATGTCGTCGATAATGGTTCGGACGTCCGCGTCGATATCTCCGGTAAAGGCTATAGCCCCCAGGAGGTCTCAGCCTTCATTCTCCAGAAGATGAAGAAAACGGCTGAGGATTATCTCGGCGAGACGGTCGGAGAGGCTGTCATCACGGTACCTGCCTATTTCAACGATGCGCAGCGACAGGCCACCAAGGACGCGGGCAAGATTGCCGGGCTGGAGGTCAAGCGTATCATTAATGAGCCGACTGCGGCCTCCCTGGCCTTCGGCTACAATAAGGATCAGAAGAAGGAAAAGACCATCGCCGTTTACGACTTGGGCGGAGGCACCTTCGATATTTCAATCCTCGAACTCGGCGAGGGCGTCTTCGAGGTCAAGTCAACGAACGGCGACACCCATCTGGGCGGGGACGACTTCGACCGGAGAGTGATGCAGTGGCTCGTCGACGAGTTTAAGAAGGATAGTGGGATCGACCTTTCACAGGATCGCATGGCCCTCCAACGCCTCAAGGAGGCGGCGGAAAAGGCCAAGATCGAGCTTTCCAACGTCCAGCAGACCGAGATTAACCTGCCCTTCATAACGGCCGACGCCTCGGGTCCCAAGCATCTCCAGAAAACCCTCTCCCGCTCGGCTTTCGAGCGGATGATCGATGACCTGCTCGAACGTTCCAAGACCCCCTGCACCAAGGCCCTTGCGGATGCCGGGCTTACCGCCGCGCAGATCGACGAGGTGATCCTGGTCGGGGGTTCTACTCGAATCCCGAAGGTACAGGCTATCGTACGGGATCTCTTCGGCAAGGAGCCCTCGAAGGGGGTTAATCCCGACGAAGCCGTAGCCGTCGGCGCCGCAATTCAAGGCGGCATACTCGGCGGCGAGGTCAAGGACGTCCTCCTCCTCGACGTTACGCCTCTTTCCCTCGGCATCGAGACTCTGGGCGGTGTCTTCACCAGGCTCATTACGCGCAACACCACCATTCCCTGCCGCAAGAGCCAGATCTTTTCGACCGCCGCGGACGGCCAGACCGCCGTTTCGATCCACGTCCTTCAGGGAGAGCGCGAGATGGCCGGCCAGAACCGCACTCTAGGGCGCTTCGATCTCGTCGGCATCCCTCCCGCGCCTCGAGGCGTGCCCCAGGTCGAGGTCACCTTCGATATAGACGCCAACGGCATCGTCCACGTCTCCGCCAAGGACCTCGGTACGGGCAAGGAGCAGAAGATTCGGATCGAGGCCTCGAGCGGGCTCAACGACGATCAGATCGACAAGATGGTCAAGGAGGCCGAGGCGCATGCCGCCGAGGATAAGCGCGAGCGGGAGCGCGCCGATGCCCGGAACGAGGCTGACGGACTTCTGTACACGACTGAGAAGTCCCTCAAGGATTACGGCGATAAAGTGGGAGCCTCCGATAGAGCGGCCATTGAGGCGGCTGCGGCCGATCTCAAGAAGGCCCTCGAGGGTCAGGACGTCGAGGCGATGAAGGCCAAGACCGAGGCTCTCAAGCAGGCTTCCTACAAGCTCGCCGAGGAAATTTATAAGAATGCGTCTCCGCAGGGCGGGTCCGGAGGGGTCCAGTCAGGGGAAGGCGGAGCGGGCCCCGGTGCCTCGGCCGACGCCGATGCGGGCGCCTCCGGCAAGGCCGGAAGCGCGGAGGATGTCGACTACCGCGTCGTCGACGACGAAGAGAAAAAATAGGCGGAGATTCGAGAGCGGGGGGAGGGCGAATGACCTTTTTTCGTTTTCGCTCTCCGTCATCGGCCTTCGAGCCTACACCTTTGATTGAGGTTGAATTTGGCCAAGCGTGATTACTATGAAGTTCTCGGCGTCGGGAAGGACTCGACCAAGGACGATATCAAGAAGGCGTATCGCCGCCTCGCGATACAGAACCATCCTGATAAGAATCCGGGGGACAAGGCTGCAGAGGAGCGCTTCAAGGAGGCTACGGAAGCCTATGAAGTGCTTGGCGACGACCAAAAACGCAAAACCTACGATCAATTCGGCTTCGCGGGCGTCGAGGGCATGGGTGGTGCTGGCTCGGGTCAGGACTTCTCTTCGGTATTCAAGGACTTTGAAGACATTTTCGGCGGCTTCGGTGGTTTTTCCAATATCTTCGACTCCCTCTTCGGTGGAGGCGGCACGGACGGCAGGAGCAGAGGCGGCGAGCACACGACTCGGGGGGCCAACCTCCGCTACGATCTCGAGCTCTCCTTCGAGCAGGCCGTCTTCGGAACGAGCGTGGAGATCGCTTATACCAAGAATGATTCCTGCAAGACATGCCACGGCGCGGGGAGCGCGGACGGCGCCGGTAAGCGAGTCTGTCCTACTTGTCAGGGCTCGGGCCAGGTGCGCCGGAGTTCGGGTTTTTTCTCGATAGCGCAGACCTGCCCGAGTTGCCGAGGCGAAGGCTCGGTGATCGAGAAGCCTTGCCGCGATTGCGCCGGCTCGGGTCTGGCTAAGAAAAAGATGAAGATCAAGGTCACTATCCCGCCTGGAGTTGAGGATGGCAAACGCGTCTCCATTCCTGGCCAGGGCGACGCGGGTCCCAACGGAGGCGCTCCCGGTGACCTCTACGTATTCATGCACGTACGGAGCCATGAGTATTTCGAGCGCGACGGAGCGGACCTGTATTGCGCGATACCCATCAGTCTCACGATGGCGGCCTTGGGCGGCGAAATCGCTTTCGACACCATCGAGGGCAAGAAGATCAAGGTAAGCGTGCCGGCCGGGGCCCAGTACGGCAAGATGCTTCGCATTCGCGAGGAAGGCGTTCCTGTTCCCGGCGGACGTCGCGGCGACCTCTACCTCAAACTTCTTGTCCAGGTGCCTCAAAAACTGACTAAATACGAACGCGAGCTGCTCGAGCAGCTCCGAGAGAACGAGGGAGAGCCCGAGGAACCCCAACCCGTAAAGCTTAGCGAGCTGAAGGGCTAGCGTCGCCCTCCTCTGGAAGGACCCGCTTGCCTGAAGGCCGCGTTACAGCAAAGCCTTAATTCCGAGTCCGATCAGGATGACGCCTCCAGCCAAGCCCGCCCAACGCTCGAAGCGAGCGCCGATGCGCTTGCCTAGCTCGGTCCCCGCCGTGCAGACCGCGAAGGTGACTAGGCCGATGATCGCCGCCGGTCCCAATATGGGCCTGCCGAGGATGCTATAGGAAAGGCCTATGGCCATCGCGTCAATGCTCGTGGCCATGGAGAGCAAGAGGAGAGTCTTGAAGTCGCGAACGTCCGAGCTGGCCTTCTCTTCGTCCGAACAGGAGGCCGGATCGCGGATCCCGAAAGACTCCATGATCATCTTGGCGCCGACGAGGACGAGTAAGCCGAAGGCCAGCCATCGGCTGAAACCTAGTATGTATGAGTGAAACGCAGCGCCGATGAGCCAGCCCGCGACGGGCATTGCGAACTGAAATATGCCGAAGAATAGGCTCGCGCGAACCGCATGATAGGGGCTTAGGTCCGCGATGCAGATGCCGTTGGCGATCGAGACCGCCATCGCGTCAAGGGAGAGGATTAAGGCGAGGAGGAAAGACGAAAGCAGCATCTCAGTAGGCCCTTTGCAGGAGGCGCTCGGCGAGGAACCCTAGGGTGTCGCGCGAGGAGGACTGCGGCAGGCGGCCTATTTCCGTTATGGCGCGGGAGGTGAAGCGCCGAGCGTCGTTCCGCGCCTTTACCGTCCCGCCGAGCTCGATCGCTCGAGATGTCGCCTCGACCGCGGCCCGCGCGGTCGAGGCCGCGTCGTCTTTCCGGACGCGCGCGAGAATGGCCTCCATCCCCGGGCCATCCGCCTTAAGCGCGTATATCAGCGGCAGGGTGCAGAGCCCCTCGGCGATGTCCTTCCCGACGGGCTTTTGTACGACATCCTCGAGCGACTCGAAATCCAGGATGTCGTCTATTATCTGGAATGCCATTCCGATGTCGTAGCCGGCTCGGCGCAGGGTCTGCTCCGTCCGGGAGCCGGCCTTGGCCTCGGATGCGCCGGCATAGAGGGCCAGCGAGAAGAGCGCGGCCGTCTTGCCGGCGATGGTGCGCAGATAAAAGCGGACGCTCGGGGAGAACCGGTACTTGGCCAGATCCTGCGATATCTCGGAAGAGCAGACGGCCGCTATCAGCCTTGCGAGGCTTCTCGCGTTCTCGGGCTCGGCGCACTCCGAGGACAGCAAGAAGCAGCGCGAGAAGAGCCAATCCCCCGCGAGGACGGCCTCCTTGACGCCGATGCTGGCGTGAAGGCTCGAGCGGCCGCGTCTTTTTGGGGCGTCGTCGATGATATCGTCGTGCACGAGCGTAGCCACATGGAGGAGTTCGATCGCCGCGGCCAGCCGATCGATTCGGCAGGGTTCGGCGGCTCGTCCGAAGCTCGAGCCGATGATGAGAAGGGCTGGTCGCAGGAGCTTTCCGGTCGCCTCGGCGGCTGCCATGGTGGCCTCCCTTAGGGGAAAGCCGCGATCGTCGATAGTGGCCTCGATCATGGCCACTACGCGCTCGAGCCTGGCTTCGAGGGCCGGGCTCCCGCTCCAAAAATCGGTCATTACGTCCTTATGGCGCGCCTATTTACTAGGCTCGCCGACGTATAAATGGCTTCGACGCGCGAGTTTCCTTCCGTTCCACCACTTCTTGATGAGAGGAACCGTCCAGTAATCGAGGCCGAATGCCCTTCCCCCTCCTCCCATCATCACGATTGCGGCGAAGAAGAACCAGGCTTGGTTCCAGGCGAACATGCCCGAGAGCGTGAACACCAGGCAAAGCGCGAGGCTCGCCGCCGCGCCGAACCAAGTGAAGAAGCCTCCGATGAGAACGAGACCGATGCCGAGCTCCATAAAGACGATCATGGACTGGAAGACTTGAAAAGGGAGGTAGGAAAAAACCCCGTCCATGAATGTCTTTTTGAACCAATGGACGAAACCGGCCTGCGGATCGAGTATGGGGTTGGTCCAATCCCATACGTTGTGGAAGGCGAGCTGCGACGGACCCGCCGCGGTTCCTGCCGCGGCCGTTCCCGCTGCAACGGCAGGGCCGGCCGCCACGGTAGCCGTGCTGGTCGCGTCGTCGGCGACCTTGATGCCGGCTTGAACGACGCCGGAGGAGAACATCCATCCAGATTTCGTGCCGGAGGGAAATGCGAGCCACCCTTCGCCTATCTTGTTGATTCCCTCGAAGAGCCAGGCGATGCCGAGCCAGAGGCGGAGAAGGAGGGGCCAGTAGCCTCGGAGTTTGTGCGAAAAGAATCCGCCGACTACGGAACGACCGCTATCCATGTTCAGGAACTCGTGCTTGAAATACTCCCATACTTGGTTGATGCCGGCGATGTTGAAGAGGTAGTACAAATTGACGAGGTGCTTCATCCCGATCGCCGCGAAGCCGCCAGTCTTCAGCCCGCCTGCGTTCGACACGCCGTATCGACTACCGATCGAGACCATGAAGCCGTGGTAGTTCGGCTTGAATTCGCGGCCTCCCGCGCCGTCTATCGCGGCTATGACGTTGCCTGCGGCCGCCTCGGCGCTGCGGTGCGCCGATTCGACCACCATCGCCATGGGTCGGCCGTCGACTAGGAGGCCGGCGCCGTCTCCTACTGCGAAAACGAATGGGTACTTCTTTGCGCGAAGCCCGGCGTCGGTTTCGAGGCGGTTGCGCCTATCGACGGGAAGGCCGAGCTCGGCCGCGAACTGAGTTCCCTTGACGCCACAGGTCCAGATGAAAGTGCCAGTCTCGATAGGATCCCTTTCCTTCAGTATGACCTTGCCAGCCTCGGTCCCGACTATGGGAGCGCTGATCATGAGCTCGCAGCCCTTCCTTCGAAGATAGGCTTCGGCCTTTCGACGGAGAGGTTCCTCCAGGATAGGCAGGATGTTCGGAAGAGCCTCGATGACGATCACCCTTGTCTCGGCGGGATCGAGGTAGTGCTTACGGCACATCGAATCCCTATACTCGAGCAGCTCGCCTGCCAATTCTATGCCGGTGAATCCCGCGCCCGCGACCACGAAGGTGAGCAACCGCCCGCGTTCGGCGGGATCGGTCTCCTCGACGGCCTTTTCGAATATCGTCTCGAGATGGTGGCGAATGAGCATCGCGTCGTCGAAGGACCAAAGCGTGAAGCAATTTCCCTGGACGCCCGGGGTCCCGAAGTACTCCGGTTGGGCTCCGGTGCCGAGCAGGACGTAGTCGAAAGGAAATTCCCGCGACTTTGAACGGGCGATCTTCGCCGCGAAGTCGATTTTCTCGATCGAATCGACTATGCATGCCACCTTTTGGGCTCCAAATATCTTTCGGAAGCTCACCTGGACCGATTCGGGCTCGGCCCGCCAAGCCGCTACTTCATGGAGCTCGGTCATCAACGTATGGAAGGGCTTTTTATCGACGAGAGTAATCTCGATGTCATCCCGCTTGCGAAAGCGCTTTTCGAGTATTTTCCCGGCCCATACGCCGCCATAGCCTCCTCCGATTACCAGTATCCGCTTTTTATCCTGCATCGCGACCGTCTCCTTATAGCTATTGGTCGGGGTTGAGGTTATTGAGGTTGAATGATGCTTGAATTCTAGCTTGAAAGTCAAGAAAGGACTATATTTCTCTATGGAATGGTGAGAAGCTTCCGACGAGGCTATCCCCGCCTTTCTTTTTTAGCATTTTTCGTATACGATCATTACTGACCTGGCAATGATATCTCGATGCGATAACCGGTAATTGATTGCCGGATCGGTAGGAAGTAGCCGGGCGCCCCTGATCGTAATCCCACTTCATTAAGCGAGTTGGCCATGGATTTTCAACGATTCGGTATCGATCCTCGGCTCGCCGCCGCGGCCGAAGGCCTTCCGACCAGTTTCTTCTTCTACGAGAAAATGCTCGCTCACGCGGTCGAGCGGCAAGAGAATGTCTGCGCGAAGATCGCCCTCGATGCCGGACGCGAGGAAGTCCTTCTTTTACCGGCGCTGCAGTGGGTGCTCTCAGGCGATAAACGCAGGCTTCTCGTCGTTGCGTCGGACCAGGCGAGCGCGGAACGCTGCGCTGCCGCCATCCGCCGTCTAGGCTCGGAGGCCGATCTGGGCGTCTGCAAGGTCCTGCGAGATCGCGCCGCCGCAGGAGGCGAGGCCGCCGTCGATTCCGCTTATTGCCTTGAGGGCGATCCTGCCGCTACGGTCCTCATCGGCGAGGTCGAAGGCCTGCTTGGATCGCCTGCGCTCAATTTACGGGACTACGGCTATCTCGTTGTCGACGAGGTGGATCGCCTCGTGGAACTTCCCTCCGAAACGATTCGCAAATTCTGCGGTTCCCTTCTTCCGTCCTGGGAAAGGCGCAGCGCGCTGGCCTGCTCGAGGTTCTCGGTCAAGGTCAAGAATCTAGCTTGGGATTTGGCCGACAATCCTTCCGAGATCAGCATCGAGGGAGAGGTCGCCAAGGCCCAGAGCGTGCGTAAAGAGACCTGGAAGGTTCCCATCGAGGCCAAACTCAAATTTCTCCTTGGGCTTATCGCACGCGAAAAGCCTGTCCGTCTTTGCGTCTATTGCAACCTGAGGGATACCGCGAGCGATGTGACGCGCCGCCTCGCGATGAATGGCATAGCCTCCGACTCGGTCTTCGCTTCCCTGTCCCCGGAGCGGAAATTCGCCCTCATCGAGAAATTCAGGGCGGGAGATTGCACGTGCCTGGTCCTCAGCGATGAAGGCGCCGAGGGCCTCACGCCGGGCGTTTTCCCGCTGATCGTGAATTACGATATCCCCCTCGAGCCCGAGCTTTTCGTAAAGCGGCTCGAGATGCTCGATCGCTCCGATCCGAACGCCAAGGTCGTCAGCCTCGCCTGCGATCGTTACATCTATGGATTGCCCGCCGTTGAGCAGTACATCGACGCCAAGCTAGAGGCCCTGCCCGCCGCCGACTCGATGCTCGAGGCGGTAGATCGAAGCGAGGGCAAGGGCGCCGAGCGAAGGCCGCGGGGCGACGCCTATCTGAGAGATGCTCGGCGTTCCCCGCCCCAGAGACGCGAGTCCCTCTCGCGCGATCCTCGCGCCAGTCCGGATATCCGCAAGAGCATCTCCGAGGCGACGGGCGGAACGCTTGGCATCAGCGGCCCGCCTCAGGCGGCGAACAAAGATGCGGGACTCGAGAATTCCCGACGAGGGTCGGGAAGGCCGCAATCCCAAATGATGCCGGCTCAACGTCAGCCGACGGCTCGACCATCGTCTCGGCCGCCGGCCCGGCCTCCTGTCGATAGGGCCGGCCCGGGTCAGCGAGGGCATGGCATGCAGAAGGCCGGTATGCCGGGGAATCCCTACGATATACCGATGGAAGAGCGGATGAAGCTCTATCGCGAGAAGTACGGCCGCGGCTTCGGCGAGAGCCAGGCAAGAATCGGTCCCCAAAAAGGTCAGGGCGGCCAACCGAAGATGCCGCGAAGCGGCGGCCATCAGAGCCCGGGTCGCGGAGCTCAGATTCAAGGGGCTCAGGGTAGAAGCGGGAAAGATCGGCCGGCGAGTTCGGCGAAAGTTCCCGAGACTCCCCGGGCGACGCAGAAGCCTCCCTTGCCGGAACCCGCGATCAAGCATGAAGGCCTGGTCGGCCGCATCCTCGGCGGGCTCCGCAAAAACAAAGGCTAGCAGCTCGGAGACGGGACGCCGAAACCTACTTGGCTGAGCGCCGGCTCATCTCGGGGGACTCCTTTATAAAGCAAAGCAGGACTCCGCTTATAGCGAGAAGCAGTGCGAGTCCGGTTATCGAAGGCATGTAAGAGCCTTTGAACGCGCTCTTGAGGCCGTCCATGAGAAGGATCAAGAAGCCCGATGCCTGAACGACCAAGGCGAAGATTCCGTTGCTCGTGCCTTCGGGCGCCGGGTGGGTGATCTCTGCTCCGTACTGATAGGCTAGGGGAGTAAGCCCGGTGATGCAGAAGCCCATGATGAAGAAGCTCGTGAACTCCGCAGCGAAGCCCCTCCCTAAAGCGAGTCCGAGGGTGGCGGGCACCGCCAGGAAGAGACCTATAAGCAAGAGAGGCTTTCGCCGCCTGATGGAATCCGAAATGGCCGGGATGACGATGCTTCCGACGATACCGCCAAGAAGCAGAACGGTCGTCAAGAGGACTCCTTGTTCGACGGAAAAGGATTTCTCCTTGCCAATTCCGTCTATAAGCGTAAAGACTCCATTGACGATGCCGCTGCCAAGGAAAAGGGCGAGGGACATCAGGTATACATCGCGCTTCTTCAGTATTTGCCGCAAGCCGTCGAGCACCAGGGCACGCGAATCCTCCCCCTGGGGACTTGCGGATGTGGGGGGCTTGGCTCGCGCGAAGACGAGGAAGAAGGCGACGGAAGCGGTCGTGGCGACGGCGTAGATTATCTGCATGCCCGCGAAGCCGGAAGCGGATACGAGGGCGGGACCCAGCGTCTCCCCCAAGCCGATGCCGGCGAACAAGGCCAGGAACATGACGCCGGTGATGGTCGCGCGCTGCTTCTGGGGGAACCACGTGGCGGCCAATTTCGTGAATGCGTTGAGAAGGAAGGGCTGTCCTATAGAGATACCGATTGCGCCGATGAGGGCCGCAGTATAGCTGAACGGAAAGACCGCACGTAGAATGGCGAATACGGCCATGAGGGTCGCTCCGAACCCGACCGCCTTCTTGAATCCGAAGCTGTCTATTGCCCAGGAGGCCGGGAAGGAAATCGGGATATAGACGAGCATGAAGAGATTCGCAAGAAGATCGATGTCGTCTCGCTTCACGCCATACGCGGTAGCCGCGATGCTTGCAATAGGGGCGAAGCATATCCACAGTACCTGAACCATGACATTGATGAGCATAAATGCGATGAGCACTACCCAGCGATAGGGATAGATCCTTATTCCCGATTCTGCCATTAAAACCTCCGATTCGCAAGAAGTATACAGGCCCGAAATGCGCTTTGAAAGATGTTCCCTTCCATAAACCGGTTAAGTATTGACTCCGCTCTGTGGGTCGGCTAGGATTTCCGTGAGAAACGCCGGAGGCATTTTATGAAAATTCTTTCTCATACCGTAAAACCCAAGATACCGCCAGCCCTATCCTCTCTCGAGGAAATGGCCCATAACCTTTGGCTCTCCTGGAACTTCGAAGCGATTACGCTCTTCATGCGACTCGATTACGACGTATGGCTGCAGTCGAATCAAAATCCTGCGATGATGCTCGGCATGGTCCCGCAAGAGCGGTACGACGAACTCGCGCAGGATGATTCCTATATCGCCGCGCTCAAGATGGTGGAAGAGAAATTCGAGCGTTACAAGAACGGCGATACTTGGTATAAAGGCGACCATGAAGGCATGGTGGCTTATTTCTCCATGGAATACGGGCTCGACGTATCCCTGCCCACCTATTCAGGCGGCCTAGGCATCCTTTCCGGCGACCATATGAAAGCCTCGAGCGATATGGGCCTCCCTCTGGTGGGCATGGGCCTTCTTTATAGGCAGGGCTACTTCAAGCAATACCTCAATCCAGACGGCTTCCAACAGGAGTCCTATCCTGAGAACGACTGGTACAATATGCCGGTCCATCGTTGCCTCGACGATAAAGGTAAGCCCATCCTCATCTCGGTGGAGATGGCAGGCAGGGTCGTCGCCGCCCAGATCTGGGAGGTGACGGTCGGGAGAGCCTCCCTATTCCTCCTCGATACCAACATCGAGGAGAACTCGTCCGAGGACAGGGCGATCACTTCGGCTCTGTATGGCGGAGATAACGAGACCCGGATCCGGCAGGAGATTCTCCTGGGCGTCGGCGGCATTCGCGCCCTCCGCGCTCTCGGCGTGGATGTCGTGGTCACTCACATGAACGAGGGGCACTCCGCCTTCCTCGCGCTCGAGCGCATCCGCGAAGTGATGGTCGAGCATTCTTTCTCTTTCGCCGAGGCAGTTCAGGCGGTATGGCCGACGAATATCTTCACGACGCACACGCCCGTGCCGGCCGGCAACGAGCGTTTCGGCCTCGACCTAATGGAGAAGTACTTCAGGTCTTGGGCGCAGCAGCTCGGAGTAGAATGGCAGGAATTCCTGGCCCTGGGTCGAGAACGCCCCGACGACCACAACGAAAGCTTCTGCGTCACCGTCTTCGCGCTCAAGCTCTCGGCTTTCGCGAACGGTGTCGCCCAGCTTCACGGCGTCGTTTCCCGGAAGATGTGGGCGGGTCTTTGGCCTTCCCTCCCCCTCGACGAAGTACCCATTTCCTCGATCACGAACGGCGTACATCCTCGTACCTGGGTCTCGCACAACATGCTCGAGCTCCTCGATCGCTATTTCGGTCCCCGCTTTTACGAAGAGCCCGCCAATCTGGATATGTGGGACCGGCTAGACCGCATCTCAGACGAGGAGCTGTGGCGTACGCACGAGCGGAGGAGGGAGAGGCTCGTCGTCTTCGCCCGCGACCGGCTCAAGCGCGCGATGAGGCGGGCCGGCGCCGCCGAGGGAGCGCTCCACCGCGCCGAAGACGTGCTCTCGCCCTACGCCATCACGATCTCCTTCGCGAGGCGATTCGCGACCTACAAGCGGGGCAACCTCCTCCTTCGCGACCCCGATCGCCTCCTTCGCCTGATTTCCGATCCGCAGCGGCCAGTACAGATGATCTTTGCAGGGAAGGCGCATCCCCACGATCTCCCCGGCAAGGAGATAATCAAGGAGCTTGTGCACTTCTCCAGACGCGAAGAGGTTCAGAGCCGCATCATCTTCCTTGAAGACTATGATATGACCATGTCCCGGTATCTCACTTCGGGCTCCGACGTCTGGCTCAATACCCCGCGGCGGCCCCTCGAGGCCTCGGGTACGAGCGGGATGAAGGCCGGCGTCAACGGCGTACTCAATTGTTCCGTACTCGACGGCTGGTGGGCGGAGGGCTATAGCCCCGAAGTCGGCTGGGCCATAGGCTCCGGCGAAGAATATCAGGACGAAGAGCTGCAGGACCGCATCGAGAGCGAGGCCCTGTATGACCTTCTAGAGCATGAAATCGTGCCGTTATTCTACCAGAGAGGCCGCGACGGTCTGCCGCGCGATTGGATAAAGCGGATGAAGGCCTCGATGAAATCGATAGGTCAGCGTTTCTCGACCCACCGAATGCTCAAGGAGTATTCCGAGAGGTTCTACTTTCCAGCCCTCGATTACGGGAGACGCCTCTCCGCGGGAAAGCTCGAGAGCGCCAAGGATCTCGCGGCCTACCTCGCGAAGGCGCGCAAGGCATGGCCGGCGGTCGCGATAAGCGATCTCCGTACCGACGCGAAGCCTATTATGGAGCGCGGCGACTCGGTAACGGTTACCGCCCTAGTGGACCTGGGCGGCCTCGAGCCTTCCGAAGCGGCGGTGGAACTCTATCATGGCCCCGTCACTATCCAGGACGGGATCACGAACGCCTCCCGCGACGAGATGAGAGCGGTAGAGTCCAGGGGAAAAGCCTGGGAATACCGTGTTACCATTACCTGCGACAGGACGGGCCAGCACGGCTACTCGGCGCGAGTGCTTCCCAAGCATCCCGCCTTGGCGAGTCCCTACGTCCCTGGCTTGATTCGCTGGGCATGAGCCTTCGAGCCTCCGTCCTGGCCGCGGGACCGGCATACGCAAAACGAAGCTAGATCCGAGGGGGATTGCGCCAGGATAATAAGCGGGGTATTGCAAATTGACTTATCGGCACGGTATTATTAATTTTCTGTCAATTTAAAAAAGCCCGATAGTCCAGCGACAACTTGCCTCTTCATCGATCGTCGCGCCGACCGGTACGGGCACCGGTAGAACAATCCCTCTCGTCGAGGGGGCTTGATTTTATGTGCCCACGGAAGGCCGGGATGATTCGAAGCCTGGGTTCGAGTTCCGTCAGCATCGCGATGCGTGCTCATGCCACATTGGCGAAGCTCATCCTCCTCGCCGGGCTCGCGACCGGATGCGCGAGTCAGCGGTCGACGCTCCCATCGGCGACGGGAGGCGTCCTGGATCTGCGCAGCTGGGATTTTCAGCGAGATGGAGCAGTCAGGCTCAAAGGAGACTGGGATTTCTTCCCGAGGGTCCTTTTAAGGGGAGAGGCTGGCCTTCTCGCGTCGCGAAGCGGCGAACGGAGGGTTCCGGACCGTTGGACGGATAAGACGATGGGCAGCGCTCGGGGAATCGGAGCGGGGACTTACCGCCTTACCGTGCTTCTCCCGGATCACCGGCCTTCGCTCGGGATCAAATATACTACGGTTTCTACGGCTTTCGAGCTCGATTCCGATGGCGTTCTCGTGGCAAGCGGCGGTCGGCCGGCTCTCGATTCGACGCGAGACCTTCCCGCATACAAGCCGGGCGTGGCGATCCTTTCGCAAAGCGCAGCGAGTCTTGTCTTGGTGGTCCGCGTATCGAATTACGAGTATCGAGTCGGCGGAATATGGCGACCCTTCTATCTCGGCGAGATAGAGTCTCTCGAGCGTCAGGACTGGGCTGGGGAGACGGGCTCGCTCGCCTTGGCCTCGTCCTTGGCCGTCCTGGCCGTATTATTTGCATTCTTCATAAGAGGAGGCATCGAAGGCAGGGGTTTTATATACTTTTGCATCTTTTCCATAATGTCGGGCCTTCGCGCCATCGTCACGGGGGAATACGCCATCGTTCGCCTTTTCCCGTCGCTGAGCTTCGATCTCCTGATAAGGCTCGAGTATCTTTGCGACTATACGATCTTCCCCATAGGCCTGCTTTTCTTCTCGAGCCTGTTTCCGGAGGACCATGATTCGCGAGCGACGAGGGTACTCCTCTCGATTTGCGTCCTGTTCCTGGCCCTTGTCCCCCTTGTGCCCCTGCGTGTTCTGACTTGGAGCATTCAGCCCTACTATTTTTTGGCCGCAGCCATCATCGTCGCAGTCGGCGTCATAACCGCTCGATCGCTCACTCACAGAAGGATCGGCGCCCTCCCTCTGCTTCTCGGAGCCGCTGCTCTCGCCGTCGCCGCGATTAATGAGATATTGTATTCGAGTTTTATCATAGATAGCGGTAACTTCTTTTCTTATGGGATGATTATCTTCATTGGGACCCAGGCCTACGCGTTGGCGGGGCGCCATTCATCGACCCAAAGCCAGCTGAGGCAGGCGCTGGCCGCGAAGGAACTCTTGATACGAGAGGTGCATCATCGCGTCAAGAACAGCCTACAGATCGTGTCGAGCATTGCCACGCTACAGGCGCATCGGGTCGAGAATCCCGCCGTTCTGGCCGCGTATTCGTCGATGCAGGGACGGATCCGGGCGATAGGCCTCGTCCACGAGAAACTCTACGCCCTGGATTCGGCGGAAGTGGTGGATGTCGGCGACTATGCGCAGAACCTCGCCGGCCTGTTGGCGGATGGCTACGGCATCGAAGGCGAGGAGACGCTTCTAGTCGAGTCGGAGAGCGTTATCGTTCCTGCCGATCTCTGTATCGATCTCGGGATCATCATGGCCGAGTTGGTGGCTAATTCCTATAAGTACGCCTTCGGGCCAGCGCATCGCGGCAAGATACGCGTACGGATTCGAAGAATGGGACCAATCCTTGCCTTGGTAGTGGAAGACGATGGGCCCGGTTTTGCCGAAAGTTCCTTCGTCGAGGCCTTCCCGACTTTGGGCTTTCGCCTCATCTCCAGCCTGGCCAAGAAGCATCGGGCGAGCGTCCACATCGGGAAGGGTCCCGGGGCGGTCGTGGAGCTGCGCTTCCCGATCGGCGAAGCGCATGCCTCGAAATCGAGCGATGGGTAATTCGCCTTATATTCAGGAGGAATACATGACAAAAGAGACGATTCTGGTCGTTGAGGACGAAACGCTGGTTGGGCTGGAATTGAAGGAAGACCTCGAGCGTCTGGGTTATTTCGTGCCAGAGGTGCTCGAGTCGGGCGAAGCGGTCGTTCAGGCCGTGGCGCGTCACCAGCCCGATCTCATGCTGATGGATATTCGGCTACGTGGAAGTTTAGACGGCATCGAGGCGGCTTATCAGGCCAAAGCGGAGTTCGACCTCCCGGTGATATATCTTACCGCCTATTCCGATCCAGATACGCTGAGGCGAGCCGCCTTGACGGGTCCCGATGCCTTTTTGCTCAAGCCTTTCGATGAGCGCGAGCTCGCAGCCAATGTGCAGCTGGCCCTCTCGCGCGCCAAGAGCGGCGAGCCGCTTAAGCGCGAGCTGCGCGGGGCGATATCCCTGGTCGACGTCTTGGAGGAACCCGCGCTGATCGCCGATCTGGACGGGCGGATCGCGCACGCGAACAAGGCGGCGATCGCCTTTCTGAAGCTATCCGACCCGAGTCTGCTGGCGCGAGTCGAGCTCTCGCGCATATTGGAGAAAGGCTGGAAGGATCCGGGACGCAGGCTTGTCAAGCTGAGGGATGACGACGACAGATCGGCGGGCAAGGTCGCATCCGTTGAGCGTCTTCTTCGCTCCGACGGCCGCGAGTACGGCAGTCTCGTCGTGTTCGGAAGCATGGATCGGCGCGAGCGTCTTCTTCTCGAGGCCTCCGCCGCTGAGGCCAACGCGGCCTTGATCCGTCTCCTCCCCATGCCTTCGGCGGCCGGTCCAGGTTATAAGGTCTGCGGCTTCCTCGAACCCTGTCTCTCGGGCTCCGGCGATTTCTTCGATGTCTTCTCCGCGGGAGAGAACGAGATCGCCTTCTATGGCTTCGACGTCATGGGACATGGAATCCTCGCGTCTCTGATGGCCTTCTCGCTCCGCGACCTCCTTCCCGTCCTCGGCTGGGGAAGGGGCGGCAAGGCACCGGCGCCGGCCGACATCGTGCGCTCGCTCTACGAGCGATACGGTCATAAAGCCGAGGACGCGATGGGGAGTAGTTTTTTCACGATCGCCTACGGAACGATGGATAGGTCGTCGGGAGAATATAAAGTGGCGCGCGCGGGCTATTCGCCCGTGCTGCATCTCGCGTCCGACGGAGGGATGCGTGTCCACTACACGAAAGGCGCGGCGGTCGGCGTCATCGTAGATGCCGACATCGAGGAGGCTACCGGCGTCCTTTCGTCGGGGGATCGGCTCCTCATCGCCTCGGACGGGCTATTCGCGGTTTTCGGCGAGGGTCTCCTCGAGAATTCCCTAGATAGCTTGAACACCTTCGCGGACGGGTTTCGGGGCCTGGCCCTGGAAGACTTCGTCGATGCGTTCCGACGCCGCTCGCGGGAGACGAGGGCAGGGAGCTACATTGACGACATGAGCTTGCTGGTAATCGAGCGCTCATGATGGCGGAGTCGTTCGAGGTCGCGATAGTCGGCGCGGGAGTCTGCGGGGCGAACATAGCTCGCAGGCTCTCGGCCTACGAGATCGCCGTCGCCCTCATGGATAAGGAGGCCGACGTTTCTTTCGGGGTTTCCAAGGCCAACTCTGGGATAGTCCATGGCGGGTTTCATCACAATAAGAAGCATCTGAAGGCTCGCCTGGAGATTCAGGGCGCGATGATGTTCGACCGCCTCAAGACGGAGCTGGGGTTCCCCTTTGTGCGTTGCGGCATCGTCGTCGTAGCTCTCCACGAGGACGAGATGCGCGCCGTGGAGCAGCTTTACGCGCAGGGCGTCGACAACGGCGCCATAGGCATCGAGATGTGCTCGAGGGAGCGAATGCTCGAACTCGAGCCCAAGCTCAGCCGGGACGCCCTCGGCGGCCTCTACGCGCCGGGCGGCGGCATCGTCGAGCCATATCGATTCGTGTTTTCCCTCGTCGAGTCCGCGGTCAAGAACGGCGTCAGCGTATTCACGGGATGGGATATCGTCGCGGCCGAGCGCGAGGGCGACGCCTGGATCCTTCATGCCGCGGACGGCAGGCAGCTCCGCGCGCGCTACGCCGTCAACTGCGCCGGCCTCGCTGCCGACGAGGTTTCGCGGATGTTCGGGGCCGAGGATTTTTCGATCAAAGGCCGCAAGGGCGAGTACTACCTCCTGGACAAGCTGACCAAGGCCAAGCCCGGCCGAGTGGTATTCCCGGTGCCCACCTCGGTTTCCAAGGGCATGCTCATCGTGCCTACCGTGGAGGGAACCGTCCTCATCGGGCCCACGGCGAGCGCGGTCGAGGACAAAGAGGATGCGGCCACGACCAGGTTGCAGCTCGAGACCATTTTGCGGAGCGCGCGGAATATGATTCCCGACATCTCCGAAGCCGACGTCATCACGAGCTTTGCGGGTATCAGGCCCACCCTGGGCGATGACTATTACATCGACCTCTCCGCCAAGGTGCCGGCATTAGTACAGGTCGCCGGCATTCAGTCGCCCGGCCTCACCGCGAGCCCGGCGATCGGCGAGTACGTGAAGGACCTGCTCAAGAAGGCGGGCCTCGTCCTCGTCGAGAAGGCGAATTGGGACCCCACGGTGGAAAGGGAGTCGCGGGCCAGGGATCTTTCTCTCTTCGAGCTGGACGAGCTGATCGCCCGCGATCCGGCCTACGGCGAGGTGGTCTGCCGTTGCGAGTGCGTTACCGAGGCGGAGATCGTCGCCGCGATACGCCGTGGCCATACCACTCTCGACGGCATCAAGTACTTCACTCGAGCGCAGATGGGTCGTTGCCAAGGCGGGTTCTGCACCTATAAGATCGTCAAGATACTCATGAGGGAGACCGGCATGAGCTGCGACCAGATCACTAAACGCGGCCGCGCCTCGACGCTGCTCAGGGGCGTGCTATGAGGGAGATGAGCTTCGACTGCGTCGTGATAGGCGGCGGCGCTGCCGGGATGGCCGCCGCCCTTGAGCTCGAAGCCAGGGACCTCAGCGTGGCCATTGCCGAGCGCGAGGAGCGCCTCGGCGGCATTTTGACCCAGTGCATCCACAACGGCTTCGGCCTCATCGAGTTCAACGAAGAGCTGACCGGGCCGGAATTCGCCGAGCGCTTCGAGGAGAGGATCGGCGGGCGACGGATTAGCGTCTTCTGCGGGTGCACCGTACTCGACATGGTAGCCGATGAAGGCGAGCAAGTCCTGTCCTGCGTGTCCGCGAAGGAAGGCGCGCTCAGGCTTAGGTCGAGGGCCGTCATCCTAGCGATGGGCTGCAGGGAGCGCAACCGTGGCAACGTACGCATTCCGGGATCGAGGCCGGCCGGCGTCTTCACCGCCGGCCTCGCGCAGCGCCTGGTCAATGTGGAAGGCTACGTACCGGGCAGGGAGGTCGTCATAATAGGCTCTGGCGATATCGGCCTGATCATGGCCAGGCGCATGAGTTGGATAGGCTGCAAGGTCCATGCCGTCGTCGAGATCCTGCCCTACCCCTCTGGCCTTACGCGCAACATCGTCCAGTGCCTCCATGACTTCGATATTCCCTTGTATCTTTCCCACCTCACGACCGGCATCTATGGCAGGGATCGCGTCGAAGGCATCGAGGTGGCCCCGATCGAAAATGCTGCCCTCATGATGGGAAAGGCCTTCAAGATCCCCTGCGACACCGTCCTGCTCTCGGTCGGGCTCGTGCCCGAAAACGAGCTTTCGCGCGAGGCCGGCGTCTCGATCAATCCGATGACCAACGGCGCCTGGACCGATTCGACCCTAATGACCAGTCTTCCCGGGATCTTTGCCTGCGGCAACGTCCTTCACGTCCATGATCTCGTCGACTACGTCGTCGAAGAGGCCAGGCGCGCGGGGCGCTGCGCGGCCGCATGGCTCGAGGGGGCCCGGCCCTGCCGCGAGGCGAGGGTCAAGGCCGGGTCTAATGTGCGCTACGTCGTTCCGGCGCGCGTCGATACGGGCCGCGACAACAAGCTCTACCTCAGGACCATGATCGTCAAGAACGACGCGATCCTGGAGGTCAGGATCGACGGCAAAGTGCTTCTTTCGTCCAGGAAGAACCATGTCCAGCCATCGGAAATGCTTACCTTGACCCTCGGCAAGGCCCAGTTGGCCGCGGCGGCCGAGCTGCCTGACGCCGCGGTCGAAATCTCGATACAATGAGATGGTGAGTATGAGACGCGAGCTGACCTGCATAACCTGCCCTATGGGCTGCCGCCTCGTCGTCGAGAGCGCGCCCGAGAACTCGACCCCTGCCGCGGGCGACGGGCTCTCCATCGGAGGCAACCGCTGCCCTCGCGGCGCCGCCTACGCACGCGAGGAGCTGCTTGCGCCCAAGAGGACGGTTACGGCCACGTGCAGGGCCGCAACGGGCTCCGGTTCGCGGGCTCAAGGGGGCTCCGCCCGGCGCATTCCTTGCAGGACGGCCTCGCCTTTTCCCAAGGAGCGCGTGGAAGAGCTCCTCGAGGCCATCTACGCCCTCGAAAAACCCCTGCCGGTACGAAGGGGGCAGGTCATGATTCGCGATGCCTTGGGTCTCGGCATAGACGTCGTGGCGACGCGGACCCTCGACCTAGAGTAGATTCATGCTCCGCGAGCGCAACCTCGGCAGGAGTGTCGGCGTCTAATAGGCGCATCGATGCGGAAAGAGGGGATTTCCGATGGCTTTACCTTCTGCGGCGCAGATCATCGTTTCGATCATCCCGATAGTCGGCATCGTAATGGCCGGCGTTATCGCCTTCTTCTATTTGCTCTGGAGCCATCGCGAGAAGGTGCGGCTCATTGAGCGGGGGCTCTACGAGGCGAGCAGGATCGACCTTGATACCTTCTGTCTCCTCGCAGGTCTCCTATTGCTGAGCGTGGGAGCGGTCCTCTCGATCCTCTTCATCGTAATCGAAGGCGCTTCCTACGCCCTCTTAGGGGGACTCCTCCCCTTCGCGGCCGGTATCAGCCTTTTGCTCTTCTTCATGCTGCGGAGGAACCGGGACGGGGCATGAGCGCCAATGAGCGGGCGCGGGAGACGAGCGACGAGGAGGCGATAGGACAGGTCCTGGACGGGAATACCGACGCCTTTGCGATATTGGTGAGGCACCATAGCGCGCGGGTGAAGAGATTGGGCATGAGTTTCTTTCGCGATGCGGAGGAAACCGCAGACTTCACTCAGGACGTCTTCGTCAAGGCCTACACCGCTCTCGCGTCCTTTAAAGGACGGAGCCTCTTCTCGACCTGGCTGCTCCGGATCGCGTACAATACCGCGATCAACTCGAAGAAGCGCAAACGGGATCATCTTTCGCTCGATCCCGAAGCGGAGATCGCGGGGGTGCCTGGAGCCGAGGAAGAGCAGCTGCGCGAGGAAACCGCGCGGGCGGTGCGCGAGGCGATGGCCGGGCTTCCGTCGCGTCAGGCATTGTGCATCGAGCTTTATTTCTATTACGACCTTAAGTATCTTGAAATCAGCGAGATGACGGGATATCCGGTGAATACGATAAAATCGCACGTGTTCCGCGCCAAGCGGATCCTGCGAGAGCGGCTCGGAGCGATGAAGGAGGATGGGGATGCGGCACGAAGCGGCGCTTAAGCGGCTCGATGAACTCGACTCGAAGCAGGGCTATAGTCTGGCCCTGCGTTGGCATCTCGCCCGCTGCTCCATCTGCTCTCTCTCGGAGACGCGGATGTCGGCGGCCATGCGCGCCTATCGCGAGGACGCGCATCCCCGCGGGGCCGATGCCGTTTCCGAGGATCTCATCGAGGACCGCATTATGGCGGCCGTCAGGCTGATGCCTCCGCCCAAGCAGGACTTCGCCCTTGGCGACTGGATCTTCCCAGGCGCGGTGCTGGCCATCTCGATGGTGCTCCTGCCATTGATGGGCAAGGACGTCGACTTCCTCAAGTCTCTCTTCGGATCGGGCTATCTGTTGTCGATTTCACTGGTGCTCGGCGCGGCCTTTACCGGCTACTGCGCCTTCTTCATCGCGACCCACCTGTCGGAACTCCAGGACTATCTCGAGAAGCGCGGCCTAATGCCGCGCTGAGGGAAAGGGTTTACTCGCCTTCCTTGAGAATCTCGATCTTGATGCCCTCTGGAGCGTCGGATTCTTCCTTCGGGGGAACCGTGACTTTGAGTATGCCATTGCGGAAGACGGCCCGTACCCTGTCCTGCGAGAACTTGTCGGCCGGCACGTAATATTTCTGCTTCTCGACGTCCTTGAGCTTGAGTCGGCGCTTGAAGTAGCGCACGTCGTTCTCGGGAAGCTCGTCGAGGCCGATCTTGGCGTTGAACACCATATAATCGCCCTGAAAATTGAGGAAGATGTCCTTTTCATCGAAGCCCGCCAGGGCGAACTCGAAAACCATGCCTCGCTCGCTTGTGAGGTAGATATTCATGGGAGGATAGGAATAGCCAGGATAATAATCGGCGTTCTCGTCCTGACCCATGTCGAACCAGGGCTTCGCCCCTACCCCGGGCCCGGTGTTTACGTGAACGTTGAAATTCGGGCCCATCTTTTCCCCCAACTTGTCGCCCATATCCTGGAAGTTCGCGCCGAAGCTCTTGGCCGCGTCGAATACCTCGTCCAGTATGGTGCCTATATCGACGTACATGCGATTGCCCTTCACGTATCCCTCCAGAGTTCGACCGAAGACCGCCCTGCCGGCAACGGCCTTCGGTCCCACTATACCATAGCTTAAATGCCTTCTTTGACGATTTCTACCTTTATGCCGGAGCCATCGCTCTCCTTGGGGGGGACTGTGACGGTGAGTACGCCGTTCTTGAATACGGCCTTCGCCAGTTCTTGCGCATAGTCCTCGGCGGGAACGCGGTACTTCTGCCTGTCGATATCGCGGGGCCTGAAGCCTCGTCTCGAGAAATGGCTCCCGTCTCCCTCGCCCTCTTTAGCCGCGGCCTTGGCGCTGAGTACAAGGTAATCGCCCTGGAAGGTCGCCGAGACGGCACTCTCGTCAATGCCGGCTAGAGCAAACTCGAGCACCATGCTGCCGTCTCGAGTCGTGTAGACGTTGGCAGGCGGGTAGAAGTAGGCATGATGGCGGTAGCCGCCGCAAGACTCGAAGATGGGGTCCATCTCGGGCGCCATGCCCTTTATCTTCTCGCCGAAATCGCGAGCCATGCGGATGATGTCGTCGAGCGACCCGTCAAAATCGAAACCTCTGTCGCAGTGACCCATACTATCCTCCAATAAGCGAGGAAGCCCCGCGGCGTGGATTGCCCGCGCCAGCGGAACGCTATTCGCCCTCCCTACGGAGCGGCGTGCCGAAGGCTCCCCTGCGGGCAAGCTACGGCATGAGCATAAGGTACTGTCGCCGCTGGGACAGGGCAAGGGTTTAGGATTCGAGAACGCCGGTCCCGGCACTCTTCAGCGTCTCGTAGACCGCCGCGAGACTTTCGGGAGTAAGCGCCTCGGCGCGGATGTCGGAGCGGATGCCCAACGCCGCGAGGACGCCGGGCAGCTTGTCTTGGATCGAGGAGCCGTCGCCTCGGCCGCGCGAAGCGCCGATGGCAGGGCCTGCGGTACGGAAGTTGTTGCATAGAGTCTTGCGGCGAGAGGAGAAGCCGGCGCGGACGAAGGCTGAGAAGCCGGCGCGATCGCCGGCCGCGAGAGGGACCTTTCTCGGTTCCATTCGAACGACTGAGCTTGTCACGCGCGGGACGGGCCAGAAGGAGCTTGAGCCGAGGTCGAAGGCGAGCCTGCATTTGCAGGTCGACGCGCATAGTACGGAGAATGAGGAATAATCCTTGGTGCCGGGGGTGGCGATCATGCGCAAGCCCGCTTCCTTCTGTATCGTGAATATCATTCGCGGGGGGACTAAGTCCCCCTCGAGGAGGGACGCGACGATGGCGTTGGCGGCGCTATATGGCAGATTACCGAAGATCCTGTCGGGAGCGCCGGTCGCCTCGAGCTCGGTTTTCCACGTATCGATGAAGTCGCCCTCGATGAGCTTGAAGGAGGGATTCCCGCCGAAAAGCCGTTCGAGCATGCGCGAGAAGCCGTGGTCTATCTCGAAGACGGTGACTGCTAGGCCAAAATCCAGCGCGAGGGCGGTCATCGCTCCGATGCCCGGTCCTATCTCCCAGACTCGCGTACCCGCCTCGGCCTTGAGCTCATCCAGCACTCTCTCTCTCGCGTACCTGTCCACGAGGAAGTTCTGGCCGAAGCGCTTGGACACTGCCAGGCCCTCCGCCGCGAGAAGGGCCTGAAGGGCCCGGGGAGAGTCGTAGTCGGGTAAGCCAGGATCGATATTCGGCATGGGGGCGAGCATATACCAAGGCCGCCAGACCGGCTACGGCGGCGCTCGCGATGCCGCGCTGGAGGTAGGAGGAGAGAAGGAGCCGCGGAAGGTCGGCCGCCGTATTCATGATGCCCATGAGCAAGAGGTAGAGGAAATCGGAAACCGGTATGGCAAAGGGTGCCGCGAAGGGAAAAAGGGAACATACCAAGCCGGAGCCGATTCCCCACCACATCAAGACCATGACGATCGGCCCCGCCGCCATTGAGGCGAAGATCCCTGCGAACTGAAGGTAGCCGAAACTGAAGGCGAGCAAAGGCGAAACGGCCGTTTGGGCGGCGAGGGATACGGATGCCGGCTGCCGAAGGAAGGGCGGTAGCCGCCTGCCCAGAAGAAAGGTGAATCGGGGCCCCAGGACGGCGAGTCCCCATACCGCCACGAACGAGAGCGTAAAGCCGAGACTGCGCGCCCCCGTGGGGTCGAAGGGGAGCATGACAAGAAAGGCAAGCGCCAAAGAAGAGAGCGAAGCCTGGGGCCTGTCGATGGCGAGGGTGACCGCCCCGATCCACGTCATCAGCACTGCACGAGCGAGCGAGGGTCCGGGACCGGCTATCCACATGAACAGGCAGGCGAGGATGGCGCCTCCGAATCGCGCGCGAATCGGGCCGAAGAGCGGCTTTAGGGCGGCTATCGAGAGGATAGCCAGGACCGAGAGATGCTCGCCGGAAAGGGCCAGGATGTGCGAGCAGCCGGCCGCCTTGAAGGCTTCGGCCTCCTCGGGAGCTAGGCTGTCCATGACTCCGAGGATCAAGGCCTGCAGGAGGCCGGCCGAGCGCTTCCCGATCCTGGCCAGCGCTCGCCTGCAGGCGTCGCGGATGGCGCTTCGGGCGCGATCGATCCTGTCGCCCCGGTCGATGACCGCGATATCGCGAGATTGGGCGAAGAGAACAGACCTCTCCGCTCCATCGCTGAGAGATCCCCGCGCCCTGATCAGGGATCCGGCGTCGATCGCCCTCCCCCCGCGCGCAAGGACCCGTAAGGTTTGTCGGCAAGGCTTCCCGGGAAAAGAGAGCTCGGCCGAGACCCCGCGGCCGGCGAGGCCCAGCCGTTCGATGCCGAGCGCATACGAACGGAAGCCATTCCTGGCGGGCCGCGAATCCGTGGACAGACGGCCTTCGGCCCAAGAAGGGGCGGTGCGGACGAGCGCCATCGACATTGACGCGCCGGTCCCCGGGGCGTCCGTCTCCGGGGCGCCTGCCGTCGCGAATCCCCCCTCGTACCAGGCGAGGGAAGTTCCCGCGACGAGGCCCATGGCGGCGGCGAGGGCTTGCATGCGCCGGAGACGGACCGCCCGTCCGCCCAATTGACCGATGGCTGTTCCGAATGAGGCGACAAAGACCGCCATTGCGAGGGCCCAGCAAATGAAACCGACGCCGGGGTAGAAACTGAGTGCCATGCCGAAGGCGGCCGAGACGGGCGGCGAGAAGCGTCGCGGCTCGGAGAAGAGGGACCATTCCATGAATAAGGACCGCGCGCGAAAACCTCGGACGATTCAATCCGAGGAGGGTTCGAACCCCTATCCCGTCACCATCAAGCGAATGGATGACCCCGGAGCAATGCTTCGCTTCATGCGCCCTCGCGCGAATCACCACCTGAGCTTGAGCAGGGCTTCCTTCGCGGCGCGCTTGACCGCCTCGGAGTACTGCAGATACCCGATCTGCAACAGGTAGTCGAAAGCGACCTTATCGCCGAGCTCGCCCAATGCGTTTATCGAGGCGATCAGGATATCCTCGTCATAGGGCGAGCCTTGCTCGGTTTGGGCGTTGATGAGTTGGAGGTAGAGGGCCAGAGCCTGGGCCGCCTCGGTGGAACCCATCGCTCCGAGGCAAGCTATGGCCTCGAGAAAATCGGTCTTCGAGGCCGCGCCCTTGGCATAGTCGGCTTGCACGAGCCTGAAGTGCTGCACCGCTAGCGGCGAAGCCTTTTGCCACTTGAGAGCGGTAAGCTCGCGGGCGGCTGAAAGCCTGAGTTCGCGGAGGGACTGTATCTCCACAGGAGATTGGGAAGCGGATTGAGCGATTGCGTCGAGCGCGGCCGCCATGGAGCCTTCGGCCAGCTCGCCGCGGTCGTCGTCGACGAAATGGGGATTGGCCATGCCGGCGGCGTAGGCCGCCGATTTCTCCAGGGGCGGATTCTTCGCGATGACGCGAAGCAGGTAGCCTCTGTAGTCGCCTTTTATCGAACCGAGGGCCGCGGCTGCCTTGGCCGCGAGAGCGGGGGAATATCCGGCGACGTAAGCTGAGAAGAGGACGGGGAAGGACGATCCGTCGCCGAGGGCCCCGAGGGCGTCGATGCAGGCCTCGAGGGCGGGGTATTCGGGCTGGGCCCCTGAGCGAAAGAGGCTGTTTTGCGACGCGAGGAAGGAATCGAGATTCTCGGTCACCCTCGTTTCCCCTACGCCGGCTTGACCTAGGGCGCTTATCGCGGCAGCGCGCACGTCTTCGTCGTTATAACCCTGGAAAAGGGCCCACAGATCGTCTATGGCCTTGGCATAGGCGGCCTTCCCGGTCTCGGTGGCGGCGAGGACGGCGAGATCCTTGAGCTGGGGGTCGGGCTCGAGCAGGGCGGAGTAATCCACGGCGAATCGGAGGGCCATGTCGTAGAGAGGGCCCATATCGGCGTCGCTTCGCGTCGCGGCTTCCTTGAGAAGCTCGAGCTTGGTGACGAGGCTCGACCTCGCGAAGTTACGGCGATAGGCCAGGACTATCGATTCGGCGTCCTGCGCCTGTAAGGCCATGAGCAAACCGAGCGCGAGCGCGAGAGTCGCGACGATGCGTTTCATTCAGCCCCCTTGCGGAACGGTGTCGGAATCTTCGCGGATATTATATACGAAGGAACGGATCGCGTTGCGCATCCTGGGGCTCGGCGGCACCGCCTCGATGTGGAGAACGGAACGGTTCGCCTCGGCGTCGAAATCCACGCTCCTCACCGTCCCGCTCATCACGACGCTGCCTTCGTCGAGGCCGAACTGCAGCTTGATTTGAAGTCCAGGCCTGGCCTTTCCGCCGATTGCGACTGCGGCTCCGTCATCGGACAGGTCTTGGACGAGCGCGCGGAGCCCTGGAGCGCGTTCCGGCTTCTCATAAGCCCCCTCGATCCGCTTCAAGAGATAGAGATAGGCCGGGATCTTCGACCTGGCCCGCACCGATTTTCTTTTCTGCGTGCGGAGCAGAGCCTCGGAATGGGACACCTGGAGCACGGGGACGCTCCGGATGCGGAGGTCGTCGATCACGTAGCTGTCGAAGACGTAGCCCGCGTCCTCGCGTCGCCAGAAATAGATGGAGACCTTCTTGCCCTTCCAGATCCAGTCCCTGGGCAGCCGATTCCCGATCGGGGACGAGACGACGAAAAAACGCGCCTGATTGTCGATCACCGTCGAGCCGAAGACGCCTACTCCATGAACGAGAATGCGCAGCCGCTGGCCGGCGCCGATCTGCCGACTCGAGCGAATGCCGTACTTGAAACGCGGCTGTTCGAATTCGATCCCTTTGCGCAACGCGTAGACCTTGTCCATCAACATCAAGCCCTCGCGGCCGCGATCCTTGCCCTCGCGCCTGAAGCCGATGTTGAGCGCGGCGATCGCCTTATCCATGTCGCGCGGGGCCCACAATACATTGGTCGGATCGGACAGGCCGGAAAGGGCCGCGGCGTCCCGAAGCTGCTTCGCCTCCGATAGGCTCATGCCTGCCTCTCTGGTCCGAAGGTAATACTCGGCCCAGGAATAGCGCTTGGCGCCCCGCATGGCCAAGGAGAGCACCGCGATTAAGAGGACGAGGACAAGGGCCGCGAACAGCACGATCAGGAGCATATATTTGCATTATACTGTACAAGATTCGCCCGGGTCAAAGAAAGGGGACGCGATGCACGAACAAGGTCGAGACGGTGAAGGCCCGTTAGGTCCGCCCAAAGGCGAGCCGGGTCGGCCTCTCATCGAAGCATCGGCGCTGTTCCTCGCCTTCTACCTGGCATCCTATATTTTCGCCGGATCGTCCCCGGACATGCTATCCAAGCCCGGATACCATTTGGCCGCCACTGCGGTGAACTTGCCGCGAGCCGTCCTCCTCCTGTACCTCATGGCGGCAGGCGACGGCCTTCGGGCTTTCTCCGTTTTCCCCATCAGGCCGAAGGATTCCGTTAGGGGCCTCCTTTGCTCATTGGGCGCCTTCGCGGTCATGCTCGTCCCCGACCTGCTCTTTTCGGCCTTAGGCGTACAGAACGATTTTCTCGTCCGGGCCAGATCGGGGCCGCGTGGAGCGATCGCCCTAGCTCCTTTGATTTTGGTTTCGTCGATGGCGACGGGCTATTGCGAGGAGCTATTCTTCCGCGCCTACCTTCTCCGTCGTCTGGGGCAGGCGGGCGTTTCGCCGATCTGGGCCGCGATCGCCTCGGCGATCCTCTTCGGAATGGGTCACGGCTATCAAGGGATAATAGGCCTATCGTCTGGCGGGCTCCTCGGTCTCTTTTTCGCCTGGCGCTGGAACGAGGCGAAGAACATTCATGAGATCGCCATCGGCCACGGGTTGTTCGACGCCGCAGTCTTCTCCCTCGCGCTCTATTCCTGAA
Source organism: uncultured Treponemataceae bacterium (assembly GCA_964396415.1). Classification (GTDB taxonomy): domain Bacteria; phylum Spirochaetota; class Spirochaetia; order Treponematales; family Rectinemataceae; genus UBA1306. The sequence goes on along the minus strand of CAYNFM010000002.1, from coordinate 39,946 downwards.
GCCTGCGAAATTCCTGCGATTTCAGGTTATAGTATCGACATGCAGCCCACCGATAAATTTCGGACCGATTTGGATCAAGCCGTTCGTCGCGCCGCAGGGAGGGGGGAGGCGACCGAAATCGAGGCCGTCCGCGCTTTTTTCTTCCGCTCCTTTCCCAAAGTCGGGCAGGAGGCGATGTCCTCGCTTTTCGAATCCTATCTTGAGCGGCGGCGTTCCCGTCCCGATGCGGCCTCCGAGTGGCTCGCCGGGGTCGGGAGTGTGCTCATGATGGACTATGACGGAACTCCATTCGGAAAGGCCGACTGGGAGGAGATACGAGAGGCGATAGTCCTCGAGGAAGAAAACCTGGATTTGGAGCTCCTCGAGTACGTCATGGCCCTAGTCGTGGACCATGGAGCCCTATGATCAAAGGCGAGTGGTTCGAGGACGAGGGATTCTGGACGGCCTACGCCCCCGTGATGTTCGACGAGGCGCGTTGGGCCGAGGTTCCGGGTGTTATCGACTGCATAGAGCGTCTGGTCCGGCCGAAGCCGGGCGCGGCCGTGCTCGACGCATGCTGCGGGCCGGGGCGTCACAGTCTCGAGTTCGCCTCGCGCGGCTATCGCGTCACGGGCATCGACATCACGGCGGCTTACCTCGAGGCCGCACGGGAAAGCGCGGCCGGCGGCGCACGCTTCCTGCGCGCCGACATCCGGGATTTCTCGGTCGAAGAGCCCTTTGATCTCGCAATAAATCTGTATACCAGCATCGGCTATTTCGCCGATCCCGAGGAGGACTTGATGGCATTCTCTCGTCTCCGCGCGGCCCTGAGGCCCGGCGGCTCCCTTGTCATCGAGACGACCGGCAAGGAGACTGCCGCTCGGGATTTCGTCGCAGGGGAGAGTTTCGAGCGAGGCGGTTGGGCGATTCGTACCGAGTATTCCGTGGTCGGAGCTTGGGAAGGCTTACGCAATCGATGGATCCTATCCAGAAACCGCGAAATCGTGGATCGCTCCTTCGTCATCAGGCTCTATTCCGGGACCGAGCTCCGAGCCGCCCTCCACAAGGTGGGGTTCGCGGATGTCCGCATCCTGGGCGGAGTCGATGGTTCGCTTTACGATGAGGCCGCGGCAAGCCTGGTGGCGGTTGCCGTCGCCTGAGATCCCGCGACGTATTGCTTTATTCGAGCTAGGTGATACACTGTAGTGAGATAGAATAGTACCTTAGGCAAAACCGCACCGAGGAAGGCGCCATGAATGCGAATAAAATCGGCCTCAAACTCGCCGACGGCGAGTTCTATCCGGTCCTGGAAGACGGGACGGCATCGCGTAAGCGGCTGGTGGTCACGACGGTCCAGGACTATCAACCGAGCGTACAGATCGACCTCTACCGCGGTCAAGGGCCTACGGTCGAACACGCGACATATATCGGGAGCCTCGTCGTCGAGGGTATTCCTTCGATGGCCAAAGGCGAGCCCGATATCCGGGTGGAGATCGGCTTGACCGACGACGGCACGCTTACGGCCCTCGCCCAGGAAGCTTCGACGGGAGCGAGTCAGAGCCTCAACGTTTCGTTGGAGGCTCTCTCCGAAGAAGAGAAATACGAGGTACCTGACTTCGAATTTTCCAAAAGCTCGGACGATTCTCATTTTTCTACTTTCTTGGACGAGGATTTCGCGGGCACCGACAACCTTCCCCCTGAAGCCGACTCGGCCCAGCTTCTGGCCGACGTCCGATCCGAGGTCGATGCCGAGGAGGCCAAGGGAAAGCCCAAGGGCCGGACGCTCCGGACCCTTCTCTTCGTAGTGGGAGTCGTCTTGCTTCTCCTGCTCTTCGGCTTCCTCGTCTATAAATTCGCCATCTCTCCGGCTTCGGCCGCGAAGGCGCAGCCGATCCCTTCGGTTCCCGCCCAACCGATCCCGACTCCTGCGCCCGCTCAAATCGAAGCCCCCGCTTCCCAATCGGCCCAGGCGGTGCCGGTCCCCGCTCCCCAGCCGGCCGTAGAGGCGAACGAAGCGCCCGCTCTCGTCAAGAAGGTCACCAAGTTCAAAAAGCCAGGGGTCACGTATAAGATCAAGTGGGGCGATACTCTGTGGGACCTCTCGTACGCATACTACCGGGATCCATGGGTTTATATGCGCATAGCGAAAGCGAATAAGATCAAGAATCCCGATCTTATCATCAGCGGACATAAGATCTGGATACCGGCGAAGTAGACTCGTTGGCTTCGGGATCTACGAAAGTCCCATCGCATCGCGTTCCGCGCCTTTTCGCATTACTCGTCCTCCTTTCGGCTTCTCAGGTCCTCGTTCATTGCCAGGAGGGAGGCGCCTTCGGAATGAGCGCGTCCGATCTCTCGAAATTAATCGCCGGCAGGGACACGACGGCAGTCCTCGCCTTGGACCAGAAGGCCCTCGACGATGTTGGATCCCTCGGCCCGACGGCATACTATTACCTTGGCCTCTGGATGGCTTCCCGCGATGAGGGGCAGCCTCCTCTCCCCAACGCCGGGGCCAGGACGAGGCTGCTATACCGCTTGGGTTTCGATAGGGCAAAAGGCCTCGCGCGCAGGGAAGCCGGGCTCGCCCTCGTACACGAGCTTTTTTCGGCCGGTCTATGGGGAGAGCTCGTATCCTTCTCCAAGGAGTACGACGCATCCGTCGGACCCGAATGGGGCTCCGAGCGTCCTCGGCTCGACGCCTTGGACGCTCTCTGCCGCAACGCCGAGGAGAAGGCCCTAGTCGCCGACCTAGGCCGGGCCTACCCGGTGGAGTCGGCAGAGGATGCGGAGGCGCTCTCTTATTTTAACGCGGCCGCCGACATGCGATCGGGCGGCAAGCATTGGGCCAAGGCCTTCCGTCGCCTCCTGCTCGAAATGCCCGAATCCGACTGGAGCGCCCGAGCCTACGCCCTCCTGACGACCGAGCCAAGAATGCGCGGATTATTCTCAGTCGGTGAATTCCACGCATTAGCGATGCGCGATGCCGTAAACCGTAAAGACTATGGACTCGCGTATACGGAAGCCCTGCTCGGCGGATCCGCCGCAATGGGTCGTCACGCGTCGAAGGCCATGATCGCGGATGCCGGCAAGGCCTTCCTCTACGCAGGGAAGCTCAAGGATGGCGAAGGACAATTCACTGCGATCGGTTGGACGGCCCGCTTCTACAAGGCACGCTTCGCCATGGCCTTGGATCGACTGGAAGAGGCCGCCGAGCTTTTCAAGAAAGCTTCCGCTGATGCCCCCACGCGAGCCGACGCGGACGCAGCGCGCTGGTATGCGCTCGATTGCGGCTACCGAGCCGCGCTCGAGGCCGCCGCCTCGCTGTCCCCTCCGATCGCCGCCGAGCCCGCTACGGCGGCGCCGGAATCGATTGCCGAGACGGCCGCCGAGGCCGCGGCTCGAGAGGCTGCGCTGGACGACCTCGTCGACGCTTCGGCTTCGTGGAGCGACCCTACAGTATTTTCGGACCTGGTCAACGGGCTGTTCCGCGATGCCCTGCGCGCCCGCGACTGGCGACTCGTCGAGGAGATGGCCGCGCGCCTCGCGGGCAAGCTCCCGCCCGATACGGGCGCGCGCTTGGCCTACGTGGCCTCGCGCGCCTTTGAGCTAAAGCTCGACAGCTCCCCGGACGCGGCTTCGCGCGCCTCGGCGGCGGCCCTGCGCTTCGCCGCCATTGCCGAAGACGCATCGGCGCCGCTCTATTATCGGATCATCGCGGCGTGGCGGGCCGGGATCGAGCCCGGATTCGTCCCCGGAACCGCGCCTCCCGCTATAGCCCCGCCCGGCATTCCCTCGATAACGAGTGACGCCGAAACCCTCATATCGGGCATGGCGTCCTTCGGCCTCGTCGACATGGCCCTATCCGAAGCCAAATCGCGCCTGGCAGATCTTGACGAGGAGGCTCTGATTCGCCTTGCCTCCCTCTTTTCCCGGCTCGGCCGAGCGGATTGTGCCCTTCGCTTGACGCTCGCGCAGACCTCGCGTCCGAGCTATGAAGCCCTTCGCTCGGACTACGAGATGCTTTACCCTCGCCCCTATCTCGACGAGATACGCTCGCTCCGGCTCCCGGACCGGGTGACCGAAAGCCTGGCTTTCGGTCTTTTACGCTCCGAAAGCCTATTCCGAACCGACGCCGTCTCGGGAGCAGGCGCGATTGGCCTATCCCAGCTGATGCCGTCCACCGCTGCGGAACAGGCCAAAGCCCTCGGGCTTTCGACTTACGACCTCTCATTCCCGAAGGATAACCTGGCGATAGGCCTCGCGTACTTCTCCTCCCTGCTGGTTCGGGTAGACGGCAGGCCCCTGCGCGCCATGATGGCCTACAACGCCGGCTGGGGTCGATTGAAAGCCTGGGCTGCCGAATCGGGCGATCTTCCCGACGACATCATGATAGAGGCGCTCGGCTTGGCCGAAACGAGGCAATACTGTCGAAATATCCTGCAGTCTACGGTGATCTACGGGCTTTTGTATTATGGGAAAACCATCGGCGAGACTGTCGGGGAATTGGTCGAAGGGGAGGATGCCAGCACGCCTGTACAATGAGAAACCCGCTTCAAGCCGCCATCGAGAACAGCATCCCCGGCGCGGCCAGGGATGCCGACGCGGTGGGGGCGTAGGGGAGGGCGGGGGCCGTGGCGATGGCGTGGATTTCGGCGCTGTATTGCTGAATAAGGGCGTCAACGCGGGTAGGGCTGCGTTCGTCCAAGGCTTCGGCGGCCCGAGGCTGGGACTTGGCGCTTTCGAGCTGGCCTATGAGGACATCGAGGATGTGAAGCTTGTCGATACTGTACGCCGCCATCCCATCCTGGGCGGCGACGCCCGATACGTGGGCGAAATTGGCGTAGAGGGCCTGGCTCCTCAGCACAGGTACGGTTGCCCTACCCTCCCCATAGCGGGCGGCGTAAACGTAAGCGAGCGGAATATAACTGCTTGCTATCGCTTCCATATCGGTCTCCTTCCTCCATTTCGAATATCGGAAGTCGGACCGGGGAGATTAACGAAATATCGCAAGAAGGAAAAGGTTCACTTCTTCGATGCTTTAAGGAGCCTGTCGTTGATCGCCGCGCCGAGGCCGCGGTCGGGCGCCAACTCGGCCCATATCTCGTCGTAGCCTCCCGCGTCGAGCTCGTGGAGGGCGGCGAAGAGCCCAGCTGCGGCCTCTACGAGATCGCCCGTCGGCGAAAGGCACCGCACGAGGGCGAAGCGTCCGGTCCCAGCCTCTAAGCCGTCGCCCGAGGCCGCGCCCAGGATGACGGCCGCGGCCCTTCCCCTCGGCTTGGCCGAGCCGATCGTCCCGGCGTCGATCAGATACAAGGGCGTGCGAGGGGCGTAGTGGCTCTCGAGGAGGCCGGGGCTCGCGATCGGGAGGGAGTCGGCTGCCGCGCGCGCGCCTATAGACCCGATCACGGCCTCGATCGCTTCGATGGTCATTCCGCCGGGCCGGAGGATGCGAGGCGGATCGACGGTCATATCGAGGACGGTAGATTCCACTCCTACGGCGCAAGGACCTCCGTCGACGATGAGATCCACCTTGCCTCCCAGTCCCCGCGCGACGTGTTCGGCCAGCGTGGGAGAAAGGTAGCCGAAAGGATTCGCGCTGGGCGCGGCAACAGCGGTTCCGGAATAGGCGATGATCGCGCGCGCAACGGAATTGGCCGGCAGGCGGATGGCCACCGTTCCGAGGCCGCTCGTGACGATATCGGGCACCTCTTCCCGCTTAGGCAGGACGAGGGTCAAGGGACCGGGCCATAGCGCCCTCATGAGGGCGCGGGCCTTATGCCCGCTCGCGTCGGCGACTCTGGCCACCTCGTCCATCGAGCTCACGTGCACGATGAGGGGGTCGAAGCTCGGCCGGGCCTTCGCCTCGAAGATGCGCGCCACCGCGCGGGAGTCGAAGGCATCGGCCCCGAGGCCATAGACGGTCTCGGTCGGGAAGGCTACGAGTCCACCGGCAGCGATACATTCTCCCGCGCGGCGGAGCGCGTTGTCCTCTATTCCCAAGATTTCCATTTCGGATGCACTTACTTAAGGGATCCCGATTCGGGCCGGGCATAGTCATCCGGTCCGAGCGCCTCAAGCCTTTCCGCCTTGGCCAGTACCTCTGCCTCCATTCGGGCGGCGTATTCGGCGAGGGCCTTGGCGAGAGGGGGACGAGACGTAGCGAGAATGCGCGCGGCGAGGAGGCCCGCGTTACGTCCCCCATCCACGGCGACCGCGGCGACGGGAATGCCCGGCGGCATCTGGACTATGGACAAGAGGCTATCGAGGCCATCGAAAGCCTTTCCCCGTATCGGCACTCCGATGACGGGCAGGGTAGTTAGGCTCGCCGTCATGCCGGGCAGGTGGGCCGCGCCTCCCGCTCCCGCGACTATCACCTCGATGCCGCGCGCGGCCGCTCCCCTTGCGTACTCCACGAGGCGGCCGGGCGTCCTATGCGCGGACACGATGGTCGTTTCGCATTCGATGCCTAGTTCGGCGAGGACGCGCGCGGTTCCGGCCATGACGGCGAGGTCCGAGTCGGAGCCCATGATTATTCCTACGAGAACTGTTTTCATCGCAAGCATCCGCTTGATGATATGACGTCGGGATCCCTATGGGCAACGGGGCTCCAGCAATGCCGCTTATAGCGGAATCGTCGAATTGTCCTTGAGGAGTCCCCGAGGCTGTCTCATAATAATACTATGAAAACTCTGACCGACACTGTCTTCCTGATCGCTCCCGTTCGCGGTATAGTTACCTTCCGCTTCCTCGGGGATGCCGAGCTTCTCGATCTCATCGACCACTCCGAAGCCCTCGAATTCGAGGAGGGCGAGGTTATCGTCGAAGAGGGGGAGCTGAGCCCCTATTTTTTCGGTATCGCGGAAGGCACGGTATCGATAAGCGTCGGCGAGGAGGACAAAAAAGTCTACGTCAACTCCCTTGGGGCCGGGGACGTCTTCGGGGAGGCGGGCATCTTCATGAAGGTGCCCCGTACCGCTACCGTCACGGCTCAGGAAAAGACGATAATACTGAGGATGCACCGCGCGGAGCTGGCCGGATTCCTGAAGCGTCACTCAGAGGCCGGCAATAAGATACTCCTTGTCCTGATTTACGGTCTTTTACGCAAGCTCAGGCTCGCCAACCAGGAACTCGCCTACGAGCGCAAGTCGGATATGGTCCAGGAAGACGTAGACGCCTTGGTAGACAGCCTCTTCGGAGGGAAGGACTAAGGGGCCTTTCCGTCCCATGCCGCGAGGATGGAGTCTATCGTCGCGTCGAGGGCCGGATCGATCTTTTGCCTATGGGGATCCGCCATGAACCACTCGGCCGATTCGCGCATGCCCTCCTGGAAGCTTACCGTCGTGCGGAATTCCGGCACGAGCCGCTTGAGTTTGGAACAATCGAAGAGGGCGCTATAGGTCTTGTCGCCCAGGAAGTGAGGGCCGAGCTCCGGATCTACGGTCGCGATGAAATCCGATGGAACGTGGACGACTTTGGGCGGCTCGGCTCCGAGGGCGGCCGAGATGGTCGCGTGGATCGCGTCCCAGGTCAGGACCTGATCGCCCATGATCTGCACGGATTCGCCGATGGCCGCGGGGTTGCCTAGGAGGCCGACGAGCCCTACGGCGAAATCGCGGGCATGGGTCAGCGTCCATAGGGATTGCCCGTCTCCGTGGATGACGACTCTTCGGCCGTCTCGCAGGCGCTTGGGCACCGTGAAATCGGCCGAGCCGAAGGCCGTGGGCATCCATCTGGAGCAATACGTGTGCGAGGGCCTCACGACGGTATAGGGAAAGCCCTTCGATCGGAACTCCTCCTCCAGCCGCCTCTCGCAATCGATCTTGTCTCTGGAGTATTTCCAGAATGGATTCACGAGAGGCGTCGACTCGGTGATCACGTGGTGCACGGGAGGCTTTCGGTAGGCCGATGCCGAGCTGATGAACATGAATTGCCGCGTCCGGCCGCTGAAGAGCCGGATGTCCTCTTCGATGTGGTCGCGGCTGAACGCCACGAAATCCACGACGGCGTCGAAGCGCTCGCGCCCGAGCGCCCGAACGGCCGCCGCCTCGTCCCTGACGTCGGCGGACAGCGTTACGACGCCCGCCGCGGTCTCGCGAGCCTTCGTCCCTCTATTGAGATGCCAGACTTCCATCCCCTTCGCCAGGGCGCGCAAGGTGCAATCGCCGGACAGGTTTCCCGTCCCTCCGATGAACAATACTCTCATATCGCCTCCATGATCGAATATCCGGATTGCGCCGCGTCGCATTCCGTTTCAAGCAGTTCCCGGAAACGGGAGGCGCAGGCGGCGAGCCGTTCGGCGCTCTCGGCCGCGGGAGCGTAGACGACTGCGACGACATCGCGCGCATCGTCGAATACCTTGGTTGCCATCGCGTCCTTGACGGGGTTGCCGCAGGGCGCCCATCCCTCGGAGGAACGTCGGCAGACGACCAGGAGATCCTGGAGATCGATTTCCTGACCCGAGTGGTTGAAGATATAGGATTCCCCCGCTGCGCCGCGTCTCAAAAACAGCTCCCTTCCCGCCTTGGCTGCGTCGAAGATGCTTGCCGGATAGCCCCACTCCAGGCTCACCGCGTTGTTGACGTCCACGAGGCCGTTGACCAGGGGAAAGCCGCCTTCGAGCTCCGGTTTCAGGGCCGCCGCGAGGAGGTACTCGCTTGAAGGCTTGGCCCGACCGGCGGGCTTGTACTTCCCGTGCCGCAGCATGTCGCGCACGGCAGCCTTCCGCTCCGGCGGCAGGAAGGCTTCCCCCGTTTCGCGCACGCGCGCGAGCAAGGACGATAGGTAAGGCGGAGGCGCCCCAGTCTTGGGGCTGCCCGGCAGGTCGCGCGCCCAGACGAGGGCGGCTCGGATGCGGCTTCCGTTCAGGCTCGGGTCGAAAGCGAAGGAAAAGCCCTCGTCCGTTATCATGGGCCTAGCCTAGCCTATGCGCCTCCTCTTGCGCTATGGCGCGAACCGCGGCGCTTGTTTCATCGGATTATTCCGCGCTACGATCCTGATGCGTTTCCTCGCGGACTCCGCTCGAGCTATCGTCTCCTCGGCCGTCGCGCCTTGCGCGGTCAGGTGCCCCATTTTGCGGAAGGGACGGAGCTCTCGCTTCCCATAAAGGTGGATGGTGACTCCCGGTATGGCCAGGGCCTCCTTGAGGCCGAGATACTCGGGCTTTCCCGACTCTCCCGGCTCGCCGAAGAGATTGACCATCATGGCCGGGACCAGGAGCTCGGGAGAGCCGAGGGGATGGCCGAGGAGGAGGCGGATGTACTGGTCGAATTGGCTCGAGACGCAGGCCTCTATGCTGAAGTGGCCCGAGTTGTGCGGCCGGGGCGCGACCTCGTTGACCAGAAGCCCGCCCGAGCGCGTCAGGAACATCTCGACGCCGAAAACTCCCGCCGAGCCAGAGCGGGGCGAGCCCGAGGCGACGGAGGCCTCGCAAAGCGCGGCGACGCAGGCGAGGGCGAGCGCCTCGGCCCGGTCGCGTTGCGCCACCTCGACTCGGGCGGGCGCCAGCACCGAGTCGCAGAGATTGGCCCGGGGGTCGAAGACCATCTCGACGCAGGGATAGACCGCCGTGGAGCCGTCGGGGGCCAGGGCGACGACGACGGAGAGCTCCTTCTCGATATCCACCTTTTCTTCGAGGAAGGAAGGACAAGCCAGGATGTCCGGGCCCTCCGGGCCCTCCACTATCGAGACTCCGCGGCCGTCGTAGCCTCCGGAACGAGCTTTCTGCACGAGAGGAAAGCCGCCGAGGGCGGCCGCGGCCGCGGAAAGCGAGGCCGCCGTGGGCGCTTCACCTTCTACTAGGGCGGAGGCCGCCGTCGGTATGCCGGCGGCGCCGAGGACTCGCTTCTGCTCGGGCTTGTCGCGTATCGCGGCCAGTATCCCGGCGGCGGGGAGGACGATCTTGCCGCGGCGCTCGAGTTCGCGCAGCGCCTCTATGCTGACGCCCTCGATCTCATAGGACAGGATATCCATTTCCTCCGCGAATTCGAGCACCGACTCGTAGTCGGCAAGAAGTCCAACGTGCGCGGCGTCCGCTATCTCGGCCGCGGGCGAGGGGTACTCGGGCGTGAGGACTTCGATGTAGGCGAGATACTTCCTCGCCTCTTCGATAGCCATTCGCCCGAGCTGGCCTCCGCCGATGATGCCTATCTTGCGCATTGGAGGCCCCCCTTCGGACCGAGTGAATACTATACTTCCCCGAAATGTTCTTCCATATGGATGGTGCGAGGAGCAGCGCATAACCGGCTTTTCGCCTACCAGACAAGCCGAGCCGCGCGATCCGTTCGGGCGGTGCCCTGGTCGGGGCGCGATCCGCTACGTTCCGCGCCTAATCGGTCTCGGCCTCGCTCTTGCCCGTCACGCGCTGGCCGGGCGCGGTCTCGACGTCGGGCAGGAGGCTCGGTTGACGGGAAAGCTCGCGCGACGCGGCCTGGCGCCCGAGCACGTCGGGATTGTGAATGAGGTCGCGGGGCTTCGAGCCCTTGGCGGGACCGACGATTCCCTTCTCCTCCATGAGCTCGACCAGGCGCGACGCGCGATTGTAGCCTATCTTGAGCCTCCTCTGTATGTAGGAGGCGCTTGCCTTTCCCTGCTGGAGGACGATCTCCAGAGCTTTCTCGAAGAGCGGGTCGTCGTCCTCGTCGCCGAAGAGGGAAGGCTCGTCCTCGTCGTCCTCGTCGATGAATATCTCTTCGTCGATATATTCAGGCTCGCCCAGCGTCTTCACGAACTCGACGGCCTTTTCGACCTCCTCTTCCGAGACGTAGGCCCCCTGCATGCGTATGGGGAAGGGGTCCCACGCGGTGGCGACGAGCATATCCCCCCGTCCGAGTAGCTTCTCGGCCCCCACCATGTCGATGATTATGCGGCTGTCGAACTTGCTCGCGACCATGAAGGCGATGCGGCTGGGGATGTTGGCCTTGATAAGGCCGGTGATGACGTCGATGCTCGGCCGCTGGGTGGCGAGCACGAGGTGTATGCCTACGGCGCGCGACATGGCCGCGAGCCGCGCGAGGGTGGACTCGAGCTCCTTTCCGGTCGTGGCCATGAGGTCGGCGAACTCGTCTATGATTACGACGATATAGGGCAAGCGTTCGGCGGCGTAGCCTTTGTCCCGGATCTTGCGATTGAAATTCTTCACGTCGCGAACTCCGGCGCGGTCGAGGAGACTATAGCGTCGCTCCATTTCGCAGATGCAGTATTGCAGCGCCTGGAATGCCCGCTTGGGCTCGGTGATGACCGGCGTGAGAAGGTGGGGTATGTCGTTGTAGAGCTTGAGCTCGACGATCTTGGGGTCGATGAGAAGGAGCTTCACCTCATGGGGAGAGCGTCTGTAGAGGATGGAGAGGATTATCGAATTCACGCAGACGGACTTTCCCGAGCCGGTAGCCCCGGCGATGAGGAGGTGGGGCGTCTGGGTTAGGTCGATGAACTGCGCCTCGCCTGCGATATCCTTGCCGAGTATTATCGGTATCTCCATCTTCGTCGTCTTAAAGGCTTCGTTCTCGACTATCTCGCGCAGGGACACGATCGAGCGTCTTTCGTTTGGGACCTCGATGCCCACCGCGTGCTTGCCAGGTATAGGGGCGACGATGCGCACGCTCGAGGCGGCGAGCCTCAGGGCGATGTTGTCTCCGAGATTCGTGATCTTGGAAAGCTTGACGCCCGGAGCGGGCAATATCTCGAACATCGTGATGACGGGACCTTTACGTATTCCCGTCACCTCGGCCTCGATCTTGAACTCCGCCAAGGTCTCGCGCAGCACTTCGGCCGAGCGCTTGGTCTTCTCGTCGACTATCCAGTATTCGCCGTCGGGATAGGCGGTGAGGATGCCCTCCGAAGGGACGGCGTAGGGCTTGTCCTTGCGCCTCGAGGCCTGGAGCGAAAGGACGCGCTCGAGCGCGGCGGCCTTCGTGGCCTCGGCGGCCAGGGCATGCGAGGGCGGCACGGATGTAAACTCGATACGGCGCTCGCCCTCGATCTCCACGAGGGTCTCCTCGCGGTCGCGGTCCGCCTCGGGAGCTTCGGCTTCCGCCGCTTCCTCCGCATCGTCGATCTCACCGATGGCGCGGAATCGGGGAAGGGGAGGAAGCTCGGGAACTCGGAAATCGAAGCTTCCTTCCATCTTCTCGCGATCCGAGACTCGGACGGCTTCGGGAGGGGGAAAGGGAAGCGGAGGGGGAAGAAGGCCGCTATACGTGCGCGGATGGCTCTTGGTTTCGGAAAAGCCGAAGCTCGCGATGGCTTTCGCGACGTAGATTATGAAAGCGGTGAGGGCGAGGGCGAGGGCGATGCCCGCGGCGATCAGGGCTGGGAGTCCCACAGACTCCAGGTATGGATGGTCGGAGAGGAAGGGTTCGGGCTCGACGCCAAGACGTGCGACGGCCAGGAGAGGGAGAAATGGAAGGAGCGAGCCGGCGAGGCCGACGATCGACGCCGGACGCCAACCCGGCGTAAAAGCGATGACGGCGGAGGCCGCCAGCCAGAGCGGAACGAAGGCGGCGGCCCATGAAAAGGCTCCAAGGAGGAATGAGCCGGAGCTCATGAAAAACGATTCATTCCCTGGCGCGGAGCTTGCCGCGACGATCGAAGCGATACAGAAGACGGACGAGGCGGCCAGGGCGGATCCGAGCAATATGTTGTAGATGGAAGCTCTTGGCCTGACTGACATTGACATGGAACTCCCTGATTCGCGAACGGGTCCATACCTCGAAGCTCTGCTTCGGGTTTCGTTCATTCTGTGTCGCGGGCTAGTGATACTATCGGCAATTTCGGACCTCTCGGTTAGGTGCGAACAGGCTCATGCCTCTTTTCATATATGGGAAATATATATACATTATTCTTTCGCGTAAGGCGGGGAAGCTGCCCCGAAAGGATGTGCAATGGTCATCGAGAAAGATCGAGTCGTGACGATAGACTATAAGCTTCAGGACGCAGAGGGAGAGGTACTGGATTCGTCGGACTCTTCCGAACCGCTTATTTATCTGCACGGAAACGAAAACATCATCGCGGGTCTCGAAAGACGGCTTTTAGGGAAGCAGGCAGGAGACGAGATATCCTGTATCGTTCCCGCTAATGAAGGCTATGGCGAGCGCGATGAGGCTCTCGTATTCAAGGTCGAAAAATCCGAGTTCGGCGACGGTACGCCCATCGAGATCGGGATGCAATTCGAAGCTCATGGCGAGGACGGAGCTCAGATCGTCACCGTGATGGGAATCGAGGGCGACGAAGTCACGATCGACGCCAACCACCCGCTTGCCGGCGAGGAACTTCATTTCACGGTCAAAGTCGTCGATGTGCGCGAGGCCACCGCCGAAGAACTCGAGCACGGACACATCCATGGGGACTGCAACTGCGACTGCGGCGGAAATCGAGGCGAAACCTGCGGTGCCGGCTGCGGACACGACGGATGCGATTGCTCGAGCTAGCGATGCGTCGCCGGCGACGCCCATGCGCCTCAAGGGTCTCGATATAGTCATAGCATTGGCGACGGCGGGCGCCGTCGCCTTCGCTGCCCTCTCGGCCTATGGGCCCGGCGGCGGCCAGGAGAGCGCCGTCCTCAAAGGCAAGGGCGGCGAGTGGGTGTACCCCCTTTCTACGGACCGGGAAGTCCGCATCGCCGGACCTCTCGGCGAGACCGTCGTGCTGATAAGGGGAAGGTCCGTACGCATTATAGACTCGCCCTGCCCCAACAAGACCTGCATCGCGGCGGGCGCCATCGATAGGCCTGGGCAATGGCTGGCCTGCCTTCCCAACCAAGTCTTCGTCAGCGTCGAGGGTAGGAGGAAAGATGACGGCGTCGACGCCTCCGTTTACTGACGCCAGGGGAAAGACCTATGCCGATATCACGGCCCTTCTAGGGGCCTTCTGCTTTTTCCTATCGGCCCTCGAATACATGGTGCCAAAACCCCTGCCCTTCATGCGACTCGGCATCGCCAACTTGCCCATCCTGCTCGCCGTAGACTTGCTTCCGCTGCCTTGGTACCTCGCCCTGGCCCTCGTAAAGGTTTTCGGCATGAGCGTCATATCCGGCTCCCTCTTCTCGTACGTGGCGCTTTTCTCCCTTGCCGGGACCCTTACGGCGGCCATCGTCATGTGGCTCGCGCGCAAAGCCGCCGGCGCCTTGATAAGCGCCGTGGGAGTCTCCATCCTGGGCGCGGTAGCATCGAACGCCGCACAAATGGGTCTCGCCGGCCTCGTCGTATTCGGCGACGCGGTGCGGCTAATCGCCCCGCCCTTCCTCGCGGCCGGCCTCGCGACCGGCGCCTTCCTCGGCGTCTTCGCCGAGCTTTTCACCGCCAGATCGGCCTGGTACGCGCGAGCGACTGAAGAGACTCGTGGATAGGGAGAGCCGGCGCGAGCGTTGGAGCTCGCTCTTCTCGCCCTGGGCCCTCGCCGTCGCCGGAGCGTCTATCGCCACCGCCTTCCTTTTCCAGCGCTCGCTCGCGATCAAGGCGATAATGTTCATATGCTTCTTTGGCGCGGCATGGCTCTCAGGGAAGAAAGTATCCATCCCCGCGACTCTCCTCGTCTCTTTCGGGATAGTATTCGCGAACCTGCTCGTTCCCGTGGGCAAAGTCCTCGTCGTCTTCGGATCCTTCAAGGTGACCGAGATTGCCCTTATCGACGGCATCGGGAAAGCCCTCGTCCTCGAAGGGCTCCTCTACGTCTCGAAGGCCACGATACTCCCGGGGCTGCGCCTGCCCGGCCGCTTCGGAGCGCTCATCGCCGCGGCATTCGTCTACTACGATCGGATCGTCGAGTACAAGGGTTCGATCCGCCCGGCGACTTTGATCGAGGATGCGGACCGGCTGATGCTGAAAGTCTGGGAAACCCCGGCCGCCTGTACCGGGGGCGAAGCCGGCGACGGCTCGAGGCCTTTTGCGCTCGTGGGCCTCGCCGCGGCCGTGATCGCGGCTTATGCCCCGATTCTCCTCGCGGCCTTCAAGTGAGCCCTAGCCGGTCACGACGAAATTGACGAGCCTGTCCTTGACCACGATCACTCTCGCGACCCGCTTCCCCCCGATCCATTCCGCCACCTTGGGCATGGCCATCGCCCTCGATTCGAGCTCGGCCTCGGGCGAGCCGGCCGGAGCGGTAAAGCGCTCGCGGATCTTGCCGTTCACCTGAACGACGATCTCCTTCGTCTCGTCCGCGCAAAGGGACTCGTCCCAGGTGGGCCAGGCCTCGCGCGCGAGGCTATTCGCGTGTCCCGCCCGCTCCCAGAGCTCCTCGGCCAGATGGGGCGCATAGGGCGCGAGGAGGAGTATGAGAGGCTCCCAGAGCGAGCGCTGCAGGGTTTCGAGCCTGCCGAGCTCGTTGACGTATATCATCATGGCCGAGATCGCGGTGTTGAAATTCAGGCTGTCGGTATCGCCGCTCACTTTCTTGATCGCTCGGTGAAGGGCCTTGAGAGAGTCCTGACCGGGGTCGGCGTCGACGAGGCCGCGTGCCGACAAGGACCATGTTTTCTCGAGAAATCGGCTCACGCCGATGAGGCCTGCGGTCGCCCAAGGCTTGGATACTTCGAGGGGGCCCATGAACATCTCATAGACCCGCATCGAGTCGGCGCCGAAGTCCCGGATGATGTCGTCGGGGTTGATAACGTTACCCCTGCTCTTGGACATCTTCTGGTTGTCCTCGCCTAGGATCATGCCTTGGTTGATGAGGCGGGCGAAGGGCTCCTTGGTTGAGACGGCGCCGATATCGTAGAGGACCTTGTGCCAGAAGCGCGAGTAGAGGAGGTGGAGAACCGCGTGCTCGGCTCCGCCGACGTAGAGGTCGACCGGCATCCAATACTCGCTCGCGACCTTCGAGGCAAAGGCGTCCGGATTCGTCGGATCGAGGAAGCGAAGGTAGTACCAGCACGAGCCCGCCCACTGCGGCATAGTGTTCGTCTCGCGCTTCGCCGGGCCGCCGCACTTAGGACAGGTCGTTTCGACCCACTCGGGGATATTGGCCAGGGGCGATTCTCCCGTGCCGGAAGGCGTGTAGCTCTTGACCTCGGGCAGCACGAGGGGAAGCTCGGACTCGGGGACGGGAACGATGCCGCACTTCGCGCAATGCACGAGGGGGATGGGCTCGCCCCAGTACCGCTGCCGCGAGAAGACCCAGTCGCGCAGCTTGTAATTCACGGCCCTCGCGCCCATGCCGTCGCGCTCCAGCTTTTCGATGATTCGGAGCTTGGCTTTTTCGGTCTCCAGCCCGCTGAACTCGCCCGAGTTGACCGAATAGCCGTCCTCGATATCGCATATTGCGGGTTCCGACGCGAAATCGGCGCCCGATTCGTATTGCGCCTTGGACGCGACTACCTGGACGATGGGGAGGTCGAACTTCTTCGCGAAATCCCAATCCCTGTCGTCGTGGGCGGGGACTGCCATGATGGCCCCCGTCCCGTAGGAGATGAGGACGTAGTCGGAGATCCAGATGGGGACGCGATCGCCGCTCATGGGGTTGATCGCGTATGCGCCGGTAAATACGCCGGACTTCTCCTTTGCGAGGTCGGTGCGCTCCAGGTCGCTCTTTCTCGCGGCGGCATCGATGTAGGCGCTTACGGCCTCGCGGCAGTCCGCGGCGACGATCTCGGCCACGAGGGGATGCTCCGGGGCGAGCACCATGTAGGTGGCGCCGAAGAGCGTATCCGCTCGAGTAGTGAAGATCTCTAATCGATCGCCCTCTGCGATCGATTTCGCGGGATCGGCATGCGCCGATCCCACCTTACGTTCGATCGGGAAGCTGACGATCGCGCCCTCCGATCGGCCGATCCAGTTGCGCTGCATGAGCTTGACGGCTTCGGGCCAATCTAGACCGTCGAGGTCCTCGAGAAGCCGCTCCGCATAGGCGGTAATCTTGAGCACCCACTGGCGTATCCTCTTGCGTACTACCTTGGTGCCGCAGCGATCGCACTCCCCGTCCTTCACCTCCTCGTTGGCGAGGCCGGTCTTGCAGGAAGGGCACCAGTTGATCGGCATGTCGGCCTCGTAGGCCAGGCCGCGCTCGAAGAGCTTGAGGAAGATCCATTGCGTCCATTTGTAGTAGCCGGGATCGCAGGTCGAAACCTCCCGGTCCCAATCGTAGGAGAATCCGAGGGATTTGATCTGCTCCCTGAAGCGCTCGATGTTCGCAATCGTCGTCACGGCAGGGTGGGTTCCGGTCTGGATCGCGTAATTCTCGGCGGGGAGGCCGAAGGCGTCGAAGCCCATGGGATGGAGGACGTTGTATCCCTTCATCCGGAGATAGCGGCAATAGATGTCAGTGGCCGTATAGCCCTCGGGATGGCCGACGTGGAGCCCGGCGCCGGAGGGATAAGGGAACATGTCGAGAACGTAGCGTCGCTTTTCCTTGGGATATGCGGAATCCTCGACCGCGCGGAAGGACTTTTCGGATTCCCAGCGCGCTTGCCATTTCTTCTCGATCTCCCCGAACGGATACTTTGCCATGGACGCGCCCCCTAGACCCCGATGACGACGATTGGCAGATAGTAAACGAGAGGGGACTCGAGAATCAACACGCGCGGGTTTCCGCGCCCGGCCTATTGCGGGGGGCCGCGAATCGAGAGGTATTTTTCGGGCACGGCCTGCAGTGCGCTCTGTAGGTAGCCCGAGCCGAAGGCATAGACATCCTGTCGCAAAAGGACTCGATTGGCGGACCGCACCCCGGTCTCGGGATCGATATCGTAGGCCGCGAGCCATGAAGCGCCGGGAGAACGCGAGTCGATCGCCGCAATCAGGTCCTTCAAGACATCCTTGCGCGCCCTGCCCTCTACCACGCGGAGGGCGAATTCTCCCAGGCCCTCTACGCTCGACCGGGCATAGCCCGCATCCCACTCGCCGAAGCGCCCGCGGACCCCCAGGGCGTCGAGAGCCCGCTCTACAAGCGCCCTCTCCATTTTAGCGTCGCCCCTCGCCGGGCCGAGGTCCATGCCGATGGCAGCCGCGTAGGTCGAGCGCGTAGCCTCGCCCGCCTCGTCCACGATGAGGCCGCCGCCGGCAAGGCTGCCCGCTATGAGAGGAACCGCCAGCTCTGCGTCGGGAGAATACAGGGAGGCATCGGGACCATAGTCGCGAAGCCAGGCGCCTGTCATCGCGCGGGCGTACGCGACCGCATCCGCGCCTTTCGGCGCGATCATCGATGCGTACTTGAGCCCTAGGTCCGTCGAGGCCTCAGACATGATCGCTCGCTCGCGAGCCGTCGAAGGATCGGCATCCCCGTCCTGTCCGTAGATCGCTACTAGAGTCTTGACCCCCATCTTCTTGGCCGCCCACGGGATAAGATAGGCTCGATACGCGCGATCGAGGTCCACTACCATGTCGGCCGACGCCTCGATGGCGAGAGGGAGCTCGCGCGAGCCGCCCGCGAGGCACAATAGGCCGGGCTTCGCGAGCTTCGCGCGGCGAAATCCCTCGGCGCTGCCGGGGAGAGCAGGATCGACGACGACGGCCTTCGCGTCGCTCGCGGCGTCGACGATGAAGGCGGCGACGGAGGCCTCGGAGGGTCGCATCCTTGCCTCGACTGCGCCCGACGCCTTCGCGTTCCCCGAGGCTTCGGCGCCGGGAAGAATCGCATGCGCGATCTCGCCCTTCGAGCCTTTAGCCGAATAGGCCAGGGCGAGGGCCTCGGCGCCCCTGAACTCCTCCGGAGCCGAGGCTTCCGAAGGCGTGACTATGACGATCCGGGGGGGCTCCGCGCGATCTTTGCCGGGGAGCGCGCAGGATGCGCAGAGCGCGGCCAGAAGCAAGGCGAAGGCGCGCATCGCGGAGCTCGGGCCGGGACTCATGGGGCTCATCCCTTCCCTACTCGAGTATGCATGCCGAGAGATGCCCCGAGCCCAAGTCCCTCAAGGGAGGTCGAGCCAAGGAGCAGGCGGGCATGGCGTAAGGGCAGCGCGGGTGGAAATGGCAGCCCGAAGGAGGGTCGATCGCGCTCGGGATCTCTCCGGCCGGCAGGTTCTTTGGCTTCCGCGCCTTGGGATCGGGAATCGGGACGGCTGCGAGGAGGGCCTTGGCGTAGGGGTGATGCGGATGGGAGAACAGCTCGTCTCGCGTGGCCATTTCGACGATCCTTCCCAGGTACATGATGGCGACCCTGTCGCAGAGGTATTTGGCCGTCGCGAGGTCGTGCGTGATGAAGAGATAGGTGAGGCCCATCTCGTCCTTGAGCTGGCGCATGAGCTGGAGGATGAGGGCGCGAACCGAGACGTCGGCCATCGCGATCGGCTCGTCGGCTACGATGAAGTCGGGCCTCGTCACGAGGGCTCGCGCGATCACGACGCGCTGGCTCTGCCCGCCCGAGAGCTGGTGGGGATATTTCCGGTAGAGATAGGGGGCGGGAGACAGCCCCACCTTCTCCATGATCCCGAGGACGGCGTCCCTGCGCCGGGCGGCGTCGCCCAGTCCGTGGATCTTGAGCGGATGGCCGATGGCCTCGCCGACGCTCATCCGCGGCGAAAGCGAGCTGACCGGATCCTGGAAGATCATCTGTATCTTCGCCCTCAGCGCCTCAAGCTCGCGCCTGGGATATTCCGTGATATCCCGCCCGCGGTACTCGATTCGTCCCGAGCTCGGCTCCACGAGGCGGACGAGGAGGCGGCCGGTGGTGGACTTGCCCGAGCCCGACTCGCCCGCCAGGCCGAGCACTTCCCCTTCCTCGATCGCGAGGTCCACGTAGTCGACCGCGTGCACGTATTTCTTCTTGCTGCCCGGAAAGGCGCCCCTTACGGGAAAATCCTTCACGAGGCGCTCCGCTTTTACCAGGGCGGCCATCTCAAGCCTTCCTTTCGTAGAGCCAGCATGCGGCGGCGGGACCGCCGTAATCCTTGAGCCTCGGCGTCTCGACCCTGCAAACCTCCATGACCTCGGGGCAGCGGGGGGCGAAGGGACAGCCCTCGGGCGCGTCGACTAAGTCGGGGGGGCTCCCCGGCATCGCCACGAGCTCTTTCTGGTCGAGGAGGATATTAGGTACGCAGGCCATGAGCCCTCGGGTATAGGGATGCAAGGGCCTGGCGAAGATGTCCTCGACCGACGCGAGCTCGGCGATCCGCCCGCCGTACATCACGGCTATCCTGTCGGCCATCTCGGCGACGAGGCCCAGGTTGTGCGAGATCAAGAGCACCGTGAGGTCGTATTGCCGCTTCAGCTTCATGAGGAGCTCGGTGAAGCCGGCCTCGACGATCACGTCGAGGGCCGTCGTCGGCTCGTCCGCCAGGAGGATGTCGGGGTGCAGGATGAGGGCGAGGCCGATCATGATGCGCTGGCGCATGCCGCCGGAGAGCTGATAGGGGTACTCGGAGAGCCTACGCCCCTCGATGCCCAGGTCGCTCAATATCGCCTCGGCCCTCGCCCGACAATCCTTCCTTCCGACTTCGGGCTCGTGAACGCGGATCGCCTCCACGAAATGATCCTGAACGGTGACCAGCGGGTCGAGCGACGTGAGCGGGTTCTGGAAGATCATCGCGATGTTCCGGCCCCGGAGGTCGAGGAGGGATTTCTCGCCCATCGAGAGGACGTCCGCGCCTTTATACAGGATGCTCCCGGCGCTAATCCGTCCCGGCGGCTTCATGAGCTTCAATATCGAGAGGCCGAGCGTGGACTTGCCGCAGCCGGACTCGCCGACGATGCCGAGCACCTCGCCTTTGCGCACCGAGAGCGAGACGGACTCGACGGCGCGCACCGTGCCGATCGATATGGGATAGGCGATCGAGAGCCCATGGATCTCCAGGATCGGGTCGCCGTCTGCGTATGCCATCGTCAATACTCCTGCAGCCTCGGGTTGAGGATCTCCGATAGACCCTCGCCGAGCATCGTAAAGCCGAGCGCGAGAGTCATGATCATGAGCCCCGGATAGGTGATCATCCACCATACGCCCGAGGGCAGGAACTTTTTCCCCATGGAGAGGTCCATGCCCCAGTCGGGAATGCCCGCGGGGAGGCCGAGGCCGATATAGGACAGAGCCGCCTCGGTCATGATCGCGTCGGCAATATTGAGCGAGAACACGACCACGACGGTCGCGATGACGTTCGGGAATATGTACTTGGCGAGGATGACCCCTCGCCTGGCGCCGATGGCCCGCGCCGCCTCGACGTAGAGCTCTTCCTTTATCGAGAGGGTCTGGCCGCGCACGAGGCGGAAATAAGTTGGGATATATACGACCGACACCGCCAGGGTTATGTTGATCACGCCCGGCCCGAGCATGGCCGCGAAGGCGATCGCGAGGATGAGACCTGGGAAGGAGTAGACCGAGTCCATGACCAGCGAAAGCACCTTGTCGAGCCAGTTGCCGGTGAAGCCGGAAATGAGGCCGAGGGGAATGCCGATCAAGGCCGACAGCATGGCGGCCGCTATCGCCACTCCCAGGATCGTCCGCGCCCCGTAGACCATGCGGGCGCCGACGTCCCTGCCGAGATTGTCTATGCCCATGACGTGGGCGGCGCTCGGCCTCGCCATCTGCGGGCCAGCGTTCTGGTCCATTGGGCTGTACGACGTGAACACCCCGGGAAAGATCGTCATGAAGGCGATGACGCCGATCACGAGGATCCCGGCCATGAGGATCCACCATTCGATCCTGTACCTGCGTGCCGCTTCCGAGAAACGGCCTACGAGCTTGGCCATGCCGGCCGCCGGCGAGAATCTGGCGGCCTCGAGCCCGATGTCGCGATGCGCTTTGTTCATCGGCGCCCTCCTAAAGCCTGACCCGCGGATCGATGACCGCGTAGACGATGTCGACAAGGAGCGAGACCAAGCTCACGATGAGGGCGTACACCACGATTATTCCTTGGATCGTCGGGTAGTCCCGGAGATAGATCCTTTCCAAGAGGAGGCGTCCCATTCCCGGCCATGAGAAAGTCGTCTCGGTCAATATCGCCCCGGCCAGGAGGGCGCTGAATTGCAGTCCTAGCATGGTGATGATGGGGATGAGGGCGTTCTTGAGCGCGTGCTTGTAGACGACTGCCCGCTCGGGTACGCCCCGCGCTCTGCTGGCCAACACGAAGTCGGATTTGAGGACATCCAGCATGTTCGCGCGCGTGAGCCTGACGAATACGCCGGAAAGGACGATGCCGAGCGTGACCGCGGGAAGGGCAAGGTGATAGAGCACGTCGCCCAAGGCGAGGAATTTGCCCGCGAAGAGAGTGTCCAGGACGTAGAAGCCGGTCCTGTCGAATTCCCCGGAGATTACCCGGCTCCCTACCCGGCCCGAGATCGGGAAGAGGTTCAGGAAGACGCCGAAGATCATCTGGAGCATCAGGCCCATCCAGAAGACAGGGATACAGTACACGACATTGGCATAAAGCCTTATGCCGAAGTCGTGGCCCGTACGACGCCTGCGCGCCGCGCGCACGCCGAGGGGCACGCCGATGCCCAGGCAGATGATGAGACCGCTAACGGTTAGCTCAATAGTGGCGGGCAGCTTGTCGAGGATGGGTTTGGAGACCCTCTCCTCCAGGATCATCGACTTGCCGAAGTCGAAGCGGGCGAGCTGGCCGAGGTACTCGAGGTATTGGGCGCCGATCGGCTTGTCCAGGCCCAGCTCCTTCTTCTTCTCCTGGATGACCTTCTCGGGGGCGTGGCCGCCTAGCATCGCGGATACGGGATCGCCCGGCATGACCCGCAGGACGACGAAGACCAGGGTTAATAGGACGAAGAGCATCGGGAACATCAAAAGGAGCCGTGCAACGAGATACTTGAAGATGCGTCTCATCAGTGCCTTCTGCCGGGAGCTTGAGGCGGGACGGTAAAGAAGAGGAGCCGTTCGAGCCAATCGAACGGCTCCTCTCCGCTTACATGGCGTCCCGCCCGATCGCTACTTGAACATCAACGAGTCGTACCGGAAGATCAGCGGCGCGCCGATCTTTACGCCGGTCACGTTCTTCTGCGTGAGGACGTAGAGGTTACCCTGGAAGATCGGGGCGCAAGGCACTTCGTCGGTCCACCACTTCTGGACCTGCTCGAAGAGCTGCTGGCGGACTTTCGGGTCGGGCGTATTCTCTTCCTTGAGGAAGAGCGCGTCCCAGTCCTTGTTCGAGAAGAAGATGCCCTCGCCGGCCGAGGCGTCGGTTTGGGCGAAAGCGGCGGTGTAGTCGTCCGGGTCCACGTAATCGGGATACCAGCCGAGGAAGTAGGCGGGCATCTGCTTCTTGTTGAACTGCTGCTTGTAGGTGGCCCACTCGGCGCTCTTGATCGTGACCTTGACGAGGGGCGTCTTCTCGAGCTGGGACTTCGCGACCTCGGCCAGGTTGACCTCGGTATCGCCATAGTGGCTCGGGGTATACCAGAGATCGAATTCGAAGGGCTTGTCCTTGCTGTAGCCGGCGGCCTTGAGGAGCTTCTCGGCCAAGGCGACATTGCCGTCCCCGATGTCGGTCTTGAAGTCCTCGTTGTGGTAGAGCATACCCTTGGGTATGAGGGAGTAGAGAGGCTCGTTTTGGCCGAGATAGACTTTCTGGTTGATCTCGGGCCTGTCGATCAGGGCGGTGATCGCCTTTCTCAGATTCTTGTCCTTGAATACGCTCTCGGAAGTCTCGAAGCAGAGGAATCGGATGAAGGGACCCGGCAGCTTGTTCGTGACGATCTTCGGGTTCTTGGCCAGGTCGGCGATATCGGATGGGTTCAGGGACTTGTAGACGAGATCGACATCGCCCTTCTCGAGCGCGAGCCGCATGGTCGTGGCGTCGGCGAAGTATCGTATGATGATTTTCTTTATCGTCGGGGCCTTACCGTAATAGTCGGGGTTCGCCTCGAAGATGACCTCCTCGTCCCGCTTGAAGGAGGTGATCTTATAGGGTCCGAGCCCGACGAGCTGGCCGCCCTTCAGCTCGGTCGGGTCGCTGATGATCTTGTCGACGGGGTAGACGCCAGGACTCAGCGGGAAATAAGGCGGGTTGCCGGCTATGACCGAGGGAAAGAAGGCGGTGGGCCCGTTGAGGGTGAATTTGACCGTGAGCGGATCCACGACGGTGACCGACTTGACGAATTGGGTGACGAGCCAGGAAGGGTCGCCCTTGAGGGCTACGACGCGGTCGATAGTCCACTTAACCGCATCTGCGGTAAAGGGAGTGCCGTCCGTGAACTTGAGGCCCTTGCGCAGCTTGAAGACATACTCGTCTCCGGCCTTGTTGACCGTGTAGCTCTCGGCGAGGCCAGGGATGATCTCCGAAGTGCCTTGCTTGTAGGTGAGCAGGCTCTCGTCGATATTATCGAAGAGTTCCCAAGTGTGGAAGTCGTAGGCGCTCGCCGGATCCATCTGGGTGACTTTATCCGTAGTTCCATACACCAGCGTGTCCTGCGCCCATACTGCGCCGCCGATGAGGACGAAGGCGGCCATCAGGATCGATACCGTAAATCTTTTCATGTCACCTCCATGGTAACAATATGAACAATCAAATCATTATTTAGAAATGCCGAAGCGCTGTCAATCCTAGTTTGGGCTTTGCAGGAGCCGCCAGCGCGGTTATTATTGCTTGCCCGGGGATATGCGAGGAGGAGTTGGCGATGAGATTGGACATTAGGCGATTCTTCGACGAGTTCTTCCTATATTCCAGCCAATTCTTCGTCTTTTTCATCCTAATGCTGCTTATAACGCCGGCGACGGACACTCTGAGGCCGGCTTCCATCCTCATCGTGACTTTCTTCCTCATCGTACAAATCCTCCTCCTGGTCGGACAGGGACATAAACCGATATTGAGGATCCTTTTCTCCTTTATAACTCCGGCCGCGTACACCCTCGTTCGCATGCTGTCCGGGACTTTCATCTCCCTCGACATGGCCAACGCCTTCATCTGGGGCGCGGCGCTCTATGTCGGCTTTTTCCAAGCTGTAGCCCTCTCGGGCAGGGGCACTTGGTTCAAGCGCGCCGCCGAGACTCTCCTCGCGGCGGGTGTCGTCCTCGTCTTCGTCTTCTTCTATTTCTACCTCGATCTGCGCCTGCTGCTCTCCAGGCGTCTCGCTGCGGGCGAGATCGGCTCGGCGCAGTACGACAAGGCCCTCGGGATCGCCCGCTTCGGTCCTTCCTTCCTGAAATTCCTAGAGACCCCGCAAAACCTCTTCCTCATTTTCGGAGTCGCGACCTTCGGATTGATGCTCCTCGCCAGCAAGGTGAACGCGCTAGGCTTGCGATCGCGTATCGCAGGGCTCTTCGACACGGCGCGTATCGACGAAAACGCGGGCGGCCCTGCGGCCGCGGCCGGGCTGGCGTCGATAGTCACCGTCATCTCCTCGGATATCAGGGACTTCACGGGCCTGGCCGAGCGACTGAGCCCCGAACGCTCTGTGGCCATCCTCAATCGCTACTATTCCGTGTGGGCCGTAGCGGCGGATCGGCACGGTGGACGCATCGCGGGCACCGCCGGCGACTCTGTCCTCGTCGTCTTCGGGCTGATGGGCGAGAAGGACGCCGCCGAGCGAGCCCTCGCCTGCGCGAGCGACTTCATAGCGGAGCTGCCCGGATTGAGGGACGATCTCCAGTCCGCCTCGCTGCCGGCGCCTTCCGACGTGAGCATCGGAATGCACTCGGGGACCATCGTGGCGGGGGATCTCGGCGTCCAGGGATCGAGAAGGCTCGGGGTATTCGGCGAGGCTGTGTCCGTGGCGGCCCGGCTCGACTCCCTTTGCAGGGAGTTCAAGCAGGACCTCCTCCTGTCCCAGCCCGTCTTCCGCCAGCTCGAGCTGGAGAGTCAAGCCCGTCTCGTCAGGATCGGGGAAGTGCTCCTGCGAAACAGCACTCAGCCGGTGCCAGTCTATGGCACTAAATAGGGGCGATTATCGCATCCTATCTAGTCTAGTTTAATTTCATACCTTATAATTCAAATGCCGTTATATCCTTTCTTCGAGGGATGCCGTCCATGAAGCGTTCAGCAACATCTGCAAGCCTCCTTCTGCTTCTTTTCCCGGCGATATGCATCCTTCTTCTCGCTTCCGGCTTCCTTGCCCTCAACGTGAAGCCCGGGTCGGAAGCCTATCCCTTGGCGGGGCTCGGTCTCGGTCTCCTTCTCGCGATCGGCGCCTGGAGGATATTCGTACGGGACTTCTCGAGGCCCGTCAGGGACCTCGTCGATTCGCAGGACCGCATCAGGGAGGACCTGGAGGGCTTATCCTCGAGTCTCGCCAAGCTCTCAACGGGCAACCTCGCGGCCAAGGCCCCGGCGGCCTGGACCGGGACGGCCGCCGTGATCAAGGGCGAGCTGGGGAACATGGCGCGGCTCGCGGCAAGCACGGCCGGCCTGCTTCGGGAGAGCATAGAAGCCTTCAACGGAATCACGAACGAGCCATGCCTGCGACTTTGCTATATCGGGTCCGACAGCTACGCCGAGGGCCGGATGGTGGGCGAGACGATCGGTCGCATACTCGGCGGCAAGGGCCGGGTCCTAATCGGCGTCGCCAATCTTCAATCCGTGAACCATATCCTCAGGCGGAAAGGAGCCATGAGCCTTCTCGCGGAGAAGTTCGCCGGCATCGAGGTCGTAGGGACCTTCGAGACCTTCGAGTCGGGCGAAAAGACCTATGCGGCGTCGATCGATGCCATGAAGCAATATCGCGATCTCGGAGTGATCTACGTGACGGAGGGCGAGACGCCGCCGCAAGCGGCGAAAGCCGTGGTGGACGCAGGCAGGACCGACAAGGTCTTCGTCGTCGCTCACGATCTGACGGATGCCACGATGGAATTCGTCGTGAAAGGCGTGATCGCCGCGACGATCTCGCAGGATCCCTTCGCCCAGGGACACGATCCGATCATTCGCCTTTTCAACCACCTGGCGGCGGGCTGGACGCCTGCCTTCCCGCGCTTCCTCACCAAGCTTCAGGAAGTCCGCAAGGACAACTATCAGCGATACTGGAACCGCGAGGGTTCCTCCGGCCTCGGCGACCGGGACCACCTGGCCAAAGTTTCCGTCGGGGAAGATCGGAAGCGGACGCCGCGCGGCGATTTGAAGATCGCCATCGTTTCGCTGAGCAGCGAGGGATTCTGGAAGCAGATTCACGAAGGGGCGCTCGAGGCGAAGCGCGAGCTGGAAGCGCTCGGCGCTCGGGTGGAGTGGATCGTGCCCCAGTACGCCGAAGGCAGGAGCTTGACCGCCGTCTCGACCTACGAGCCTATAGTCGAGCGCTTGATCAGCGAGAAGTGGAACGGCTTGGCTATCCCCATTTTCGATCGCAACCTGATCCCTGTGCTCAACAAGGCCGTGCACGCGGGCTTGGCGGTCGCGAGCTTCAATGCGGAGCCGACGAGCCTTCGGGAGATGGTCTCCGCGGTCTCCACCCATGCCGATACCCTGCTCGCGCTGAGCCAGGAGCTCGCGGCCTCGGCGGAGGAGTCCGGGCAATCCACGGCCAGCATCGCCGCGACGATCGGTAAGATCACGTCCAGCCTGCGCTCCCAGGCCTCGGAGACGGGCAAGACGAGGGATGGGATCCAGACGCTTACGGGCAACATCAGGCGCATCAACCAGACCGCGGGCGACAGCTCGAAGACCGCGCGCCAGGTCGCCGAGGCCTCCATGAAAAGCTCGGCCGCGATCGGCGTGATGCAGGAATCCGTCAAGTCGCTGGAAGAGGCCGCCGGCGTCTCCGAGACGACAATCCGCTCGCTCAAGGACGATACCGAGAAAATCGGGACGATCGTCGCGTCCATAGAGGATATCGCGAACCAGACGAACGTCCTCGCGATCAACGCCTCGATCCAGGCGGCTCGAGCCGGGCAGCAGGGCAAGGGCTTCGCGGTAATCGCGGCCGAGATCAGGAAGCTGGCGGAGCAGTCCAACCTATCCGCTGGCGAAATCAAGAAAGTGATAGCCGAGCTGCGAAAGCGGGTGAAGGCGGCCGAGACGGCCACCGCGCGCGGTCTCGCCGAGGCCCGGGAGAACGCCCAGAACGCGGAGCTCTCGAGGAAGAGCCTGCACGAGATAAACGTCCTCGCCGGGGAGAACGAGAAGAGCATGGAGGTTATTTTCGGAGCGGTCGAGGAGATGCTTTCGTTCTCCCATAGGATCGAGGAGATGGTTCGCTCCCTCAACGACATGAACGAGAGCAACGACGCCGCGGCCACGGAGATCGAATCGTCGACGAAGGAAGTCACGATCCAGGCCGCCGAGGTCGCCAACTCGGCCCGGTCCCTGTCCGACATGGCGAGGGCGCAACGGCTCCTACTCACCCAGTTCCGCTTCTCCGAGGACGATTAGGGCGAAGGGTCAGCTCGATCGCCTAGCTGACCGCCCGCGAGGCTCCGGCGCCCTTCGCGACCTCGAAGCGCTTGACCGTCCTCTTGGTGGTCTCGGCGAGGCGCTCGCGCAGGACTGTTACCTTGGAGATCTTCTGATAGGGCAAGAGCTTTTGGTTGACTTCGTCGACGATCCCCCTGAGCCGCAGCTCCGCCGCCGCCCAATCCAGGGCCGGGCCGCCCTCGCCGCCGCCGGATTTGAAGCGATCGACGTTCGGGAACAGCATGGCCTCGATGCCTTCGCTCTTCATCTCCTCGTCCTCGATATAACCGCAGACGAGGACCTGCTCCACTTCGTCGAAGAGCTGGAAGCGGTTCTCGATCTCCTCCGGATAGACGTTCTTACCTCCCTCGGTGACGATCAGGTTCTTGGCCCTTCCCTCCAGGTAGACGTATCTCCCCCTGTCGATATGACCGAGGTCCCCCGTCCGCAGCCATCCCTCGGCGCTCAGCACCTCGGCCGTTTCATCCGGCATCTTATAGTAGCCCAGCATGACCATCGGCCCGCGTACGGCTATTTCGCCCACGCCCGCGACATCGGGCTCGAGGATTTCCAGCTCGACTCGGGGGATAAGCTTGCCCACGCTGGTGACGATGAATGCGTCCGTGGGATTCAAGGTGAGGATAGGCGAAGTCTCGGTGAGGCCGTAGCCTTGAACGAAATCAATGCCGAACTCGTTGTAGCGCCTGAATACGCTCGGCGCGAGGGGGCCCCCGCCGGAAATGCAGATCCGGATGCTCGTGAGGCCGGCCTTATCGAGTACCGATCGGAACAGCTTCTTTCCGGGATTCTTGCCGGTCAGCTTCTTTACCGCGAAGGAAAGGCCCATGAGGGCGTGGATGAGGCCGAAGACGATCGGCCCTTTCTCCCTGACTCCCTTGATGATCCCGGCGAGGAGCTTATTGAAGAGGAGGGGCACGCCCAGGAACATCGTGACCTCGGCCTCCTTGAGGTCCTTGAGCACCTGCTTGATCACCATGCGCTTGGCGAAGACGATCTCGGCGCCGACGGATATCGCCTCTATGAACACGGCGAGCATCGTATAGGCATGATGTATCGGGAGAAGGGCGTAGAAAACGTCGGTATGGTGTATGGGAAGGTTGGCCTGGGCCAGGAAGCAATCCGATACGAAATTGCGGTGGCTCAGCATGACGCCCTTGGGCGTGCCCATGGTCCCGCTCGTAAAGAGGATTGCCGCCAGATCGCCTTCCGAGGCGCCCTCGAAGTCCGGGGCCACGGACGCTTCCAGGTCGAGGACGTAGCCCGGCCTTCCCGGGGCGAGGGAGAACACGGCCTTCAGCGCGGGGCACGCGGCCTTGAGCTCGGCTTCCTTCTCTTCGTCGGTAAACAGCGCAACGACATCGCCGGCCTTGACGAGATTGCCCAGCTCCTGGACGCCGAGCTGGTAATCCAACGGAACGACGACGGCGCCGGCGGTCAGGACGGCGAAATAAGCGATGGCCCATTCCGGGCTGTTTTTGCCGGTCACCGCGACCTTGTCGCCGCGGCCGATGCCCAGCGAGCGGAGCTTGCGCGCGGCGCCTTCGATCTTGGCCAGGGATTCTCGGTAGCTCAGGCTCCTCCGTTCGGGCTCGAAAACGGTAAGGCAAGGACGGTCCGGAAATCTCCGGGTAGTCAATACGAAAAGCTCCGGGAGGGTCGGCCATTCGCCTTCAAAAGCCGTCCCGCGATAATCGTCTAGGAACTTCCATGGGTCTTCGCGCATGATCTTCATCCTGGCCTCCGCCTAGGCTATGCTAGCCAAGGGAATCCCCGTACGCAATAGCCCGATCGGCGATATTCATTGGACGGCATCGCGCTCCGATGGTCGCGGTAACCAAGCTTCAGGGAGGTTGTTATTATCGACATGGCGATACCGCGGTCGGAGAGAATGAGGCTTGGGGTCTTGAGTGCCGCATTGTTGGCGATGACCGCGCTTTTCCCCGCATGTTCCGCCTCCGTCGCCTCGGCGATAGGAACCGATGGGAGCCTGCGCGTCTCCATCCACGCTGAAGTTCCATCCGCTCTCGCCGTGAAATTCAGGAAGCTTGCCGACCTGGGCTCGGGCGGCATATCGAAGGGTCCGTTCTTCGATCTCGAGGCGATACGCAAGTCCTTAGCGGCCAGGCCCGGCCTCGTCATCGACGAGATCGGCCAACCCGGCCCGGATTCCGTCCGATTAATCCTATCGGCGCGCAACATGGCCGAATTGGCGGCCTCGCCAGATTTCAAGGACACGGGGCTGATTACGATCTCCAACGGCCCGGATTGGGCCGAATGCCGATTTCGGATGGAGCGGGGAGCGGCAAAGGTTCTCGCCTCCCTCCTTCCCGGCATCGATCCATATTTGATGGATGCCCTTTCCCCGCCTGCCCTCGAGGAAGATCCCGTTACGGTCGACGAATACCGGACAATGCTCGCGAGCATCCTCGGGGAAAGGGCGATGCCGGCCATGGAGGCGGCGTCGCTCGATCTGAGCATCTCGGCTCCCGGCGAGGTCATCGGCTCCGGCGGCGGGATTCTCTCGGGATCGACCCTCGCCACGAAGGTTTCGTTGATCGATGTCCTCGTTTTGGAAAAGCCCATTGAACTTTGGATGCGCTGGAAGGTAAAGCGATAAAAAACCGCCAGGGTTGCGAACCCCGGCGGCTTTGACCCGATATTTTTAATGGAAAGGAAAGAGATGTTTTGGATTACAACCGCTTCCCGGGTAAAAGCGGTCGTGCTTTTTTACCTCCGGGTTTTTATATCAGCCTTTTTAAATAGCCTTATTTTCTATGGACTTTCTTAGTTGCTTTACTTAGAGCAAAGTGCATGCCAAAGATTTTACGAATTCGGCAACGAGGGATCTCCAGAAAATACTCATGCCGTATAGGCCGATCCGGACGGGCTATTAGACGATTATCTACAAGAGCGAAATGCTGCTGTTTTAGGAAACCCCTGTGTGTTAATTCACATATTAGATTACTTTCTATATAATTATTAGCAGTATTTATTTTATATAAAAATACTTAAAAGGCTGTGCGAAAAGAGGCAGCTTGTGAAAAAAATCACAGGGATATGCGCTAAAAACCGGGCTCAGCTCCTGAGTCCTTGGAGCTCTTCAAGCGTTTATTCAGCGCGCTCCGCGAAATTCCCAGCAAGTCGGCGGCGATGCCTTGATTCCCCTTGGAGCGCCGCAGGGCTTCGCGAATGAGCTCCTCGGATGCCTTCTTGAGACTGGGGAGGCGCTCCCAGGAGGAAAAGCGAGTCGAGTCTGCGCCTAAGTCGCCTCTCTCCGGCAGGCCTTTTATGCCGGGTCCATGAAAGATCTTTCGCCTGAAGCCATCGAGGCCCAGGACTCCGCCCTTGAGCCCGCTCATGGCGTCGAAAACCATCGATTCGAGCTCTCGGACATTTCCGGGAAAATCGTAGGATTCGAGAAGGAGCGCGAGCTCGTCGGGGATCGCGGGCACTCCCCTGCCGAGGCGCAGGGCGGATTGCCGTACGAAATACGCCAGGAGGAGCGGCAGGTCCCCCGGCCTTTCGCGAAGGGGAGGCATCTGGACGAGATGGGTTTGGAGGCGATAGAAGAGATCGAGCCGGAACGCGCCGCTTGCGGCGGCCGTCCTCAAGTCCCGATTGGTCGCGGTTACGATCGCGGCGCTCGAGGACTTGGGCAAGTCGGCTCCGAGAGGGTAGTAGCACTTGTCCTCGATCAGGCGCAATAGCTTGACTTGGGAAACCTGGGATAGCTCGCCGATTTCGTCGAGGAAGAGAGTTCCGCCCTCCGCGCGCTCGATGAGCCCACCCCTGTCGGAATCGGCGCTCGTGAAGGCTCCCCGCCTATGGCCGAAGAGGCTATCCGAGAACATGGTGTCGTCGAGGCCCGCTATATTGAGGCTTACGATCGGCCCCATCCTGCCCGAAAGCCGATGCACGGCCTGCGCCATCAGCTCCTTCCCGGTTCCCGACTCGCCTGTAATGAGAATCGGCTTGGGCGAGGCGGCGATCGTCTCGACGTAGCGCATGACGCTCAGCATTCGCTCGTCGGATGTTATGAGGTCGGAGAAGGCCGGCGACTCGGGGCGCTTGGCGGCAAGCAAGGTATCCTTGAGGGCGGAATAATCGCGTTGCAGCTCGCGGATCGACAGGGCATGGCGGATGCTCGACGCGAGGCGTCCCGTCTCGGCGGTCTTGGGCACGTAATCGAAAGCTCCGTGCCGTATGCAATCGATCGCGCTATCGAGGTCGTTCACGGCGGTCGCGACGATCACGGGAATCTCGGGATGCCGCTCCCTTGTTTCCTCGAGGACCTTCTGACCTGGCATGCCCGCCATGACGAGATCGAGTATCATGACCGAAACCTCGTTTCGGTCGACGATCGACGCCACGTCCCTGGGGTCGGAGCAGCAGACGACGTCTCGAAACCCCTCGAGGCGCAGGAGACGCTCCATCCGCTTAAGGACGTCGGGGTCGTCGTCGACCACTAGTATGCTCGATTTAGCCTGCTCGTCCATGATTGCCTCCCATGCAGTCTACTTCGACATCGCGTCCCGCGTCGCGCGCCCCTCATCCCGGAGCCCAAGAAGGCCTTACGCGCTTGGCCCGCAGGGCGCGGCGCAGTTCCTCGAGGAGGGCCGCGCCGCCTTCGACGAGAGCGTCGCCCGACAGCTCGACGAGGAAGGGCCTCCGACCCACATGCTCTGGATGGTGGGAGTCCGAGCCGGAGACCGCAGCCAAGCCTCGAGTCAGGGCGGGACGAGGCTCGCGCATGGATTCGACCGCGTCGTAGGGGCCCTCCGGAAGAAAATCGAGCTGGCTCGATACGGAGAATATCGGCCTATCCACATGGGCCGGGATGACTATCGCCCCGCGCGCCGCCGCCTCCAGGCACAGATCGCCGAACCCGATATCGAGGGAGGCGCCGAGATAATAATCGATGAGCTCGAGCACGCCCTCGTCGGCGTCGACGACGACCTGATCCCCGAGCTTTTCCGGATCGTAAGGCAGGGGCGGAAGGAGGCCTCGGAGCCATGCGCCGAAATCGAGGGCATCGTCGACTCGGCCGAAAAGGCAAAGGACGTGGACTTCCTCTATGCTGTTCGCCTCGATGCCGTAAAGCCCGGCCATGCCTTCCCGGCGGCAGGCCTCCTCGAAGGCGGGGCAATTGAGCGCCGAGTTGTGATCGGTCAGGGCGACGATGTCGAGGCCGCGCTCGCGGGCCAGGCGCGCGAGCAGGGAGGGCGATTCTTCCAGCGAGGCGCAGGGGGAGAGACAGGAGTGGTTGTGAAGGTCCGCCAGCGCCCTCACGGCCGGTGCAGCAGCGCCCATAGTCGCCCCGAGATCTCGAAGGCGCTCTCGGGGCTTCGGAAGACCGCTATGCCCTCGGCGCGCGCGGCCTCGACCATGTCGTCGGGCAGTGGCCTGGAGTTGCATACGACGATCGCGGCCAGGCCCACCAGGCTCGCGACGGCCACCGCGTTCTTGTGCGCCTGAACGGTCACGAGAACTCCGTCGGCCCTGGCGTTCGCCATGACGTCGGAAAGGAGGTCGGACGAGTAGCCCTCGGATACCTCGCGGTCCGCGTAGCCGCTCTGGGCGATCTCCAGGCCGAGGGAAGCGGCGAGCTCGCTGATTCGCATTCGATGGTCTCCTGTTCAATAGTCGATGACGACCCGGGCGCTCGTCCCGCGTCCCGGGCCCGAATCTATCGCGAAATCGTCGGATACCCGCTTGGCATTAGGCAGACCCATGCCGGCGCCGAAGCCGAGGCTGCGGATCCATTCGTTCGCCGTCGAGAAGCCTTCGGTCATCGCGGCCTCGACGTCGTCGATCCCCGGCCCCCGGTCTTCGGCCCGCAGCTCTATTCGCCCCGCTCCCGCGACGCATGATATCGAGCCGCCGTCCGAATGGATGACTTGGTTCAGCTCGAGCTCGTAGGAGGCCACGGCCGCGCGCCGCACGATATCCGCTTCCACGCCGAGAGCCTTAAGCGCCTTCTTGAACTCGGCGCTGGCCTTGCCGGCGTTCTCGAAATCGAAACGCGTCACCTGGAAGGCGAGTCTTACGAAGCCGTCGACATCGTGATTCGAAGCCGGGTCCGCTACGGAGAGCCTCTCCTCGAGGCGCTCCACTTCCTTGTTCATCGCGACGAGAAGGACTCGGATGATGTCGGAAGCGCTCACTATGCCCACTAGGCGGCCGTCGCGGTCGAGCACGGGGAAGCGTCCGTATTTATAGCGATTGAAATAGGTGGTGGCGAAGGCCAGGGGCATGTCGTCCTCGAGGGAAATCACCGCCCGCGTCATGAGCTCCCCGGCGAGCTGCCCGATCCTTCCCGCGTCGAGCGCCTCGATGACGAGGCCCATCGAGACCAGGCCGATCAGCCTGTCGCCCTCGACGATGGGCACGCCCGTAATGCCGTTGTCCCTCATCCGGTATTGGACTTCGCGCATGCTGTCGCCGGGCGAGGCCGTTATGACGGGCGAGCTCATCGCGTCGCGCACCTTGAGGCGGTAGATGAGCTCGAGCACGACTTGCGGTCCCGTTTCGGGGCTGATCGGAAGCGGAGGCATGGGATGACATTATGTCCCGAGGCCGTTCGAAGGGCAAGGTCGTCCATGCCCTAGGCGGGAAGCGCTTGCCCTGCGGCTGCCGGGGCCGATAATAAAGCCGGAGGTCCCGCTATGAAGAGGAGGCTCTTTTTCGCCCTGGCCGTCTCTCTCTCGTGCTCCCTATCCGCCCCCCGAGAAGGGACGGCCCAAGAGGCGCCTTCTCCGACCGGGCCATACCGCTTCGCCTTCGCTTACGTCAAGGGCGACAGGTACCGGGCGATTTCGACCGTCGAGGAGGAGGTCTTCGTCAACCATCGCTTCGCCCAGTCCTCGGAGATCCTCAACCGCATAGCCTTCGAAACGGCCGACGCGGCCGCCGACGGATCCTCGGGCCTCCTTCGCGGCTCCTTCGAGACATCCGAGCGGGCCAAAGGGGACTCCGCCTACGTGATATCCGATAGCTACGACTCGGAGTTTACGCGCGATCGGCTGGGGCGCTATACGATCGATCCCAAATACTATATGCCCGTCGTCCGCGACGTCCCGACCTTTCCCGATAAGGAGCTCTCGCCGGGGGACGGCTGGACGGCGCCGGGCGAGGAGCGTCACGATTTCCGGCGCGTCTTCGGGATACCCGAACCCTACGAAATACCCATCGACGTCCGATACCGCTACGAAGGCCCGGTCATGAAGGACGGCTCGGACCTTCGCCTCGTCTCGGCCTCGTATACGATATTCGAACGGCCCAAGGAGCCGCGCGCCTATTCGGAAGCCTTCCCGATACAGATCGCCGGCTATTCCGACCAGAAGATCTACTGGGATCCCGCCATCGGCCAACCCTCGGCCTACGAGGAGAAATTCGACTTCATCTTCGATTGGTCCGACGGCTCGACGATCGAGTACCGAGGCACCGCTCAATCCAAGCTCATCGAGTCTACGCTGATGGACCGCGACGCCGTCGAGGCCGAGGTGAAAAAGGCGGTCGCCGGCATGCCCAACGTCAGCGTCGCCAAGACCGACGAAGGCGTCACGATCAGCATCGAGGACATTCAATTCGAGGCGGACTCGGCCGCCTTGAAGCCCGAGGAACTCGAGAAGGTCGCGCGAATAGCCGAGATATTGAAGCGCTACCCCGATCGGGACATCCTGGTCGCCGGCCATTCCGCGGCCGCAGGCTACGTGGCCGGCCGCAAGCCTCTCTCCGAGCTTCGCGCCGAGGCCGTTGCCGGACGCTTGATAGACCTGGGCGCGCGCGCTCCCGACCGCATCCGCGCGATCGGCTACGGGGACGAGCGACCCGTAGCCGACGACGCGACCGAAGCCGGCCGCTCCCGCAACCGCCGCGTCGAGATCACGATCCTCGAGAATTGAGCGCGTATCGGCCCATAGGCGCGGGCGAGGCCGAGCGCCCGCCCGGGAAGGAGAGCTCGCCGGAGAGGATGTATTCGGCGGGAACGGGTCTCGAGAAGTAGTAGCCCTGGAGCAGCGAGGCGCCGCCTTCCAGGGCCCGCGCCATGATTGTCTCCTCGCTGATGTACTCGGCCACGACGTCGAGTCCCGCGGCGCGGCAGAAGGCGCAAAGCCCCGAATAGAGCTCGGAAGCCTCTCGCCGCAGGACGATTTCCCGAACGATATCGCCCGCCACTTTAACGGCGTCGAATCGCACCTCGAGGAGACTCGCGTAGTTGGAATAGCCCGAGCCGAAATCGTCGAGGACGATGAGGCCGCCGGCCTCGTGAAGCTCCGCCGCGAAGGCTCTCAGTCGGCCGTAATCGGAGAAGGCCGCCTGCTCGGTGAGCTCGACGATGAGGGTGTTGGGCCTGTCCGACAACGATGCGTAGGCCTTGAAGAGGGTATCGAGGAAGTACGGCCGCTCCAAGTCCCGAAAGGTGATATTGAAGCTCACCGAATGGCCGCTGCAAAGGGCCATTTCGAGGGCCTCCTCGACGATGAAATCCCCGAAATGCTTCTCGAGCCCGAGACGGCTCGTCGCCGACATGTAGGCCTCGGGCGATACGAGGCGTTCGCCGACGCGGAGCCTCGAGAGAGCCTCGAGGAAGCCCACACCGTCGCGGCGAACGTCGTAGACCGGCTGGAAGACCGCCGCCAGGCTCCGTTCCATGATATTCTTGACTAGGACCGGAGCGCGCGCCTTGAAATCGTCGTCGGGCGAGCCGCTCTCGCGGTGGGACGCGCTCGAATCGGCGGCGTCGCAATCCGCGAGCGCGGTCTCCGCCTCCTCCACCGCCTCGCGGGCCCCTTCGCCGAAGACTCCCGTCCTGTACGATCCGACTTGGACCTCGAAGCGCAGGGGAGATCCTTCGGCGACGGTCTCGGTGGCGAATGCGCCGAGTATCGCCGTAGAGACGGCATAGGGTTCGAGGCCCCGCGGATGGACGAGGGCGAACTCGGATTCGGAGATCCTGTAGGGACCGCGAGCGCCCGCAGAGCGCGCGAGGCCGATGAGTATCCGCGCGGCCCTTCCCGCCATCGCCCGTCCCTCCGAATCGTCGAAGAAGCTGCGAAGGTCCTTGAAGTTGCGAAGCCTGACCAGGGCCAATATCTCCCCATCGGCCAATCGCTCGATCGAGAGAGAGCTCGCGTTGGGCAGCCCGGTGGCGGCGTCGATGAACTGCTCTCGGAAAATGATGTCGAGGCTCCTCGCATGGCGCCGCTCGTTCGCCTCAGCGACCACGACCATGAGAACCAGGCCGGATAGCAGCATGGCGTAGTGATAAGGCCGCGCCATGCCGCGGAATACCCTGATCGCGGTCATCTCGCCCGTAGCGATCAGGACCGCGTTGAGCGCCATGAATCCCAGGCTCGCGATTCGCCCGATCCGTATCCCGCCCAAGAAATAGAACAAGGGGACGGCGACCAGGAAAAGGACGATGTAGACCGCCCTGGCGTTCGGCAGGTTCAAGGTCAAGGCATAACCGGCGTAGATGACGGCGACGAAGAGGAACGTCACGGCTCTCGAGGGAGCGAGTCGAGAGGCGACGAAGGTCAGGACCATCATCGCCGCCAGCGCGACCAGGTATCGGGCGAATGGCGGGACCCTACCCGAGACGAGATCGTCGATCATGTATGCGATCGGGAACGACGCGGCGAGGAGGGAGGCTATCATCTCGACTCGACGTATCAGGGCGGCGTCGTAGCCGACCGACCCCGGCATGGCCCGGCCCGGCCCTCGTATGCGTTTCCCGCGCTTTCTTTCCATGGTGCGTCGGTACTCTAGCATGAATCTGGGAAATTTACTCGGAAATCGCACAACGCGCATGCCGTTAACCGGTTAACTCTCTTCGTCCGCTTATTCCGCGAAATACGCCTCGCGAATCGCAAGGCGTATTTCGCTTCCTTCCTCGCGGTCTCCGTCGGAGCGACTATCCCCTAGGGAGCCCTATACTCCACCCATCTCACGCGGCCCTCTTTCACTGCGTCCCTCAGGCTGCGCTCGACGCCGCTCAAGGAAGCGTTGCCCGTTTTCACTTCGACGAAGGCGACCTCCTCGATCCTGCCGGAGGACGAGCCGATAAAGGCGACGAAGTCCACGGGCTTGCCTACGAAGCGGACTTCCGTGGGGTCGAAGGGAAAGCCGGGAAGGTAGGGGGCGAGCTGCTCCGAGGCGAGGCCGCCGAGGACGGCTCGCGAGCGCTTGACCGCGTCGTCCCGCTCCGTCGCGAGGCGCCCGGCCAGTCCGCGCTCGGCTTCGAGGCGACCAGAGCGCCTGCCAAGGCGCAGGCCGAGGTAGAGGCCGAGGACGAGGAGGGAGGCCGCGAGCAGGATGGCGACCACGACGATATAGGCGAATTGCGCTTGGCTTAGGGTATGCGCCGAGTCCATGATGCGCTCGAGTATACCCTGCGGCTTCCCCGTCGACGGACAGAAACAAAATGCCTTTTAGCCCTTGACCTCGACACGAAGCTTCTGTAATGTCAATTCTTAGGAAGATCGCATAATGAATATACCGAGCCTCGTATCGCGTGAACTGTACTGCCTCACCCTAAGCGTCAGCGGCCTCCTGTTCAACGGCCTCCTCCTTAGCGGGCTCCTCCTGAGGAGCATGAGCGGCGCGGGTTCGGCGAGACAAGCCGGATAGGGGCGATAGCCCCTCGATAATGGCCCGCTGCCGCTTACGGCACGCGGGCCTTTTTTTGGCTTCGCGGTCGGAGCGGCAACGGATAATCTCGCAAAGGGCCCTTGGCTCCTTGCGATGCCCGTCATTCGGTCATAGGAGGAAAAGATGGCCAAGTACAGTCCCTTCCCCACGCCGCCTGCAGTCAACCGCGCGTGGCCAGGCAAGCGCATCGAAAAGGCGCCCACCTGGTGCTCGGTCGACCTTCGCGACGGCAACCAAGCGCTCGTCGAGCCGATGGGGGTCGACGAGAAGCTCGAGTACTTCGATCTCCTGCTCGGCATAGGATTCAAGGAGATCGAGATCGGCTTCCCCTCGGCGAGCCAGATCGAATTCGATTTCGCGCGCGAGCTCATCGAGAAGGGCCGGATACCCGATGGCGTCGCTATCCAGGTGCTCTGCCAATGCAGGGAACACCTCGTCGAGCGCACTTTCGAGAGCCTCAAGGGCGCGAAGAAGGCGATATTCCACATCTACAACTCGACGTCGCCGGTGCAGCGCAAGGTCACCTTCGGCATGTCCAAGGCGGCCATCAAGGCGATCGCGGTCGAGGGAACGCGCCTGGTGAAAGCGGGTCTTCCCTCGGTGGAAGGCACCGAGGTGATCCTCCAATACTCCCCCGAGAGCTTCTCCAATACCGAGGTCGAGTACGCCCTCGAGGTGTGCGAGGCCGTAATGGACGAATGGGGCCCGACGCCCGCGAGGCCCATCATCCTCAACCTGCCCTCCACGGTGGAATCCTCGACCCCCAACCTCTACGCCGACATGATCGAGTGGTTCGCCACCCACCTCTCTCGCCGCGACTCGGCCATCATCAGCCTGCACACGCACAACGACCGCGGCACCGGGGTCGCCGCCAGCGAGCTCGGCCTCCTCGCCGGAGCGGACCGCGTCGAGGGCACGCTCTTCGGCAACGGGGAGCGCACGGGCAACCTCGACATAGTGACGATGGCGCTCAACATGTTCAGCGAGGGCCTGGATCCCGGCCTCGACCTCTACGACCTCCAGAGCATCGCCTCGGCCTACTCGGGCTTCACCGGCATGGAGGTGCCGCCGCGCCAGCCCTACGCGGGCGAGCTCGTGTTCACCGCCTTCAGC
>CAYNFM010000001.1:0-133142 GCA_964396415.1 uncultured Treponemataceae bacterium | reverse complement strand
GTACCTGGCGTAGTTGGGTAATTGCCGGTTCCTGGGAATGGAAGCGAAACACTTGCGGCGGATGCAAGGGCGGGGGTAGTGCCCGAAACGAGCGCAATGTCTTGGGCGCCGATCGTCGTCTTCGGCAATAAATAGACGGCCCAAGAAATAGGATAGCTTCCCGGCCCGGCGCCGATATCCTTGATGATCAAGGTTTGACTCGCGATGGCCGACGCGCTTTGCACGAGCGTCGTGGCCAGGGGGGAGAGCGACGTGATGCTGTATGCCGGCGAAGCGGAGCCCGTGACAGCGATCGCGGGGCTGATCGTCTGGTTGTTGGCCGGGTTCACGTCGTCGGCCGCGGTAATGACGATGATGACGTAGTAGCTCGCCGCTGCGGCCGGCCAATTGCCCGAATAGGATATGAGCTTCGAGACCGAGGAGGCTCCGAGGGCGGCCAGGGTTCCGTTTTGGACGGGAAGGGAGAGAGAGTCCAGCGCGCCGTCGCGCGAGAGGGAAACTTGCCAGCTCAGGGCATCGGAGCCCGCTTGCGAGGAGATATTCTCGATCTTGAAGCTTCCCGTAAAGGCGGCGCCGCCCGCTCCGGAAACGGGATAGGTCGTCGCCGGGGAAAGGGCAACGAGATAATCGGGGCCTGTCTTATCCTCTACGTATAGCAAAGACTGCGCGCTCGCGCCCGTGCCGTCGGTCACTTGCAGCGTCGCGGTTCCCGCGGTCGCGGGGGCCGTATAGACCCGCGTTGCCGAGTTGAAGGTCCCGGGACCTCCTCCTACCAGGCTGAAGCTGTAGTTCCCGTCCCCGCCCGAAACCGTAAGAGTCAGGCTGCCGCCGACGAGGAGAGTCGCCGAGGCGGGGGATATCTTGAGGCTCCCCGCCGCTGCGGCTCCGTTCTTGCCTTCCATCAGGGTCCGGAAGAATCCGTTGCTGCAAGCCGCGGCGGAGGCCAAGGCGAGGAGGGCAGAGAAGGAGGCCGCGAGCCGGAAATGTAATCGCGGCGGGCGCTTCATGGTCTTTTCCCCACAGGTATCTCGATCCCGATAGTCGGATTGAAACCCATGATCAGATCCTCCCCGTCCACGAAGGCCGAATAGGAAAGGTCCATCGAAAGACCGAGGCCGGAGCCCAGGACCCAGCCGAGCCCGAGGCCGAGTTCCGCGAAGGGCAGAAAGGCGGATTGACTTCCATAGATGGGAGTCTGGAGATTCATCAAGGCCATGCCGGCGGATCCATGGACGAAAGGCTTCAAGCGTCCCTCATCGGCGAGCGCGGTCAGGCGTAGATCGATAGCCAGGGGAGCGAGAATGCCCTTCGCGGATTCCAGGGGTCCCTGGGCCTGGAATAGGAGGCAGGCTGCCTTTATGCCGAGTCCGTAGGAAAAGGCCTTGCCCGGGAAATTCCAGGTCGCCCTGCCCTCGCCTTCTCCCGCCGCCTGGAAATAATTGCCGAGGGCTCCTCCGGCGAGAAAGGGGCCGGCGTCGAAAGCGAGCTCGAGTCCTCCGGGGCTTCGTTGCGGGGTCGATCCCAGCTGGACGCCAGGCAGAGAAGGCGCCTGCGTAGACGGGATCGTCTCGGGGCCATTTTGGACGGGCTCCGCGACCGCGGCGGCTGGCGCGGGGCCTGCTGGAGCCTGCTCCGCGGCGATCCGCGCTTTCGCGATACCGGGGGTCTTGGCCGCGACTTGATCGAGAAGATCGTCGATAGACTTGAAGATGAGCTCGTCTACCTGCATATTCTTGGGGCCGCTCCGATCCAGCTCGGCCATCCACGTCTTCGAAGCGCCGTCGAACCACCCGAAATGCAGGGAAAGGCTCTCCCCCTCATCGGAATAGTCCAGGAGGAGGAGGTATTTGGCGCCTTTGGAGTCGGGCCCGGCGAGGACGGCGCCGGGATCGCGCTCGGCGCTTCCCGTATCGGGGACGACGACGCTTTCGAGCCCGTTATGCTCGAGTCGGAGCCTAGCCGCGAAGACGACAATCCCGCCCAGCGAGGCATCGGATGCTGCGCTCGAGGAATGTCCGACGAGGGCGACGCCCTCGACGCCTTCGACGGTCCCGGCGGGAGTATCGGCGAAGACCGCCGAGGAAAGCGACAAGACGAAGATGCAAGCCGCGCGGAGAAACGGGGCAGCGTTCCCTCCTCGGGTCTTTGGCGAATTAATGATCGTCATTCCAGGCTTGCGGTCATCATATCGCGCTTTTCCCCTGTTTCCAAGATAAAACGAGCGAGCTCGGATTTCGAGGAGGCCCTCGAGGAAGCGACGCGCTTCGCCCCGCGAAGTTTCAGCCGCCCAGCCTGTATATGCCGCCCGACTCCGCGACGAAGCCCTCCGTCTCGAGCTCGGCGAGGGCTTCGTCGACGCGCGCCCTCGAAAAAGGAAGCTCGGCGGCGAGCTGGTCGGCGGGCTTGCCGCGCCCTTCCCCGAGCGCCTTGAGAAGAGAGCCCCTTATGCGTCGCTTCGAGTCCGCGAAGGGGCTTTGCCGCGCGTAATGCGCGCTTCGCCTGTTAGGATTGCCCAATCGCCTCTTGATCTCGACCCCATAGTCCATGAGCGCGTAATACCAGGTCCTCGGGTCCTCCCGAAGGAGGCTGGCCTCGATGAGCGGCATCAATCGCGAATCGGGAACGCCCGCTTCCTCCGGGAAGAAAGCATGGAGGAAGGCGGAGCGGATGTTCGTCTCGATGAGGACGACCGGCTTCCCGAAGGCGAAGGCCAGGACGGCCTTGGCCGTATAGGCTCCGACGCCCGGCAGCTCGAGGAGGGAGGCCTCGTCATCGGGAAAGCGATCGGCCGACGCGAGGATGGACGCGGCCCTTGCGAGGGCGAGGGCCCTGCGGTTATAGCCGAGGCCGCTCCAGAGGGAGAGGACTTCGGCCAGGGGCGCCGCGGCCAGGGCGGCCGGCTCGGGATATGCCTCGAGCCAGGCAAGATACTTGGGGACGACCCTTCCGGTCTGCGTCTGTTGAAGCATGATCTCGGAGACGAGGATGGCCCAGGGATCCCGAGTGGAGCGCCAGGGGAAGCTCCGGCCCGACCGCGCGAAGTATCCGAGGACTTCCGCGCGGAAGGAAGCCATGACCCCTTCATTCAATTTTCAGGGTCCCCGCTCCAGAGAAAGCGCGGCGGTAAGCTCGCTCCCCTTCGCGGCGAGGACGCGAAGGTCCTCGACCGCCGTCACGAGGCCCGCTCCGTCCTCGACGATCGCCAGCGCCGATCGGCTCGCCTCCGCGGCGGCTCCCGAGATGGATGCCACCGCGCCGCGCACTTTTTCCGAATACTCTACCTGGAGCCTCGCTTCCTCGCGGATAGCCGCGCTCGCGGCCGCGAGGGCTTCCATCGCCGAGCTGATTTCCCCGCTCGCCCGCTTCTGCTCCTCGGTCGCCCTGCGCACCTCCTCGAGGCGGGCCGCGGTCTCGGCGGATCCGGCCGAGATGTCGTGCAAGGCTTTGCGCACGCTCTCGGTGTCGCGGGCGCCCTCGCCCAGGCGACTCGTAATATCCCTCACTATGTCCTTTATCTTCGCGGCTCTTTCCGCCTGAGCCTGCGCGAGCTTCTTGACCTCGGCGGCGATGATGGCGAAGCCCCGTCCCGCCTGGCCGGAATGGGCGGCCTCGATGGCCGCGTTCATGGCCAGGAGGTTGGTCCGCTCGGCGAATTCGTCGACGGCCTCGACCACCTCGCCGATGCCGGCCGAGGCGGCGGAGACGCGCTCCATCGTGCCTGCCAGCGCCGCCGCGGCCTTCTCGCCCGAGCTCGTCAGGAGGGCGAGGTCGCTCGTGAACATGGCCGTGCGGCCGATGCTCTGAGCGACCGCGTCGGCGCCCGCCGAGAGCTCCGTCGCGGCCGATGCGGTTCGCTCTACGCTCTCGGCCTGGGAGGCGAGACTGCCGGTCACGCGTCCTATCGAGACGGCGAAGTCGGCGACCAGAGTGTCCGCCTCTCCGGCCTCGCGGGCCTGACGCTCGGTGTCTTCGCCGATGCGTCGGCTGCGCTTCGCTGCCTCCGACGCCGCGCGAGCGGCGTTCCCGGCGGCCTCGTCGAGGCGGAGGGCGAGCCGCGCCGCCGCCTCTCCCGCCTCTTCGAGCCTCCCGAGCGAGGAGGCCAGCTCGACCTTCTTCGCCTCGACCTCGCGAGTATAGGCCTCGAGGTCGGATTTGAGCCTCGCCTGGCGCATGGACAGGGCGATGAAGATCGCGATATCGAGGCCGAAGAAGGCGATGCCTTGCAGCCATACGAATGGGCTGGAGTCGATGAACGAATAGTAGCTGTCGTGGCCGGCCAGGATTATCCCTAGGACGATGGCGGCGAGGATCGGCCAGGCCTCCGGTATGCCCGACCTGATGGCGCGAATCCCTACGTAGCCGCTGACCGCGATCGGAATGAAGGAAACCGCGCAGGAGAGATTGAAGACAGTGGACATGCTCGTCTCGTCGCCCGAGCAGGCCAGGAAAAGCGCGAGGAAAAGCCCGCTGACCGCCAGGCTTCCGTAGAGGACCAACCGGGATTTGAGGAATCCGAAAAAGGTCATGAAGAAGGGCA
The DNA here is from genome assembly GCA_964396415.1 of uncultured Treponemataceae bacterium. Classification (GTDB taxonomy): domain Bacteria; phylum Spirochaetota; class Spirochaetia; order Treponematales; family Rectinemataceae; genus UBA1306. The sequence goes on along the minus strand of CAYNFM010000001.1, from coordinate 128,605 downwards.
GTATGAACATCATCGAGATGACGAGGCCCGAGCGGGCTATGGCCCTGGCCCAGGTGGAGCCGAAGGGCCAGGTCTCGGCGCCCAGGTCCGACAGGTATAAGGAGAGGAAGAGGACGGTCAGGGCGAAGTAGAGGTTCGACTTCTCGCCCGTCTTGAACGCGAACTGCGCCAGGAAATAGAAGCCGAGGAAGACGCAGAGGGCCGCGAGCAAGGCGTACAGCCTGCCGTTCCAGAAATTTCCGACATCCATATCGAAACTCAGGGCGGCTTCGTCGCCCAGGGAATACGGAGTCAGGTTGGCGGTACTCCCGTTATAGGCGCAACGAAGCGCCAGCTCGATCGCGCTTCCCGGCTTGATCGCCGGCGCCGGAAGGAGGATGGCCGCGTAGTGGGTCGCGCGAAGGTCGAAGCGCGGAGGGAGCCGTCCCCTCGATCCGGCGTAGACGCCGTTGACGTAGAGCTCGAGCGCCACTCCCCCCTTGTCGATGAGGAACCAGACGCGGTCCGGCGCTTCCGCCGGGAGGGAAAAGCTCGTCCGCATCCAGAACACCGTGCCCGGCTCGCCGGGCTCGATCCGGCCCGGCAGCGCGAGGGAGGCCCAGGACGAATCGTCGTAGCCGGGGAGGGCTTTCCCCGGATCGTCGCCTTTCGACCATTTCCACTCCCTTACGGGGAACCTGAGCCCCTGCGCGCCTAAGGACGCGACGGCGAGGGACAGGAAGCTCGCCGCGAGGAGAAGCCGACGCTTGAATCGAATATTATACATGTCCGCAATGATAGTGCGCCCTCGGACCGCGGACAAGCCGCCTCAATTCCCGAATATGTGGGCGTACTCGTGGAGAAGCTCCTCCGCCCTGGGCTTGCAGGAGCCGCAGACCGTGCCGATCTTGGTGGCCGCCTGGAGCTGCTCCCAGTTCCTCGCGCCGTCCTTCACCGCCTGCTCGATGTCCTTGTCGGTGATGTTGAGGCAGTTGCAGACTACGACGGCGTCCTCGCCCTTGAACTCGCCCGATCTGCCCCTCTCGTCGAGATAGCCGTCTATCGCCGCCCTGAGGGCCTTGTCGCCGAGCACCGAGCAGTGGATCTTGTTCTCTGGCAGGCCTCCCAGGCGCGAGGCTATATCGGAAGGCTTGATGGAATAAGCCTGGCGGATAGGCATGCCTTTTATCACCTCGGAGAGCATCGAGGTGCTGGCTATGGCGCTGGCGCAGCCGTAGGTCTTCCACCTGACGTCGGTTATGAGGTCGTCTTTTATCTTCAGCATGAACATCATCTGGTCGCCGCATTTTATGTTGCCCACGACCCCCTCGGCGTCGCCCTCGAAGCCCTCGTCGGGATCGAAGACGTTCTTGGGATTGGTGAAATGCTCCTTGACTATCGGGGAGTAGAGCCACTGGAAGGTATCGCTCATGGTCTTTTTCCTTTCAGTCCCTGCAGGCCTGGGCCGCGACCGCGACCGCAGGCGCGATGGTCGACATGCGCCGCAGGCGCTTGATGATAGGGGCGAGCTTCTCGACGACGTAGTCGACGTCCTCCTCGCGGCTGCCGCGCCCCATGCTGAACCTGATGGAGCCGTGGGCCATCTCGGGCCCGACCCCCGTCGCCATGAGCACGTGGCTCGGCTCGAGGCTGCCCGAGGCGCAGGCCGAGCCCGTCGACACCTCGATACCCTCCAGGTCGAGTGAGAGAAGGATGGCCTCGCCCTCCGCGCCGGGGAAGGACACGTTGAGCGTATTGGGCAGGACCTCGGTCGGGTGGCCGTTGATCCTGATGTCCGGAACGCTCGCGGAAATGCCCTCCTTGAGTCTCTCGCGAAGGGAGCGAAGCCGCTCGGCGAAGGAATCGAGGTCGCGGGCCGCGAGCTCGGCCGCGAGGCCGAAGCCGAGGATGCCCTGATTGTTGTAGGTGCCGGCCCTGATGCCGAGCTCCTGGTGGCCGCCGCGGATCAGGGGCTCGGCCGGGACTCCCTTGCGGACGTAGAGGGCGCCGACGCCCTTGGGCCCGTATATCTTGTGGCAGGAGAGGGTGAGGTAGTCGACGCCCCAGGACGAGACGTCGACGGCCATCTTGCCCGCGGCCTGAACGGCGTCGGTATGGAAGTAGGCTCCCGCGGCCTTGGCGAGGGCGGAGACGGCCTTCATGTCCTGCACCGTCCCGATCTCGTTGTTGGCGGCCATCACGGACACGAGGAGGGCGGGGCCTCCCGTCGACCGCGCCGGGTCGAGCTCGCGCTCCAGCTCGTTCAGGTCGATCCTGCCGCGGCCGTCCACGCCGAGGAAGACGACGGGGAAACCCTCATCCGACAGGCGCCTCGCGGCGTTCATCACGCAGGGGTGCTCGATCGCCGTCGTCACGATCTTGCGACGGCCTCCCGGACCCCGGCCCAGGTCGTACATCGTGTTGAAGACCGTATTGTTGGATTCCGAGCCGCCGGAGGTAAACAGGATGCTCCGCGGATCGGCGGCGCCGATCAGGGCGGCGACCTGGGCGCGGGCCTTCTCCACCCGGTCGCGGGCTCGCCTCCCCGCCTCGTGCATGCTCGAGGCGTTGGCGAAGATATCGAAGTCCTCGATCATGCGCGCCTTCACCTCGTCTCGCAGGGGAGTCGTGGCATTGTAGTCCATGTAGACGAAGCGATTGTCCATCCCTTCTCCTTAGCCTTCCAGAACGTCCAGCAGGGTCTTGGAACCGAGGTATCCGTCGATCGCGTCCTTCAGCCCGACCCAGAAGACGCGCGGGAGGCAGCAATCGCCTTGCGCGCACACGCCTACGTCGTCGAGGCAGCCGACCGGCTTCACCTCGCCCTCGAGGGCCTCTATGATCTCGATCATCCGCGTGTCGGAGGCCGGCTTGGCCAGTCTGTAGCCGCCGTTCTTGCCCCGCTCGCTCAAGACCAGCCCGGCCGTCTTGAGCTGGACGAGTATTCCCTCGAGGTATTTCGAGGGTATCCCCTCGGCCCTGGCGATCTCGGCGCTGGCCAGGCTGACCGGAGCCGCGCCGCTCGCGGCCTCGGTCCTGGCGAGATGGACGAGGGCCCGTATGCCGTATTGAGTTTTCGTCGGTACCGAGAACATCGCTACTCCCGTATTCCTATCAATTTAATGGGAATATACAACTCGAAGGGAAAAGGGTCAAGGGACGGAAGCTACTTGGTCCTTTTCAGCTTTCCGAGGAGGAGGAGTCGGTGCTCGGGCAGCTCGCCCCAGGCCTGCAGCTCCTCGAAGTCCTGGGCGGTCTCGGAATCGGCCCCGGAGACGAGGAGGAGGCGGTCGTTCCATCGGTACCAGAGATAGTGCTTTTGCCTGATGTCCGAGATCCTCCTGCGCTCGCATTCCGATTCGAGAAAGTCGTGGAGGGACTGGTGGTTGTCCTCCCCCGAGATGAACCAGAGATCCTTCTCGCCGATGAAGATCACGATGCGCTTGTAGCCTTCCGCCACGGCGGAGTCGTTGCGAAAGCCTTTTATCGAGAGGTCGAGGCTCCCCAGGCTGAGGTCGTAGCCCTGAAGGCGGAGGGCGGCGCGCAGCTCGGTCAGCTCCTTCCTCACTTCACGGATCAGGCTATCGTCGTCCTTGTGCGAAGAAAGCCTCAAGCGGAGCTCCCGCAGCTGCGACTCGTAGTGGAGGAATATGGAGGTGCGGGACAGGAAGTTCGTAGTATCCGAGAGGAGGACCCAGGTCGAGGAGAAGCGCTCGGCCAGGCTCTCCCTAATGCGATGCGCGAAACCCGGCATCAGGGACTCCCCTTGCGACCGCCCTCGGCCCGCTTCCACAGCACGAGGGCGACCGCCGTGCCCGCGTAGGGAATGGCCTGGAGCAGCTCGGCCCCGGAGGATGCCCCGGGGAAGACGACTCCCTGCGCGGAGTCGGCGAGGGCGAAGAGCAGGCCGAAAAGGAGGGCGGCCAGGAGGACGCCGCCGGGCTTCCTTCCGCCCAGGAACACCGCTACCAGGGCTATCCAACCCCTGCCGCTGCTCATGTTCGGGACATAGGCCCCGATCCCCGCGGCCAGGACCGCCCCCGCGAGGCCGGAGGCGGCTCCGGCCATCAAATGGGCGGCGAAGCGGTAGGGACGGCTCGAGATCCCCGCGGCCTTGGCGATCTCGTTTCCCTCCCCCGCCGCTCGCAGCCGCAGGGCGAAGACGCTCCTTGAAAGGAAGAGCGCGAGAATGCCGGCCGAGCAGGCGAGGATGGCGAGCCGCTCCAGGTCTCCCGCGCGAAGGGCTTCGGCCGTAAGGACCCCCTTGGTGCCGTAGGCCGACTGCGATACGACCGAGACGATCCCTGGAGCGAAGATGTTGGCGGCCAAGCCGGCCACGAAGACGTCGGCCTTGAGGCCGAGGGCGGCAGCGCCGACGAGCGAGGACAAAAGGAGCCCTGCGAGCGCGCCGGCCGCCAGGCCGAAGGCCATGTCGCCGGTCGCCTTGGCTGCGGCCGCGGCCGAAAAGGCGCCGACGAGCATGCAGCCTTCGAGGGCGACCGAAAGGGAGCCCGCGGATTCGGTGGCGAGGCCGCCCAGGCCGGCGAGGCCCAGGGGGGCAGCGGAGCCGAGGGCGGAAAGGCCGAGGGAGGCGAGGCTATCGGCGATCATGGCTCGACCAGCTTGGCCGTAATGAGGAAGAGGGCGGCCGCCTTGAGGACCGAGCTCGCGTCCGGCGAGAGGTCGGCGAGAATCGAGGCTTGCCTCGACCCGGAGTCGAGCCAAGCAAAGAAAAGGGCGGAAGGAAGGGCGCCCAAGCCGTCGGTGCCGGCGATCAAAGCCACCGCGAGGCCGTTCCAGCCTATTCCCCCCGTCATGCCGACCATGGCCCTGCCCGTCCGACCCAGCACGAGGAAGCTTCCCCCCATGCCCGCGAGGGCTCCGCTTATTCCCATGGCCCAGGCGCCGAGCCTCGGCGAGAGGCCGATCGCGCGGGCGAACTCGGGATTCTTGCCGAGAAGCCGAATCTCGCTTCCCGCCTTGCTGCCCTTCGTGAAGAAAACGGCGCAGACGGCCATGACCAGGGAAATCGGAAACGCGAGGCTCAGGGGCGAGGGAGGCGCGAGCAGGGGCAGCCGCTCTCTCGCCGCGATGGCGGGCATCGCGAGGAGATTGGAGCCCGAATCGCGCAATGGGCCGCCGATAGCCCAATCCACCGCGATCGTGGCCGCCTGGGCGAGAAGGAAGCTCGTGAGCATGACTTGAGCCCCCGTCCTGCGCTCGGCGATCGCCGAAAAAAGGGCGAGGATCGAGCCGGCGGCGGCGGCGGCGAGCATGGCGATCGCCATTCCGAGAAAGGGAGGCAGCTTCCCGACTCCTCCCAAGGCCCCCGCCGATAGGGCCGCCGCCAAGGTCCCGACCGAGGCCTGGCCTTCTCCGCCAAGATTGAAGGCCCCGGCCCTGAAGGCGATGCAGGCCCCGAGGGCGCAGGCCAGGAGGGGCGCTGAAGATTCCAAAAGGGCGAAGAAGGAGTAGGAGCTCGAAAAGGGTCCCGCGAAAAAAGCGACGAGAGCCGCGCGCGGATCGGAGCTCGCGATCAGCGCGTACAGCGCCGCGAAGACGAGAGCGGCTCCGAGGGCGGCTACGCGGGGCGCCGCGCGCGCGGCGAGCGAGCGCGGCGTTTTCGCGCTCATGCCGTCGAAGCCCGGCCTGGGCCGGCGCCGGTCATGGCGGACAACAACCGGGCCGCGCCGGAAGCGCCCTCGTTGCGGCCCTCCCAGACGATCTCGCCGCGATAGAGCGCTACTATGCGGTCGGCGATGCCTATGGCCTCCTCGATATTGGAGAGGAGGACGAGGAGGGCCGAGCCGCGCGCGGCCAATTCGCGCATGATCGCCGCGGCCTCGGCCTGCGACGCGAGATCGAGGCTCTGCAAGGGCTCGGCCAGGACGAGGACCTCGCGGGGCCTGTCGAGCTCCCTCGCGAGGAGGAGGCGCTGCCTGTTGCCTCCTGAAAGCGAGGCGGCGGCCTGGCGCGGCTGCGCGGAGAGCCCGAAGGGGAGCGCGGCCGCGCGGGCCGCGGCGTCGCGACGCCGCCTTCCTATCCAATCGCGGACCGGGAACTCGCTCGCGCGCAGGGCGAGGATGTTGTCGCGCATCGACGCCGGCAGGCAGAGACCCCTTCTTTCCCTGGCCGAGGGCATGTAGCCGAGAAGACGCGAACGGAGTAGCCCTCGCCGGATGGAGGCGAGTCGTACTCCCCCGACGAGGACCTCGCCCGCGGGCGGCTTCGCCATGCCCGAGGCGTAATCCTCGAGCAGCCCGAGGCCGTTGCCGGCGAGGGCGACGACCGCCAGCGCCTCTCCCCTTCGCACCGAGAGGCTCGCGGGCCGGGCATCCCTGGCGAGGGGCAGGTCCCGGAGCTCCAGGGCCGGGGGACCGTCGGGCGGAAGGGGCGGGGTAAAGACTCGCGGAGCCGAGATCCTAGCCCCCCTTCGCGCCATCAGGCTCGATAGAATAGCCTCGTCGGCCTCGTCAGCGCGGAGGTCGGCCGCCACGGCCCCGTCGCGCAGCACCGTTATCGAGTCGGCCGCCCGCAGCACTTCCGACAATCTATGGGTTATGAGGAGGATGGCCTTGCCGGCCTTCGCGAGCCGGGCGAGCAGCTCGAACAGGCCGGAGGACTCGGTCTCGGAGAGAATCGAGGTGGGCTCGTCGAGGATTACCACTTCCCCGCCCCATGCGAGGGCCCTGACGATGTCCGCCTGCCTGCGCTCGGCGGCGCTCAAGGACGATACGCGGGCCTCGGGATCGAGCCTGAAGCCGAAGCGCTCGACCAGCATCGCGGTCTCGACGTAGGCCATTCGCTTCGAGAGGAAGAAGCCCATCGACCTCGGCTCGCGGCCGAGGACGATGTTCTCGGCGACCGTCAAATCCTCGGCCAGGAGGGAGACTTGGGGTACGAAGCCTATCCCCGCCGATTCGGCATCCCGGACGCTGCCGGGCCTGACGCGCCGGCCGCGGACGAGTACCTCGCCCGAATCCTGGGCGACGAGGCCGGCTATCACGCGCGCGAGGGTGCTCTTGCCGGCGCCGTTCTCGCCGACGACGGCGCGCGTCTCGCCCTCGGCGAGCGAGAGCGAGACGCGGTCGTCGGCGAGGGTCAGCGTGTCGCGGAAGTATTTCGTGATTCCGCGCGCGGATAGGAGCTCCATTCCGCCTCAAAGCCCGGAAACCCGCAGTACGAGAGCTCCCGACTTGAGCCTTGCCACTTCCAGGCCCAAGGCCGCCTTGACCGGGGCGGGCAGTCCTTGGAAGGAGGGATCGTCCTCGGCGAAATCGACGTAGCCCTCCTTGGCGCCCACGATGTCGGCCGTTCCGTAGAGGGGCGAGTCCTTGCCTTGGGAGAGGAGGGTCTTGACCCGTTCGTACACGAGTTTTTCCTGGCGGAGGACCGCGCAGCCGATTACGGTGCCCGGAGCGAGGCGATAGCCGGAATCGTCGTCGAACCAAAGCGCGTACCTGCCCTTGGACGCGGCGGCGCTTACGACGCCTTGCCCAGCCCCTCCCGCCACGGGAAGTATCGCCGCGACCCCCGCGTCGAAGAGGCCCTTGGCGAGATCCGAGGCCTTGGTGGCGTCGTACCAGTTGCCGAGGACTCGCGTCTCGAGGACGGCCAAGGGATCGGCAGCCTTGAGGCCGGCCTCGAAGCCCGGCGCGATAAGCTTGTCGAAGGAAGGATAATGCTGGGCGACGATGAGGCCAGCCTTGTGCGTGGCTCCCGACCGCGGCAGCTTCCCCGCGGCCGCCAGTCCGGCGAGATAGCCGACCATGTAGCCCTGGTCGAGCTGGTTGTACAGGACCGTATGTATGGCCTTGTTTCCCGGCAGCCACGAGTCGGCGACGAAGAAGCGAGCCGAGGGGAAGGAGGCCGCGGCCTGCGCGCAGAGATCGGGTATGGCCGCGTTAGAGGAAACGATGAGGGAGAACTCGCCCGTAGCCGCGAGGGCCGAGAGCTTTCCGAGCCATTCGGCTTGGTCGAAGCCGCCCTCGACGACCTTCAGGCTTGCCTCGGGGACCTCCGCGACGGCCCGCCGCGCCCCCGCGACGAGCTCCTCGTAGATGGGGCTGCCCGATACGACGCCAGGCACGAAGACGCAGACCTTGGGCGCGGGGGCCGCTAGGGCGCCCATCGCGGCGAGGACGAGCGGGCACAGGCTGGCGATCGCTTTGCGCATGGCTTGAAACCTCACTTCTCAATGTACTGCCGCGCGCAGTATAGTGAGCGGGCCGAAGCCTATTCGAGACTCGTTAATTTACCGCTTTGCGGATTTGACGTGAAAGGTGCGATTCGGGATATGGAGATCGAAGACGAGGGAAGGACCTACCGCATCGGCGAGCTCGCCTCCCTCTTCGGCGTGACGGGCAGGACGATCCGCTACTACGAGGAGCTCGGCCTTCTCGAGGCGGCCGGGCGCCAGGGCGGCGCGCACCGCAAGTACCACGAGCGCAACGCGATCTACCTCAGGCGGATTCAGCAGCTCAAGGACTACGGCCTCACCCTCGCCGAGATACGCGAGCTCTTCGACCTCGCGCGGCGCGATAGATCCGGCGAGACGGTACGGAACCGGCTCGCGGAAAAATACCGCGAGAAGCTGCGGGACGCGGAACGCCGCAGGCAGGCGCTCGAGGGCTACATCGAGGACCTGACCTGGCATCTCGAGCAGCTCGAGCGCTCGGCGGACTTCTTCCAATGCCCGGGGACCTCCTGCGCGGCCTGCGCGTACGCGGGGCGATGCGACCTCCGCTTCCTCGTAAAGGCATAGCCGGCGTGCCCTATCTCTGCTTCGACATCGGCTCCTCCTCTCTCAAGGCGGCCCTAGTCTCGGAAACGGGCGGGCTCCTCGGCCTGGCCCGAAGGCCCGTCGCGCTCTCGCACGGGAAGGCCGGCGCCCACGAGGCCGACGCGGCGGGCTGGATAGAGGCCGCTTTCGCGGCCGGGGCCGAGGCCGTCGGCCTGGCGCGGAGCGCGTCGAAAGGCTCGGCCGGAAGGCCGGAGCTCCGCGCCCTGTCGGTCAGCGGCAACGGCCCGACCCTTCTCGTCGCCGACGAGTACGGCGAGCCCCTTGGCCCGGCATCCTCATGGCTCGACAGGAGGGCGCTGACCGAGGCGGAGGAAGTCTCGGCCCTCGTCGGGAAGACCATAGACCCGACATTCTACCTGCCCAAGGCGCTGCGGCTCTGGCGCGCGGCCGACGCCGATCTACGCGACAGGATGCGCTGGTTCTTCTCCTGCCCCGAGTATCTCCTCTACAAGCTATGCGGCGTAGCCGTCACCTATCTGCCCCATCCCGGCTACGAGCCCTATATCTGGAGCGAGGGCGCGCTCGACGCGCTGGGCCTCCCCAAGGAACGATTCCCGCCTTTCGCCGCGCCCGGCATCGAGGCGGGGAAACTCGCGGACGAAGCCGCGGAAAGGCTCGGCGTCGCGCCGGGCGCCCCCGTCGTGACGGGCTTTCCCGATTTCCTCGCGGCCATAGTCGGCTCGGCCTCGGTCGAGGTCGGGATCGCCTGCGATCGAGCCGGCACTTCCGAGGCAATCAACCTCTGCGCGGACAGACCCTTTCCGAGCCGGGCCCTCCTCTCCCTTCCGCACCCGGTCGACGGGCTCTGGAACGTCTCCGGCGGAGTCTCGACCGCGGGGGCCGCCTTCGAGTGGCTGGCGCCGATCATGGGCCGCGCCGACGTGACCGATCTCCTCGCGGAGGCGAGGCTTTCCCCTCCCGGCGCCCGCGGCCTCGTGTTCCTGCCTTACCTCGCGGGCGAGCGCGCGCCGATCTGGGACGCGGCTCGGCGCGCCGCCTTCGTCGGCCTTTCCATGGAGCAGGGTCGGCCCGAAATCGCGAGGGCCGTCTGCGAATCCCTCGCCTACGGCCTCAAGCTCGCCTCCGACCTCGCCATAGGGGACGGCATGCCCTTCGACCTCCTCCGAGTGAGCGGCCAGGCGGCCGGAGACGATTTCCTCTGCGCGCTGAAGGCCGACGTCCTCGGCGTTCCGGTGGAGGCGCCCGTGATCGGCGATTGCGAGCTGGTGGGCGACGCCGCCGCCTGCGCCCTCTGCCTCGGCGACGCCGCTTCCCTCCGCGAGTCGGCGGCCTCCCTCGTGCGAATCAGGCGGCGCTTCGAGCCGCGGCGCGCGGAAGCCTACGAGCGGGCCTTCTCCGCGTACAAAGCGGCCATCGAGGCCCTGGCCTCCGTGGACGCGAAGCGATGAGCCTCTCGCCCACCGTAGTTCAGACCCTCGTCCTCTTCGTCCTCATGGCCATCGGATTCGGCGCGGGCAAGGCCCGCATGCTCGACGACGCGGGGAGCAAGGGCATCTCGCGCCTCCTCGTCAACTTCATCCTGCCGGCCCTGATAATCGAATCGATGCAGCGTCCCTTCACTGCCGAGCTGCGCGACCTGGCCTTCCGGATGCTCGGCGTCTCCTTCCTCGCCTATGCCCTCGCCTTCGCCCTATCGTGGATCTTCGTCCGAGCCATAGGCTCGAAGGGCCCCGAGCGGGGCGCCCACGCCTTCGGCGCGGTATTCTCCAACTGCGCCTTCATGGGCTTCCCCGTCGTCGAGGCCATACTCGGCAAGGACGCGATCTTCGCCGCGTCGATCGCCAATATACCGTTCCAGCTCCTCGCCTTCTCCGTGGGTCCCTACATGCTCGCGAAAGCGGCGGGAGGGAAGATCAGGCTCGGCGCATCGTCCTTCGTCACGCCCGCCGCGGTCGCGTCGGTCCTGGGCTTCGGCTTCTTCGTCGGCAATATCGCCCTGCCCGAAGCCCTCGGAGGGGCGCTGGGCATCCTCGGCGACACGACGACTCCCCTGTCGATGGTCCTGATAGGCTCGATCATCGCCAGGATGGATTATCGAATGGCGATCGGAAAGGCGAGGCTCTACGCGACCTCGCTGTATCGCCTCGCGCTCTTCCCCCTCGCGCTCTTCGGAGCCTTGCGGGCGATGGGCCTCGGGGGACTGCTCCTGTCGCTTCCCGTGATCCTCGCGGCGATGCCGGTCGCGGCCAACTCGGCGATCCTCGCCGAGGCCTACGGGGGCGACTCCGAGACGGCGAGTTCCCTCGTCCTCGTTTCCACGATCCTCTCCCTGCTCACCATACCCGTCCTCGCCGCGATCCGCTTCCCTTCCTGACCCGCCCGTCGCGGCGTCATCGGAGTCCGTTCCGGGAATGGCGGGAGCTGCGCATGTATCCTTTTGCCTCATCGCGACGGAAGGGATATACTAATCCAAGAATTATGGATGAGCTCCTCAACGAGATCCGCGTCGCTTACCCGGACACCGAGATCAACTCCATCCTCGCGGCCATCCCTGAATCGGCCGGGGCGGTATCCCGCGCCATCAGGTACAACCACAGCGAGGAGCTCTTCCTCGAGCTCGGCTCGGAGTTCATCGTCCCGCGCTTCCCCATTCACCACGATGTCCATTCCGACGTACCGAGCGCTCCCTACGCCCGCGCGCTCGGGGATTTGACGCAGCAGCTCGTCGATCTGCTGCCGGACGTCTTCCGGGGCCTGACCTATTACTTCGATCCCTCCGAGTCCCTCAAGCCGCGCTTCTACAGGCTTTACGAGGTGGAGGACTCGATCTACCTCTTCCTGCTCAAGATGGACGTCGTGTTCCGACACTTCCAGGGCGAGGTCATCCAGCCGGGCACCAACGACGTCACTCCCGCCTATAGGACCAGGCACCTGTTCATCGAGAGCGAGTTCATACCGCTCGAGGCGGTAATCCGGGAGCTCGGCAAGGCCCGCGCGTTCAAGGTTCGACAGCTAGTCTCCAATACCTGGATAGGCGAGACCGGCCGCGGCTATCTCCTCCACGGGATCTGGATGGACAGCGACCTGTCCAAATTCTTCTCGAAGCTTCTCCTGCCCGAGGGCGTTCGGACCTATCCCTTCTACCCGCTTTTCTGCAAGTATAAGACCGTCTGCGCCGAGGCCGTCCCGCCGGGGCCGGAGCGCGGGAAGCGCATCTTGCCGCTTCTCCATCAGACGATATCATTCTTGGCGCCGGAGATGGAGAGGATCCAGAATTCCCTGAAGGACGAGGCCTTCTCGGAGACGATGCCCGACTTCGTAGAGATGCGGAAACGGGTACCCGCCTCCTGGAGGGAGAGCCTCAGGGGAATTTCCATGCGCTCGTACCTCAACGAGCGGGACATGAAGGAATACGCCCTTGAGATCGACGATAGCGCGAACTGAGGATCTGCGAGGCCTCAAGGCCACGGTCATGGGCTTGGGCCTCAACGGGGGCGGACTGGCCAGCGCGCGCTTCCTGGCCCGAAGCGGGGCCATCGTCACCGTCACCGATATGAAGGACGAGTCCGCCCTCGCCGACAGCATCGCCGCGCTCGAGGGACTTCCGATCCGCTACGTGCTCGGCGGGCACGAGCTCGACGATTTCCGCTCGGCCGATCTCGTCGTCAAGAACCCCGCCGTGCGCCCGGACTCTCCCTATCTGCTGGCCGCAAAGGCGATAGAGACCGACATCTCCCTTTTCCTGCGCCTCTCGCCTTCGCCCGTCATCGCCGTCACGGGGTCCAAGGGCAAGTCGACGGTCTCGAGCGCGATCCACCACGTACTCTCGACCTCAGGCCTCGCATCCTTCCTCGGCGGGAACATCACCCTCTCCCCCCTGTCCTTCCTCGAAGGCTGCGGTCCTCGCACGCCGGTCGTCCTGGAGCTTTCGTCCTGGCAGCTCGCCGACCTGAAGGGGATGGGCATCCTCAAGCCTCGGATCGCGGTGCTCACGAGCATCATGCCCGACCATATGAACCGCTATTCGTCGATGGAGGAATACGTAGCGGACAAGCGGCTCATATACGCCGACCAGGATCGTTCCTGCCATACGCTCTGCAATCGGGACGATCCTTGGGGAAGGTCCTTCGCCTCCGAGACTCGCGGCACCGTCCTCTGGTACGCCGACGCCTTCATGGGCCTGCCCGGGGCCTGGCTCGAGCCGGCTCCCTCGTCCCGGGGATTCTACTCGAGGGAGCCGGAGGCCGCCGCCGAGGAGATACTCCCACGAGCCCTCCTGGTTCCGGGCCGGCACCAGCGAAAGAACCTCCTCGCCGCGGCCCTAGCCTGCCGCGCCTACGGCCTTTCCGCGGCGCAGGTCTCGTCTTCCGCGGCGACCTTCGCCGGAGTCGAGCACCGCCTGGAGCGCTTCGCGGAAAAGGGCGGGATCGCGTGGTACAACGATTCCGCCGCGACGATTCCCCAAGCCGTCGCGGCCGCCGTGGATTCCTTCGACGGCCCGCTCGTGCTCATCACCGGCGGCGCGGACAAGAACCTCGATTTCGAGCCGGCCAGGCGGGCTTGCGCCAAGGCCAAGCTCGTCATCCTCCTCGCCGGCAGCGGGACGGACAAGCTCGAGCCCCTGCTCGAGGAGGACGGCCTGCCCCTGGCCGGGCCCTTCGACGATCTCTCGAGCGCGGTCGGCGAGGCGATGTCCCGAGCCGAGCCGGGCGATACCGTGATCCTCTCCCCCGGCTGCGCGTCCTTCGGCATGTTCATCCACGAATTCGACCGCGGCCGTAAGTTCAAGGATATAGTCCGCGATCTTCTTTCCCGGGCCTAGCTTCGATCATCGCGCGTCGGATCGGTCCCGTTCCGCTTCGAGGCCCCTCTGCGCCATCGACCTGAGCCGCGGATCGGCGGCCTTCGATGCCGCTTCCAGCGTGGAGCGGAACAGACGCTCGCCGGTAGCGAGGGCCAGCTCCAGAATGCGCAGCCGCAGACTCGGCTCGGCTCGCGCGAAGAGGGCCGCGACCTCGCCTTCGGCCTGCCTGGAGCCGATCAGCGCCGCCGCCCTCACCGCCTCGAGGGCGACGTCCTCGACGTGATCGTAAAGCGCGCGCCTGATGAAGATGTACGCGGCCGATCTCCCGGACAAGCCGAGGGCCCGCGCCGCGGCTCCGCGCGCGCCCGCGTCGGGATCGGCGGCGAGCACCTGGCCCAGGGCGAACAGATCGCCGCCCGCTTCCTCCACGCTCCGATACCGCGGGACGCGCAGCCTCGGCGATTCGACCCCGCTCGCCACCAGCAGCCTGTAGGCCCTCACGACTCGCGAGAACCTTTTGGCGCTGCGAGGATCTCCCGACGCGTCCGGGTGATAGCGCATGGCGAGGCGCCTATAGGCCGTGCGTATTTCCTCGTCTCCCGCTCCGGGCCCCAGACTGAGGGACGCGAGGGCCGAGCGCCTGAGACCTTCGCTCATGCCCCGCTCTCGTCGAAGGCGCAGGCATCGTTAACGAAGCTCGCTTCGTTAACGAAGTTTCCTTCATTACGGGCCTCGACGCGCCTGGCGAGGAGCTCGCCTACGAGGCCCTCGAGCTCCGCCTTGAGCATCCGAAGCACGCCCTCGCCGGCCTTCGAGTCGATGGCCCGACGAAGCCTCTCTCGAATGTCGTCGAGCTCGCTCTCGAGGCCGTGCTCGAGGGCGAGGCCCTCCCGCAGTTCTTCGAGCCTTTCCGCGAGCAGGTCCGCCTTCCTCGCGAGCTCATCGCGTCCTTCATCGGAGGGGCCTTTCCCGATATCGGCGATGCTGATAGCCTGCTCCGCGCCGCTCTCCTGATCCATCGCCGCCACATGGAGCATATCCGACTCGTCGATGGTGAAGGCGACTTTCACGCGCGCCCTCCCGGCCTTGGCCGGGCGCAAGCCCGCCAGGAGGAAGCGTCCCAGCGAGAGGTTTTCGGACGCGGCCTCGCTTTCGCCCTGCAGCACGTGTATCTCGACCGAGTCCTGGCCGTCGGCGACGGTCGTGAACACGCGGCTGCGAGTCGACGGCACGGCGCTGTTCTTTCCGATCAGGGGGACGAAGACTCCCCCGTCCACTTCTACGCCATAACTCCGCGAGACGACGTCGCGGACGCTTATCCTCTCGGCCGCCTCGCCCGAATCCGAGACCAATGCGGCCCAGACGGCCGCGCCCAGCGCGACTACCTCCTCGGGATTGACCCCGCCCTCGGGCTCGCGGCCGAGCCGCTCGCGCAACCTGCGGCGCACTAGGGGTATCCGGCTCGAGCCTCCCGAAAGCACGAGGGAATCGAGGTCCCCGCTCGCGACCCCGGCGTCGCGCAGGGTCCTGTCCACGAGGGCGAGGCTTCTCTCGACATAGGGCCCGGCTATGGCTTCGAGATCGGAACGGCGGAGCTCGAGAGTCGGATGGAGTATCTTTCCGCCGACCGAGGCGAAAGCGAGGGAGATGGACGCTTCGTGGCGTTCCGAAAGCTCTATCTTGGCCCTTTCGGCGGCCTCGGCGAGCTGCTGAGCGAGAAAGCGATCGGTTTCGGGATCCAGGCCCTCCGCCCTGAAGCGCGCGCCGGCCAGTCTCCTCAATTCCCGATCGAGATCGTCGCCGCCGAGCCTTCCATCGCCCCTCGACGCGAGCACTCGCCAATTTCCGCCTTCGCGCTTCAAGACCGAGACGTCGAAGGTGCCGCCGCCATAATCGTAGACGAGGACGAGGGATTTCTCCGGCCCGGCCTTCCCGTCTCGGGCCTCTACGCGCGACGAGGATTCCCAAGCCCGCGCGATGGCCGCCGCGGTGGGCTCGTTCACTATCCTCAGCACCTCGAGTCCCGCGAGCTTCCCGGCCTCGGCCAGGGCCCGTCTCTCCCTGTCCGAAAAATGGGCCGGCGCGCTGATTACGGCCCGATCGACCGAGGCCGCCAGGAAGCTCTCGGCGTCCCGCTTCAGGGAGCCCAGGACCATCGCGACGATCTCCTCGGGCCGCCACGATTTGCCTCCCATGGACAAGCGGCTCGCCGAGCCGAGAAAGCGCTTCACGCCCGCGACGGTATTATCCGGGTTGACGAATGCCTGGTTCTTCGCCGATTCGCCCACGAGGACATCGCCGCGCGGCGTCACGGCGACGACGCTGGGCGTATACCTCGAGCCCCTGGCGTTGGGGATGATGGTCGGCCTGTCGCCGTCCAGCCAAGCGCAAAGGGAGTTGGTCGTCCCGAAATCGATCCCGATGACGGGAGGCATCAGGGCTCGCTTCCCCGACCGGCGGAGCGCCTTTCCTCGATACCGACGAGGAGCTCGATCTCGGCGACGGTCGCCCCGGTCCTGGCTGCGATGAGGTCGGCCGAAAAACCGCGCCTATGGAGGTCGAGGGCTTCCTCGCGCTTCGTCTTTCCGGGAACGACGCTGGGGCCGGGAACCCTGATCTCCGGTTCACGCGAGGCCGGCTCGCGCGCCGTGGACTCCTGCGAGGCCGGCTCGCGCGGGACGGTCGTTTCGGCCGGCGGGAGCCTCGCCGGCTCGGAGGAAAGCGCGTCGGCCGGCTCGGGCACTATCGGTCGGCGCCTGTTCAGCTTGGCGTATATCTCGCGCTCGTTTTCCCTCGTAGCGAGCTCCCTCTTCCCGACGATGATGCGCCGGTCCGCTTCGTCGAGCAGCTCTCGCAAGGCGACCATCCTGTCCTCGACGAGGGAGACGTTGCGGTCGGCGGTCTCGTTGAGCTCCATGACGAGGGCCCGAGCCTCGTCGCGCACGCCGGCGAGAAGGCTATCGAGCTCGAGGTATCGCCTGACTTTCGTCCTTATGACGAACCAGACGGCAAAAAGCCCAGCCACTTCGATCGAGGCCAAAAGGAAGAATTGGGCGATCGGGCTCATCCTGAAAGATCTACGCGGTTTCCGAGGGAGGGATCGCGCACGACCTCCTCCGGGGTTCTTTCCCCGTCCTCGTCATCCGCGCCCTCCTCGCCGTCCTGGGCGTTCCTTCCCCCTTGGGCTCGGGAACGGCCCGGGCGCTCCCTGACGGCCCCGGCGCCATCCTTGGGCTCCTCGGGTCGACGTACCGCTTCCTTCGCCTCCATCTCCTTCTTCTGGGCCGCCGCCCCCTGCATGGCGCTCTGCAGGGCCGGACCGTCCTTCTCTATGGCCTGGTCGCGCCCCACCTGGGACATCTGCATCAGGAGCGTCTGGAGGTCAATCGGCCTTATGGGCATCGGGCGGCCCCTTCTTGAGGATATCGTCCTCGGGCTCTTCGTAGCGAGTCGTTCGTATCATCTGGTTCTCGAGATAGAAGGTAATGGCCTTCTGCTCGGTCTTTATATCCTCTCGTACGTCCTTGATTACCAGCTTGACGCCTGGGTATACGCGGCCCGATGCGCTGATCCTGCCCTTGGTCTTGAGTCCGTTGAGATAGGCCTGGATCGCCTCGATTTCCTTGGCCAGTCCGCGCACCTCGGCGACCAGTTCCTCGCGGCGGAGTATATAATCCTGGAGGAGGGCTTCCTTATCCTCGGGAAGGACCTTCCTTTGCTTCTTGGTCGCATTGAGCGTCGCGATGTTCTTGTCGAGCTCCTCCGCCTGCCGCTTGATCTGCAGCGCCTGGGACTGGAGGCCGTCCATCTTCTCCTTGCTCTTCGGGTCGTAGCCCACCTCGAGGATGGTCTCGGTCCCGCCCACTGGAGACCCGAGGGTCTTCGCGTTTATCTCCTCGCAGGCGCGGTACTTGCCGCCTACGATCGCCGCCCTCTTCCCCTGGCAGATGATCTTCTTGTTCGCGACGATGGTGGTATTGATCAGGCCGTCGGAGACGATGACGTTCTCGCCCGCCTCGACCGTGGTATTCTCGATGAACTTGCTCCAGATGTTCTTGCCGGCCTGCATGATGCCGCCGCCCTTGCCGGCTATGCCCTGGTGGATGATTATATCGCCCTCGGCGATGATCTCGCACTTGCCCACCGAGCCTCGGACCTCGATGTTGCCCGATGCCTTGACCGAGAAGCCGTCCTCGACGTTGCCCTGCACGATTACCGTCCCCAGGAACATCACGTTCCCCGTCTTGAGATCGACGTCCCCGGGGACGGTGAAGATCTCCTCGACGTTGATCTTGCCGCCGATGAAAGTAACGAGGCCGTTTATATCCGCGATGAGGGTGGCTCCATCGTCGGCCATGTGGACGTTGCGGCCCAAGGGCGTCGGCATGTCCTTGCCGTTCCGGGCCGGTATGACTTTGCCGGTGACGGTCCGCCCCGGCTGACCGGGCTCCGGCGGAATCTTGCGGGCGAGAGGCTGCCCCGCGACCACGTTCTGGATGAGGCCGAGCTCCTTGAAGTTGACCCTTCCGTCGGCCGCCTCCTTGAGCTGATGCCTATTCTTGTCGGTCTCGAAATTGTACTGGACGTAGGAATCGCGGCCGTTTTGCGGCCTGGAGCCCTCCGCGGCCAAGACGGGCTCGCGGTAGCGAGGCTTATCCTCGAGCTCCTGGAGGATCGCTTCCGATACGCCGTGGATAACCCGGTTGTTGCGGAGGAATGCGAGGATGGCGTCCTTGGAGAGATCGGATCCGCCCGGTCCTGGCGGCGTCAGGATGACGAAGCCCTTCATCTCCTGGTCGGTGACCTCCACCGTGATCAGCGCGTCATTGGCGGGGTTCGAGATGTAGTCTCCCACTCGGACGTAATCGCTCGAGGCCTGCCTGACCACTTCCATTACGAGGGCCTCGTCGTAGGCCCTCACCGCCCTCGATAGGAGCTTGTCGTAGGCCTGGCGCTCGGTGACGCGCTTGCCCCTGCCCTGGGGCGCGCTTACCTTGAGGAGGGCCCCGTCGGGGGAGAGCCGGACGAAGCACTCTCCATCGACGTTCCTTTCCTCCACGACGGGAGCCGAATCGACGAAGTATTCGGCCGTGTCGCGCTCGGCGGGCATTTGAACCTCGCGTTTGGCCGCGACCGGATAGGCGCGAACCCGCCAATTCCTTCGCCCAGCGCCCAGGATTCCGGGGTTTCCCTTCTCTATGACTTCGAATTCGAGATTCTTCAAAGGCACGCCGAGCTGCACGGCGGCGTCGGCGAGGGCCTCCTCCACGGAACGTCCCTCGACCACGAGGGATTTCTTGGCGCCGTCTTCATCCAGGTAGCGCCGCATGAGCCCGGCTATCTCGTGCAGGCCCAGAGTCGCGGCCATGGCTTTATAGGATTCCCTTGCGCAGGTTGGTGAGCTTGGCGCGAAGGCGGAGGATGGCCTTCGTATGCAGCTGGCTCACGCGCGATTCGGTCACTTCGAGCACCTGCCCGATCTCCTTGAGAGTCAGGTCCTCGTAATAATAGAGCACGAGAACCTTCTTCTCCTTCTCCGGCAACTCGTTGATGGCCTGGACGATGACGCGCTTGACCTCTTCCCTCTCGACCGTCGCGTCGGGATTCATGCTCGAGGGCGACTCGATGCTCTCGCCGATGGAGATCTTGTCCGCCTCGTCGCCCGAGTACCAGACGTCGTTGAGGGAGAGGACGGAAGTGCTCGAGATCTTGAGCATGGTCTTTAGGAACTCGTCCTCGGAGACGCCCATCGACGAGGCGATCTCCTGATCCGAGGCCGGCCTTCCGAGCTTGGACTCGAGGCTCACCACGGCGTCCTCGATCTCCTTGGTCTTCTGGCGCACGGACCGAGGCACCCAATCGATGGAGCGAAGCTCGTCGAAGATCGCCCCGCGGATGCGCGTGACGGCGTAGGTCTTGAATTTGACGTTCTTATCGGGATCGAATTTCTCTATGGCATCGAGAAGGCCGAATACCCCGAAGCCCACGAGATCCTCGAACTCCACGGTGTTGGGCATGCTCGCCGCTACCTTCCCGGCCACGTACTTTACGAGCGGAGCGTACTGCCGAATGAAGGCATCCCTGATAGCGGACTCCTTCTTCGCCTTGTAGAGGGACCAGAGTTCGTCTTCCGTCATCCGCTGAAGCGGGTTCTCGGTCATTTTTCCTTACCCTTTCTGGTCACGTTTGAGGATTGTTCGCACCGCTTGAGCTAGGGAGGCGGGGTCGAGGCCTTCCGGTCCGGCCTTCGATCCCGATAGGCCCTGACTGCCGCCTTTCATCGGGTTCATCGGGCCGACCGCGTCGGACGAGCCCCCCGACGAGAATTCGGATGCCGTGAAGGCATCGCTGAAGCCTTCCAGATCGGGCAGGACGTCGAGGTCTTCGAAGCCGGCGGAAGGACGGAGAGCCCTGTCGTAGCCCGGATTGATGGGGATCGCGGCGGCGCCTCGGCCTTCGCCGTCGTCGGGATCGAGGAGGCTCGTCTCGTCCACGGGCGTCAGCTCCGTCGCCGTCTCGTCGAGATCCGGCCTTCCGCCGCCGGGCCCGGCTCGATCGAAGCCCCCCCCCGAGCGACCTTCGGCGGCGTATCTCGTAATCTCCTCGGGCCCTGCGAAGGAAGCCGAGCTCGCCGCCTCGCCCGGCAAGACGATATCGATGTTCGCGCCCTTTTCGTCGCCGCCGCTCAAGGCGTCGAAGTCCTCGACCTCGTCGCCTTCGGTCAGGATCCCGGGAAGCAGATTTCGAAGCAGGAGGATTCCGCCATAGACCGCGACGCCGATGAGTATGGCGCAAAGGAGCGCGCGGAATATCAGAGTGCCGAATCCGACCCCGGCGAAAAGGCCGATCAGCGCGGAGAGCGCGGCCGCCGAGCAGGCGGCGACGAGCGAGGCACGCAGGTCCTTGTCCACCGTCTCCGCTCCCTCCTTTTGAGCCTAAGATTAGGCTGAAATCCCGACCCTCGTCAAGTTCGGGCCTTCGCCCGAGACGCGCGAGGCCAGGCCGCCGCGGGCTCAATCCTTGCCGAACAGCTTCTTGATGAAACGCCCGATCCCGGGATCGCCCGCGAAATCCGTCTTTTCGATGCGGCCGACCAGGTGCGCGACCGATATCGCCGCCTTGGACCTGGGATCCTGCACGATGAAGGGCTTCTGCCGCAGCACCGAGGCGGGCACGATGGGATCGTCGTATATGCAGCCGAGGTACTCGACTTTGAGGTTGAGGAACTGGCTGGAGATATTGATGATCCTCTCGGCCACGCGCCTGCCTTCCGTGACGGTCCTCACCCGGTTCACGACCAGCTTGAGGCCGATATTGAGATTGTCGATCTCGGTGGCGATGATCTTGATTATGCCGTAGGCGTCGGTGATCGCCGTCGGCTCTGGAGTGGTCACGATGATCGCGTCGTCGGCCGCGGCGACGAAGCCGAGGACGTTGGCGGAAACGCCGGCCGCCGTGTCTATGATGATGATGTCGGCCTGGGAAAGGGTATACAGCTCGCCGATGAAGCTCCGCCTCTCCTCGTCGGTCAGGTTGGCGATCTTCGAGAAGCCCGAGGCTCCGGCGACGATCTGGATCCCGTATTCCGTGTCCAGGATGATCTCGCGCATGGTCTTTTGCTTGCGGATCACGTGGTAAAGGTTGTACTTGGGAATCATGTTGAGCATGACGTTGACGTTCGCGAGCCCGAGATCGGCGTCCATCACGATCACTTTCTTGCCCGTTTTGGCGTAGGCGATGGCCAGGTTCACCGAGACGTTCGTCTTCCCGACGCCCCCCTTGCCGGAGGCGACGGCGATGATCCGCGTCTTCTTCCCGCGCTCGGGCGAGGCGGCATCGCGCTTCTCGCTTGCCGGCGGTCTTTTGCCCATGATCTCGCGAAGCGCTTGCGCCTGATCTTCCATTTTCAACTCCAATCCTCTCGAGGGCCTCCGCGCGGCCCGCTTGCTCGGTCGAGCGGCCGCTCGGCCTCGGATTCCTCCGGTTCTTCGCCGTAGCGCGCCTCGAGGCGCGGACGGTCGACCCTAAAACCTTCCAGGTTCATCAAAAGGCGCGTCACGCGCGCGCGCTCGATGTTCTGCGGCACCGACTGGCCGTTCGTGATATAGGAGACGCTCTTCCCTCGCTCGGCGAGCGCGGAGACGGCGTTGCCGATCCTATTGGTCTCGTCGAGCTTGGTGATGACTACGGCCTTGTAGTCGAAGGGCTCGAACTGACGCATTATCTGGACCATGTCGCTCGCCTTGGTCGTGGCGGAAAGCGCCAAATGGGTCTCGGCCTTGGGCCCGCAGGCGGCGAGGACGCGCTGCATCTCGGCGAGTCGTACCGCGTCCCTGGGACTCTTGCCCACGGTATCGACGAGGACGAGGTCAGCGTCCGAATGCATCGCGATCGTCTTGCGGAGGTCCTCGGCCGTCTCGACGCAGGAGACCGGGACGCCCATGATGTCTCCGTAGGTCTCGATCTGCTGGCGCGCGCCGATGCGGTAGTTGTCGATGGTGATCATCCTGACCGATTGGGGCCTTCCCCCGCCGATGCCTACGGCATGGATGGCCGCGAGCTTGGCTATCGTCGTGGTCTTGCCCACCCCCGTCGGCCCGACGAGGGCGAGGATCCTGGGCCCTCTCCTATCGGGCGTCGCCCATTGGGAAGGCTGTTCCTCCGGCCCGAGCCACAGGCGGATCGAATCACCCACCCATTCCAGGGCGGCGGACTCGACTTCCTCGACGTCGCCCAGGGCCTCGAGCGAGAAGTCGCGGCGGAGGCGGGCGACAGCCTCCCTCCGGAAGGATTCGGAGAAATCGTTGAGGGCGAGGAGGGCGTCGATGCGGCGTATCGTCTCGTGGTCGTCGGCCTCGGTCGCCGCCGCGGGCCTTTCGTCGAGCCTGTCCCTGATCCCTTTTATCTCGGCGAGCACCTGCTGGAGGGCCTGATCGGCCTTGGCCTGGGCGAGGATCTTGCGCTTCTCCTCCTCGAAGTCAGGCTTGGGCGCGCTTTTCGCCTCGGCCGCGCGCTCGGGCCGGATGTAGCCCGTCACCTCGACGCCCTCCCTCGCGAAGAGCCCGAAGAAGCCTCCCATCCTTACCGTCTTGTGCGACAGCACCTGGGCCGAGTCGCCGTACTTCGCCCTGATCACGTCGAGCGCCTCGCGGTGCGAGGAAGCCAGTTCGGTGAAATACTGCATCGCCTAACCTTCCACTTTTATCTCGCCGACGGCCTCTACTCGAGCGTCGGCCACTATTTCCGGGACCGAGAGGACGACGAGGTCGGGCAGCTCCCTCTCGGTGCTGGCCTTTACGAGGGCGCGGGCGCCCTCCGAGCACAGTACGATGGGGACCCAGCCCTTCTGCTGTACCGCCGACACGGCGCGAGTGAGGGCCTTTATCCATTGCCGCTGGGCGGCGGGCTCGAGGGCGGCGACGACTCCGCCCGGGGTATCGACCCTGCTGTCGATTATCTTTTGCTCGAGCGCGGAATCGATGGTGAGCACGCGAAGCGTCCGATCCTGATCCGCGTATTGCAGGCATATCTGCCTGCCGAGCGCCTGCCGGCATTTTTCGGCCAGGAAGACCGGATCCTTGGTCACGCCGGCGTAGTCGGCGAGAGTCTCGAGGATGACCACCATGTTCCGGACCGACACCTGCTCGCGCAGGAGGGCCTGCAGCACCTTCTGCGTCTCGCCCAGGCTCAGGCGCTTGGTCGTGTCCTCGACGACGGCCGGATAATCCTTCTTGAGCGCGTCGAGGATGGACTGGACCTCCTGCCTGCCGAGTATCTCCGAGGCGTGTCTCTTGATTATGTCCGTAAGGTGGGTCGCGACGATGCTGGGCGCGTCGACGACGGTATAGCCCGCCCTTTCGGTCCTGTCGCGCTGCTCCTCGGCTATCCAGAGGGCGGGCAGGCCGAAGGTCGGGTCCCGCGTCTTCTCGCCGGGTATGTCCTCGGTGACTCCCCCCGGGTTTATCGCCAGGTAGTAGCCCAGCCGTATGATGCCGCGGCCGACCTGGACGCCGCGGATCTTGAAGCAATACTCCGACGGCTCCAGCCTCATGTTGTCGATGATCCTGATTCGCGGAACCACCAGCCCCATGTCGAGAGCGCTCTCCTTGCGTATGCGCGTAATGCGCTCGAGAAGATCGGCGCCCTTGTCCTTGTCCACCAGGGGGATGAGGCCGTAGCCGAGCTCGAGACTGATGGGATCGAGGGGAACGACGGGAGAGAGGTCGGCGGGAACATCGGCCTTCTTCTTGCCCGCGGCCGCCGTCTTGGCCCGGTCGGCGTCGGCCACCTGCTTTCGGGCCAGCCTGACGCCGATGAGGGCGAGCATGGCCGCCATGGGGATGAGCACGTACCAGGGGAAGCCGGGGAGGACGGCCATTATCGCCAGGACGGAGGCTCCGACGAGGTAGACTCTCGCGTTCTGCGAGAATTGCTTCGTGACGTCGTTGCCGAAGGTTCCCTCCGAGTTCGCCCTCGTGACTATGATGCCGGTCGCCACGGAGACGAGGAGGGCCGGGATCTGGGAGATGAGGCCGTCGCCTATCGTGAGGAGCGTGTAGGTCGTGATCGCCGTATTGAAGTCCTCGTGATGGAGGACCATTCCTATCACGAAGCCGCCGACGAAGTTGATGACGGTGATGAGTATCCCCGCCTTGACGTTGCCCGAGATGAATTTTGAGGCGCCGTCCATCTGGCCGTAGAAGTCGACCTCGCGCTGGACCTCGCCCTTTCGGCGTATCGCCTCCTCCTCCGTGATCGCCCCCGAATTGTATTCCGCGTCTATGGACATCTGCTTGCCGGGCAGTCCGTCCAGGGTGAAGCGGGCGGCGACCTCGGCGATGCGCGTCGCGCCTTTCGTGATCACCATCACCTGCACGGCGATGATGACGAGGAAGATGATGAAGCCGATCACCAGGCCGTCGGCGCCGCCCGCGCCCACGACGAAGGACGCGAAGGCCCGTATCATCTTGACGTCGAATTTGGCGCCCATGGAAAGTATGAGGCGCATCGTCGAGATGTTGAGGGCGAGGCCGAATACCGTCGTGATGAGGAGCATCGTCGGGAAAATCGAGAATTCCGTCGCCTTTTTCGTGAAGAGCACGATGAGGAGTATTAGGATGGCCCCGGTAAGGTTGAAGGCTAGGAGGGCGTCCAGGAGCACCGAGGGGACCGGTATGATTATCATGAGGACGACCGCCACCGCGCTCACGGCTACGGCCAGGTCGGACGGATTGCCCACGAGATTGTTGCGTACGAGGCGCTGAGTGTCAGCCATGCCAGCCTACCTCCGATGCGTTCATTTTTCGCTAGGCTCCCGCGCCCGCGTCGGCGAAGCTCGCCGCCTCGCCTTCAGCGCCGAGCACGTGGGCGAGAACGGCCGCGATGGCCTGATAGTACTTCTCGGGGATCGCGTCCCCTATCTCGACGTCCGCGTACAGCGCGCGCGCGAGGGGCCGGTTCTCGACCAGGGGGACCCCGCTCTCGATCGCGATCCGCTTGATCCGCTGGGCGACTTCATCGACGCCCTTCGCGCTGACCGTCGGCGCGGGCATCCTCTCCCTATCCCACTCGAGGGCCACGGCGTAATGGGTCGGATTGGTTATGACCACGTCGGCCTTGGGCACGTTGGCCGCCATGTTCCTAGCGAGCAGCTCGCGCATCCGCTCGCGGAGCCTGCTCTTGATCAGCGGATCCCCCTCTTGCATCTTCCGCTCTTCCTTCACTTCCTCCTTGGACATCTTGAGGGATTCCATGTATTGCCTGCGCTGGAAGAGGTAGTCGGGCACGGCGAGGATGAGCATCGCCACAGCCACCTCGATGATCAGGCGCATCGCCAGGGAGAATACGAACGCGATCATGGGCCAGAACGGGCCTTCGAAGAGCCTCCTGAGCTTGTCGAACTCGCCCTGGATGGTGAGGTACGCGACGAAGGCTATGATGAGTATCTTCGCGATCGACTTCGCGAGATTGAAGACTCCCTCCAGGGAAAACATGGTCCGCTTGAAGTACTGGCCGAATCGAGGAACGATCTTGGAGAAGTCGGGCGTGATGGGCTTGACCGAGAGGACCAAGCCCACCTGGAGCACGTTGGAGAATATCGCTCCGATGACGGCGACGCCGGCCAAGGGAAGGGTGAGACGGACGAAATACGAGAAGAAGGCCGCGACGACGGGTCCCGAATCGGTCGAAATATCGGTCTTTCCCACGAGGCCCAGGTAGAAAAGCAGCATCTCGCGCATGGTCCGGGCGAAATAAGGTCCGAGCAGGACGAGAGCGACCGACGGGAACAGGAGGCCGACCGCCCCTATCAGCTCTTGGCTCTTCGCTACGCGTCCCTCTTCCCGCGCCTTCCTGAGCTTGGTTTCGGAAGGCTCTTCGGTCCGCCCCTCGTCCTCGGCGGCGAACCATTGCAGGCCGATCCGCCCGGGGTCGCCGACCGAGGGCGCGGGGCGAAGCCGCGGATAGGGCTCGATCACAGCTTGCCCCCTACCAGTATCCCAAGGTCGTCGAAGCTCGCGTCGACGAGGTGCGAGAAGGCCTCCATCATGAAAGGAAGGGAGGAAAGCATTATGAAGAAGGTCACGGCCAGCGAAACCGGAAAGCCCTCGGTGAGGAGGTTCATTTGGGGAGCGGCCTTGGAAAGGAGTCCCATCGCGACCGATACGATGAACAAGGTGCCGAGCACGGGCATGGAAAGGACGAGGGCCTGCTGGAAAAGGGCGCCGGTGGCCCTTAGAATGAATTGAACGATGTCGTCCCGCCTGTTCACCAGGTCGATCGCGCGCATGGCCTTGAAGGAGCCCTGCACGCCGATGAGGAAGAGGCGCTGGAAGCCCGAGGTCGAGACGAAGATGAACATCGCGATGATGTTGAGGAACTGCCCCATGAGGGGGAGCTCGACTTCCGCCAGGGGATCGAAGGTCTCCGAGGCCCCGAAGCCGATTTGGAGCGAGAAATACTGACCCGCGGTCGTAAACGCCGAATAGACGATAGAAAGGAAGAAGCCCATGACGAGACCGATCATCGCCTCGCCGACGATGAGGAGGGCGAAGGCCATGCCGTCGTCCGGAACGGCGTACCCGGATGCCTTTACCGAAGGGAAGACCATCGCCGCCGCGAATCCCGCCAGGCCTACCTTCGCCACCTGAGGAACGCCTTGGCCCGAGAGCAGGGGAGCGACCTCGATCATCGCGACGATCCTCACCGCGATGAGGAGGAAGAGGTTGAAATCGGCGAAGGGCCATCCCATTCAGAGCCTCACCTGGCCATTTGCGGGATCAGCGCGAAGAGGTCCCGCGTATATTGCCCGAGGTTGCCGAACATCCATCCGCCGAGAAGCGCCAGCACGAGCATGATGGCGGCGATCTTGGGCACGAAGGTGAGGGTCTGCTCCTGGATGGAGGTAGTCGCCTGGAAGATGGAGACGACGAGTCCGACCACCATCGCGACGAGGAGGACGGGCGCGGACAGAAGCAGGATCTCGAAGATCCCTCCCCTCATGATCGAAACGGCATCGCCCATGCTCATGGCGCCCCCATCAGAAGAAAGACCTCACGAGCTGCTGCGTGAGGAGTCCCCATCCGTCCACGAGGACGAACAGGATCAGCTTGAAGGGCATCGATATCATGACCGGCGGAAGCATGATCATGCCCATGGACATGAGAATCGAGGATACGACCATATCGATGATGATGAAAGGAATGTAGAGGAGTATGCCTATCTTGAACGCGACGGTAAGCTCGTTGAGGATGAAGGCCGGCACGAGGACGTAGGTCGGGACGTCCGCCAGGGTGTTGGGCTTGGGCAGGCCCCGCATCGACATGAAGAGACGGATATTCTCTGGATGCGCCCTCATTTGATCGAACATGAAGATGCGGAAGGGCTTTTCCGCCGCATAGTAGGCCTGCTGGACTCCTATCTTGCCGTCGGACAAGGGCTTGAGCGAATCGTTGTAGACGGTCTGAAAAGTCGGCCACATGATGAAGACGGTCAGGAAGAGGGAAATGCCCATAAGCACCTGACTCGGAGGCATCTGCTGCAGCGAAAGCGCTCGCTTTACGAAGTCGAGGACGATGGAGATTCGCAGGAAGCTCGTTATGAGGATGAGTATGCTCGGGGCAAGCGAGAGAGCCGTCAGGAGGAGGAGGAGCTGGACTGAAAATGCCACCTCCTGCCCGGTGCTGGGGTTCCTTACCCTCAAATCGACGAGCGGAACGAGGGGCACCGAAGTCGGGAGCCCCGAGGTCGATCGGATGCCGGAACCCGGCGAGCCCGAACGGGCGGCCGATGCCGCGGGAGACGGCGTGAAGGTCGAAATCGCCGAATTCGGCGATTTCGTCGCGGAGGCGGAAGGCTGAACCGCTTGGGCATTCGCCTCGCTCGTCGAAAGGGCGGCGAGCGCCAGAACGAGGGCCGCGAGCCGCAGGAATTTCCCTTGTGCTCTCATGGCGTCCTCAGAATTTCCGCAGCCGCTCGCGCTGCCCGGCCAGGAAGTCCGCGTCGCGGCGCTGCTTGGACCCGTCCTTGCCTCGGCCGCCGCCTCTATGACGGACGCCCAATAGGTTCACGAGCATTTCCCCGAAATCCACGCCCGGCTTGGAAGCCTGGGGGGCGAGAGCAGCCTCGAGCGCCAGGCCGTCGATGAAGTCCTTGTCCGCCACTTCCGCCACGAGGGTGATCGAGGCGTCGGTCGCGCCTATCAGATAGACCTTGCTGCCGAGGCCTATCACATGCAAGGCCTTCCCGGAACCCAGGGACGTGGTAGCGAGCACCTTGACTGCCGCGTCGTCGACCGCCTTGGGCCTCGACACGCGTTTCATGAGACGGTAGACGCCATAGATCGCGGCCAGCACGAGAGCCAGCACGAAGACCATGCGGAGGAAATAAGCAAGTGTAGTTGAACCGGCCGCGTTATTCGCGGCCTTGGCCGGCGCCGCCGCATCGCCTAAGGCGAGAGTCGTCTCATCCACCGAAGCCGCCGTCCCCACGGCGTTTCCGGCTGCGGGCGGCGTAACGGCATCCTTGCCCTGCGCCCCCGCGACGGCCCCCGACCCTAGCGCCAAGACGGCGCACAGGACGAGCGCTATGCATTTCAAAGATCCCCTCCCGAAATTCAACCTATATTTTAGTGCATCGGGAGGTTAAACGCAATAGTTATTTAATAGAAGTACAAAATTTTAACCTAAATCGCCCATCCTCTCCATCGGCGAAACGATTTCCGTGACGCGA
Organism: uncultured Treponemataceae bacterium; assembly: GCA_964396415.1. Lineage (GTDB taxonomy): Bacteria > Spirochaetota > Spirochaetia > Treponematales > Rectinemataceae > UBA1306. Next base: position 99,830 of record CAYNFM010000001.1, on the reverse strand, counting down.
ACGCCGAAATTCTCGTCTATGACCACGACTTCTCCCTTGGCGATAAGCTTGTGATTGACCAGGATGTCCACGGGCTCGCCGGCCAGCTTGTCCAGCTCGATTATCGTACCCTCGCCCATTCCGAGGATTTCCTTTATCAGCTTGCGCGTCCGACCGAGCTCGACCGTCATCTCCATGAAGACGTCCATGATGAGGCCGATGTTGCCCGACTCGGTGCTCGCCTGCTGCATTTGGAGGCTCGCGAATTGCACGGGCTGGACGTTCGGCGGGTTCATGCCGCCGAATCCTCCCATCGGCGGGCCATAGCCCGAGCCCATCTGCTGCCCCATCTGGCCCATTTGCTGCCCCATCTGGCCCATCTGCTGGCCCATCTGGCTCATCTGCATGCCCGAGATGCCCATGGGGCTTCCCATCTGCCCCCCCATCATCGCGGGCAGCTGCCCGCCCGGCATTCCTCCGCCGGCCGATGCGAGAACATCCTTTACGAATGCGAGGGCGAACAATTCGACGAGACGATCGGCCTGCTCATCGCCGATCTGGACGGGATAAACGGCGCGCAGGAAGTCTCCGGACGGGACCTTAGCCATGGCCTTGGGACCGAAGGCCCCTTCCGCGACTCCGGCGGTGATGTTGCGATTGCCGGTCTTCTCGGATACGACGGTTATCTGGGTTCCCGCGAGAGTGGAGACGCACTCCTGCACCGCGGAAACGGCCATATCGTCGAGTTCCGACAGGGTCTCGTCCTTGTTGGCGAGAGAGGCGATCCTGATCGCCATCGCCTTGGACATCACGAAGGAGTGATCTCCGGGAAGCGAGCCGGCGAAGGGCACCGACACGGTAAGCACTTCCTCGGGGACGTCCCGGAGGAAGCCGTCCCTCGTGGATCCGTCGACCGTCGGACTCTGTATAGTGACGGGAAGCCCCGTGATCATGGAGAGATTCTGGGACTGGGCGCTCAGAGTCGATTCGAGTATCGCCTTGAAGGCTTGCGCGTCCTGGGCCGATAGGGCCGAGCCCTGGCGTCCCGAGGCCGCCGTCGACGCCGGGGAACCGGAGCCGCCGTCGAGGCCAGCGAGGAGGGAGTCTATCTCTTCCTGGGAGAGGGCGCCATCACTCATTATTCTCGTCTCCTTCTGAGGCTAGTTCCTCGAATTCTTCCTGGCCCACGTCCTCGAGCTTCTTCGTGATCTGGACCGCCATCTTCTTGCCTATCACGCCGGGGCGACAGAGGAACTTCTTCTTGTTTCCGACGTCGAGGGCCATCGGATCCCCGACGTGGACGGAGTGGAGCCGAATCACGTCTCCCTTGCGCAGGGCGAGGACGTCCCGGACCGATATGTTGATATGGCCGACCTCGGCGATGACGGGTATCTCGACCGTGGACAGCTTTTCCTTCAGGATATTCAGGTTTTCCGTCGTCGCGCCCCTGCGCACCGAGCTGTACCAAAATTGCGCGGAGAGCTTCGAGACGATGGGCTCGATGGTCATGTAGGGTATGCAGAAATTCATCATCCCCTCGACTTCCCCGACCTTGGTCTCGAGCGTGACCAGAACCACCATCTCGGAGGGCGGCACTATTTGGGCGAATTGAGGGTTCGTCTCGATTTGGGAGAGGCGGGGCCGAAGGTCGATGACGGTAGTCCAGGCCTCGCGCATGTTCCCGAGGATCCTGACGATGATTCCTTCCATCACCGAGTGCTCGATGTCCGTGAGCTCGCGGTTGAGCTTGGCTCCCTCTCCGGAGCCGCCGAAGAGGCGATCGATGATAGTGAAGGTGACGGAAGGGTCGATCTCGAGTATGGCCTGGCCCTTGAGAGGGTCCATGCTGACGACCGCGAGGGTCGTGGGCGTAGGTATGGACCGGATGAATTCCTCGTAGGTGAGCTGGTCGACGGACGCGACGTGGACGTTGACCAGCGCCCGCATCGAGGCCGAGAGCGTGGTCGTAGTCAGGCGCGCGAAGGTTTCGTGCATGTTCTGTACGGTACGAATCTGCTCCTTCGAGAACTTATCAGGGCGCTTGAAGTCGTATATTTTGATCTTGCGGTTGTCGGCGGTCGGCTTTATGCTCTCGATCTCCGTCTCTCCCGCGTTGATGGCGGTGAGGAGCTGGTCTATCTCGTCCTGAGAGAGGACTTCGGTCATGCCGCCTCCATACCGTTACCCGATCCTGGCCTACATTTTTATGACGTCGAGGCGATCGAACAGGACTTCCTTGACCGTGGGCTTGCTGAGTATGCGATTGAGGTTTTCCTTGATCTCGTCCTGTATGATGAGTTCCTTGTCGGGCGTCAGGTCATCCGCCATCTTGGAAGTGAAATACCTCCTGAGGAAGTCCCTGATCTGCGGCATCCTCGCGTTCACCTCGACCGGGGAATCCTTATCCTGCAGGTCGAAGCCCAGATTGATCCTGACGGTCACGGAATACGGCTCCTGGTCGCTCGTCTTGGTGCGGATCTCGCCGATCGTGCCGACGTACTGGTAAAGCGGAGTCGACGCCTGATAATCCTCGGATTTTGTGATCGCGACCACGGGCTTGCCTTGCTTGTTCACTATGCCGACGGTAATCACGACGATGGTTACGATGAATATGACGGCGCCGAGCCCGATCCCGACGACCATGAGGATCCGCGCGATCCCCGGCCCCGCGCCCTTGGCCTTGGAAGCTTGGGAAGTCTCGGTCTCGCCCTCGGCGAAATTCATCTCCTGATCGTCGACGTTATCCGACATGGCTGACCTCCCCCCTTAAATTATCGGTGCCTCAGACGACCATATTAGTATACACGCAAGAGCGTGGGCTGAAAAGCGGAATGGCGGCCCGCCCGCCTTCGGCTTCAGTCCGCCTCGCCGAAACCGGCGATCGATCGCCTGTAAGCGACGATTCGGGATATGACTTCCGCCGGCTTCTCGGCCACGACCATCCTCTTTCCGAACACGAGGCCCAGGGTCGTGTCGGGATTGGCCTCCATCGTCTCGATTTGATGGGGGTTGACCCAGAACTTCTTGCCGGAGAGCGTGGTGAGCTCGATCATGCTTCCCTCATTAAGATAGGCATACGGCGGTCGATCGAAAAGAAAACACGGAGGCCACGGAGCAGGAATAGGACCGGGAAAAATGGGGCGCCTCGCGATCGCTCTTCTTCCGCCTCCGCGCTCTCCGAGGGCCTCCGCGCTCTCCGTGTCCTATTCTCGTCCGCCCTTCTTTACCGCTTGAGCGTCAGGAGCTCCTGGAGCATCTGGTCGGAAGTCTGGATCGTCCTCGAGTTCGCCTGGAAGCCCCGCTCGGTCACTATCATGTCGGTCATCTGCTCGGCGAGATCGACATTGGACATTTCGAGGGTCCCCGCGATTATCTTGCCCTTGCCCGCGATGCCCGACGGCCCGATATTGGCCTGCCCTGAATTGTTGGACTGGACGAAATTCGTCTCGCCTACCTTTTCCAGGCCGCCCGGGTTCGTGAAGCTGCCCAAGGCTATCTGGCCTATGCTCCTGTTCGTGCCGTTCGAGTAGACCGCGGTGACCACGCCCGACTGGTCTATCTTGAAGCTATCCAAGTAGCCCATCGTATAGCCGTCCTGGTCGAAGGCCTTGGTCGACGATCGCTCCGCCATCTGCGTTACGGTGTTCGTCGCCGAGCCCACGGTGCCGAGGTTGATCCTGAAGGTTTGCCTCGTCGCCCCGCCTCCCGCGGCCGGCGTGGCGCCCTGGACGTCGAAGGAGACTCCCATGTCCAGTGCCCCGGTCGTCGGCGACGCGTTGCCTTGCCCATCCCGAACCCGAGCGAGCAGGCCCCTGTTGTCGAATTCCACGGTGAAGGTATTGCCGTTGGCGGCCAGGGGGTTGGCCCCGAGTGCGACGCCGGCGTTCGCGGGGGTCTGCGCGTCGGGATCGACGGTCACGGTGCCCTGCCATTGGTTGGCTTGGCCGACGACCTTGCGGTATTCGACGCGGAGGGTATGCGGCGAGCCGAAAGAGTCGTAAATCTTCTCCTCGACCCGCCAGGTGCCCTGCTCTACCGTATCCGCCGTAGAGTTCGGCGGCACCTCAATCGTTCGCTTATCCAGGTTGCATGCTATGTCCACGCGGCTGGTCGCCTTGGCCGGATCCTTGGAACCGATGGGTACGACGATATCCTGGGTCGCTCCCGAGGTCGAGAGCAAGGGCTGTCCGTTGACATCCTGGGCCAGCCAGCCCTGGACGCGATAGCCGGTCGCCGGATTGACGAGCGTGCCGTTCCTATCCAGGCCTAGGGCTCCGTCGCGCGTAAATAGCGTGCTATCTCCGTTCTTGAGGACGAAGAAGCCGTTGCCCTGGACGGCGAGGTCGGTCATTACCCCCGTAGTCTGCAGCGCGCCCTGCGTGTGGATAGTGTCGATCGAGCCCACCGACATCCCCAGGCCGATTTCCTTCGGATTGACGCCGCCGACGTCGCCATTGGGCGCGGAGGCTCCGGACATCTGCTGGTAAAGGAGGTCCTGGAAAGTCGCCCGCTCCTTCTTGAAGCCGGTGGTGTTGACGTTGGCGATATTGTTGCCGAGGACATCCATCCGGATCTGGTGATTCTGCAGGCCTGAGACGCCGGAATACAATGAACGCATCATGGGACTAGCCCTCCTAGTTTCCTATAACCGATTCTACCTGGGAAAAGTCGTAAATGCCGCCGTTTACGCTGACGAGGGGATTGTCGCCGCGAACCACCTTGTCCACGACGCCGCGAACGAGATTGTCCCCGTCGTGAAGCTCGACCGTCTTGCCCAGGACTTGCGAGGCCTCGCCCGAGGCGAGGAGTCCGGAAAGCCTCTGGAAGCTCGAGCTCATGTTGGTTATCTGCTCGAGAGAGGAAAACTGCGCCATCTGGGCTATGAAATCCTTGTCGTCGACGGGCGCGGTAGGGTCCTGGTGCTGCAGCTGGGTTATGAGCAGCTTGAGGAAATCGTCGCGACCGAGGTTGGCCGATCCGGACTTGGCGCTTTTGATCGACTTGTTGAACGTGTCGACCTCGGCCTTCGTCGCGGCGAGGTCTTGCGAGCTCAGCGCGGTATTGATGTTAAGGTCCACCGGGTCCTCCTATGCATATATGTCGATCGAGCCGCCTCGGCGCGAATAGGCCGTAACGGCGGCGGCGGGATCGGCCGTCGAGCCGACAGCGCCGCGTAGACGCTCCGAGAAGAATGGCTCCGGCGACCCCTTCCTGGACGAATCGTTGGGGGATCCCCCGCCCGAGCCTCCGCCGACTGCGACTTCGAGGCTGGCGGAATCGAAGCCGCCCTGTTTGAAAGCATCGGCCAACTGGTTCATATTCCGCTCGAAAGCGCTTTTCGCCTTGTCGGACTCTACCAGGATCCTGCCGCTGATATTGTTCTCGGATAGATTCAGCTCTATCTTGACGTTTCCCAGCGATTCCGGCTTCAGCCTCAATCGAATCGTACCGGCGTCGCCATCCTTAAGGACGATGCGGGCGCTTTGGACGATCTCGCCGTTCCAGGCATCGCGAAGGCGGTCCGCCAGCATGGACCCGAAGTCCTGTCCGCGGCCGCCGGCAGCGTCCGCCTTCCCGGCCGAGGCAGGCATGCTCGAGTCTCCAGTTCCTCTCGCCCCGAGCGACAGCTCGCGATAAACCTCGCGACCGGTTTCATGGCTCGAGGACTTCGACTGTTGAATGCTTCCTCCGGAAGGGTCTTCGGGCTTGAGGGCAGGCTTCGATGCGGCTCCGCCCTTCGCATCTGTCGATCGCCTGAGATCGCGAACGCTCAATTTCGGCTCCGACGAGAGCCTTTCGGCCTTTTGCCCTGCGGCAGGATCTTCGCGCCCGCCCGAAGGCGCGCCTTTCGCCCGCATGACGCTCGCATCGGCGGATAGTGCCCTCGCGGCCAGGCCCGAGCCTGACGCGAGGATGGAACCGGATTCGTCGAGGGCCGCATCCCTTTTGGTCCTGGCCGAGCGATCGTCGTCGGTCGCCTTGGCGACCTTGGCCTTCGTCTCGGCCGGGACCGCCTGCCCGGAACTCGGACTATGCTCATGCGCTTTATCGTCGCGCGCGGCTTGCGCGGAGCGGCGCGCTTCCTTCGGGACGGCGGGCGCCCCCAGAACCTCCGCCCGCCTCGAGGGGGGAGCCTTGGCCTGAAGGTTCGTAGGTTTCCGATCGGCCGCCTTCTCGCCGTCGGATGCAGGGGCGCCCCGAGCTGCCTGCGCCGCCCCGAGCCTGGTTTTCGACCTGATCACAGCCTCGCCATCGCCGCCCTTCATGCCCGAGCTTTTCTGGGCTTGAGCCAGTAATTCCGAGAAGAGTCCGGCAAGGCCGACAGCCTTCTTGCCGCCGGCTTTCTTGAAGAGGGAGGGAGCCTGGCCGACTCCTCCTGCTTTTTCGGCTGAAACCGTACGGATCGCGTTCGTGGACTGCGCGGGGATTGACGTTGACGCTCTCCTTTGCCGATATCGAAGAGCCGTCGCGAGCTTCGCTCTCGTCGCGAGCTTCGCTCCTGACAGTCCGCGGCGCCAGCCCTTTGGGCCTCGCCTCGCGCCTACTCTAAGGAGCTCGGTTTGGCCGCCATCTTGCGCTGAAGGGTCGCGGAGCGATCGGGCGGCATGCCGGAGAGCCATACGGAAACGAGAGAGCTTACCCCGGCGGCCTTCGCCCTTTCCTCCACGGCGTGGAAGATGTCGATGACCGTCTGGTCGTCCATCGCGTTCAGGATGCCCACCGCCTTATCCGGCGGCATGCCGACCAGGTACTGCGCGTTCTGATCGATGTTGGCCTTCCTATTGTCGTACTCTTTCACCTTGTCATTGAACGATTTCTCTTTATCGTCGAGGGCTTTTCCGCGGTCGTCCAATTCTTGGGCCTTCTGGGAGATATCGGCGTCTCGCTTATCGAGTCCGCTCTCCCTGGCGTCGAGATCCTCGGCGCGAACGGCGATCGACTCCAGCCGTTTCGCGTAGCGCTCCTCCTCGAGGAGGACGGGGCTGTCGGCTCGAATGGCCTTGGGCGCGCGCCCATTTACGCCCAGCAGCTTGTACGCGGGGGCAAGAGCGGTCTTCGCGTCGATAAGGCCGATATAATCGAACCAGACGATCCCGCCTATCACGAGGGCGAGTATCATCGCCAAAAGAAGGACGATGCGCCCGAGTACCCTCGGCCTTCCGAAGCTTGCCATCTCCCCTAGTCCTTCGCCTCGACGACGCGACGCCTTGGCAGATCATCGAGGGCCTTCGTTTCCTCTCGCTCGGCGAGGCGATAATACTCCGCCTGCCGACGCTCTTTCAGCTTCTCGATCGCCTCGCGAGCCTTGTGCCGTTCGATGTATAGGAGTCGAGCCTCTTCCCGCTCGACTTCCGCTCGAGCGAGCTCTTCGGCGAGCCTGTCTCGATCGCGCTCGAGGCGGACGATATAGAGCTCGGCCGCGCGATAGTCGGACAGATCCCGACCGGCCGAGAACATCTCGCGGCTCGTCCGCCATCTCGCCTGCGCCACCTCGCGCAGCTGCCCGTCGAGGAAGGCGCAACGTCCCGCCCGCTCGGCGAGGGCCAGCTCGGCCTTGCGCTCGTAGAAGCTCCGCAGCTCGAGGAATCTCTCGAGATTGAACTTGAAGCGTCTCAAGCGAAGTCCTCCCCGGCGTCGGCCTCGGTCGCGTTTGACGCCGCTTCCTGCGGGGGGAGGGGTATGCCGGCGATCGCGGACAGTCTCCTGAGCGTATCGGCTATCGGGGCCTTCTCCTCCACCGCCTGGATGAGGAATTCCTGGACGGCGTCCTTCTTGGCGATCGCCTCGTCGACGGCGGGACTGGAGCCTTTCACGTAGGCGCCGATCGTTATCATATCCTCGTTCTCTTCGTATATGGCCATCACCTTGCGTACATAGCCCATCACCTTCTGGGTCATGGGTCCGGTCACCGACCCGACGAGGCGGGAAACCGACTTGAGCACGTCGACCGCCGGGTACTGATAGCGCTGGGCGAGCCGCCGCGATAGTACGATGTGGCCATCAAGGATGCCGCGGACGGTATCGGCGATCGGTTCGTCCATGTCGTCGCCGTCGACCAGGATGGTATAGATCCCGGTGATGGAACCCTTGGCGGAGGTACCGGAGCGCTCGAGGAGCTTGGGCATCGAGTCGAATACGCTGGGCGTATAGCCGCGAGTCGCGGGCGGCTCCCCTATCGCGAGACCGACCTCGCGCTGGGCGCGGGCGAAGCGCGTAACCGAATCGAAGAGAAGCATCACGTCCTTGCCCTGATCGCGGAAGTATTCGGCTACCGCGGCGGCGACGTAGGCGCCGCGCAAGCGGGAGAGGGGCGGCGTGTCCGAAGTGGACACTATGACGACCGAGCGTCGCAGGCCCTCTTCGCCGAGGTCGTTCTCGATGAACTCCCTGACCTCGCGACCGCGTTCCCCGATGAGGGCGATGACGTTGACGTCAGCGTCCGTATTCCTCGCGATCATGCCCATCACCGTGGATTTACCTACACCGGAACCCGCGAATATCCCTATGCGCTGTCCCCTTCCGAGAGGCACCAGGCCATCGATGGACCTGACTCCCGTGACGACGCGGCGGGTTATCCGCTTTCTCGTAAGGGCGTCTGGCGGACGCGCCACGGCCGGATAGAAAGTATCCGACGAGATATCGCCTTTCCCGTCCGAGGGACGGCCCATGCTGTCGAGGACGCGCCCGAGGAGGCGATCGGAGACCGGGACCTGCAGGAGCTCTCCCGTCGCGATGACTTGGCAGCCTACCTCGATGCCCTCGAGTCCTTCGTAGGACATGAGCTGCACGGCGTCCTCGCGCAGGCCCACCACCTCGGCATAGGCGGCCTTGCCCAGCCTGGGGACGAGTATCTGGCATACCTCGCCGATTACGGCCTGGGGGCCCCTGCTCTCGACGAGGAGGCCCAGGACCTTCGTGACGCGTCCGACGTATTTGATTGGGTCGGTCCTCTCGACCGCGCTCAGGTATTTCCCGAGTCCTTCCATATCAACCCTGGATCTTTCCGCGGGCCTTGATCGGCGCCACGTCGAGTATCCTCTCCTCGAGCTCGCTGAGCTGACTCGAAATCCGCGCGTCGATCTCGCCGAAATCGGTCTCGATGACGCAGCCGCCTCGATCGACCGTCGAATCCTCGACGATCTGCATCTTCTTGGCGTTTTCCGTCATCTGGACGAAGTCCTTGACGTGCTCGGTCGCCAGCTGAAGATCGGCCAGGTTGACGCGCACGATGACGTCGCTCTTAGTCTTGAGCTTGCGAAGCGCCTGGGAGATGTTCTGGACGACGACGCTCTTTTGGTTTTCCGAGATGACCTTGACGACCTTCCTTGCCACGAGGAGGACGAGCTCGATGACCTGCGACTCGGTCTCGGCGAGGATCTCCGCCCGCTTATCCATCGCTCGGTCGAGAATGGTATGGAGCCGTCCGACCAGGCGCTCCGCCTCGGCGACGCCCTCCTTGTACCCTTCTTCCCTGCCTTCCTCGCGCCCCTTCTTCGACGCTTCGCGCTCGGCCGCTTCCAGGCGGGACTTCGCGGAGGACTCGAGCTCCGCCACGCGCTTCTCGGCCTCGCCAACTATCCCGGTGGCCTCTTCCTCGGCCTCCTGCTTCAGCTTCTGAGCCTGGTTGGTCTTGCGCCTCACTTCCTCGAAGGCCGCGCTCTCGGCCTCCCGGACGATGCGATCGGCCTCGGCCTTGGCCGAGGCGAGCAGCGCTTCCTTTTCCTTGTCCCATTGGGCCTTGAACGCCTCGGCCTCGCGCCGTAAATCGTCCGCGCTGGGTCCGTCGTATTCCGGAGCCTCTATCGCCTCCTCGGCGGACTGGACTTCCTGCCCCCCCTCGGGTCCCTCGTGCTTGAGTATCATCGTGGACTGGAGAGAAACGAACTCGAAGGGCCGGAAAACGGTTTTGGCCATGGACTATTCCCTTTATTGGACGAGCTCGTCGCCCTCTCCGCGGGAGATGATGATCTCGCCGGTCTCCTCGAGGTGGCGGATGATGGATACGATCTTCTGCTGGGCTTCCTCGACGTCCTTGATGCGTACCGGGCCCATGAATTCCATGTCTTCCTTGAGCATGGTAGCCGCGCGCTTCGACATGTTCTTGAAGATCTTCTCCTGGACCTCGCTGTCCACTCCTTTGAGAGCCTTTGCGATCTCCTGGCCGTCGACTTCGCGCAGGACCTTCTGGATCGATCGATCGTCGAGGAGGACTACGTCCTCGAAGACGAACATCTTCTTCTTTATGTCCTCGGCCAGCTCGGGCGAATCCTCCTCCAAAGCCTCGATGATCCCCTTCTCGGAGGTGCGATCGACGAGGTTGAGGATGCCGACGATCGAATCGACGCCGCCAGCCGCGGTAAAGTCCTCGCTCGATAGGGTGGACAGCTTCTTCTCGAGGACCCGCTCCACTTCCCGCAGCACTTCGGGCATCGTGCGGTCCATGGTAGCGATGCGCTTGGCGACGTCCGACTGCACGTCGTGCGGCAGCTTCTGCAGAATATAGGCCGCCTTATTGGGCTCTAGATAGGCGAGGATGAGGGATATCGTCTGCGGGTGCTCGGTCTGTATGAAGTTCAGGAGGTGCGCCGGGTCGGTACGGCGGATGAAATCGAAGGGCCGCACCTGCAGGCTCGATGTGAGGCGGTTGATGATGTCGATCGCGCGCTGCGAGCCCAGGGACTTCTCGAGAAGCTCCCGCGCGTAATCGATGCCGCCGGAGGTTATGAAGTCCGAGGCCATCATGAGCTCTTGGAACTCGGTGAGGACCTGGTCCTTCTGCTCGGCCTCGACCGAGTCGAGGCGAGCGATCTCGAAGGTGAGGGTCTCTATCTCGTCCTCGCGTAGATGCTTGAAGATCTCGGAGGATATCTCCGAACCCAGGGCTACGAGGAAGACTGCAGCCTTCTGCCTGCCCGCCATGTCCTTGACGTTCTTGGGCCGCTTCGCGGCGGCCTCCGCCCCGCGGGCGCCGGAGATCGGACCCGCCGCCTGCCCACGGCCTCGGGCTTGGGTTTGCTGAGGCATTATCACTCCTCCCGCAGCCAGGTGCGGATGAGCTGCGCGACGTCCTCCGGATGCTCCTTCGCCATGTTAATCGCGTGCTCCTGAAGCTCCAGCCTTTTGCGTTCCTCGACGGACATCGACACTTCGATGTTCTGCTCCTCGGCCTGGCGAATCGCGTTCTCGCGCAGCATGCTCTGCTCGATCGCGCGCTTCTCCTCGGCTATCCTGCGGCGCCTTTCGAGCTCGCGCGAGACGACGCGGAAAACGATGAACGCGAGCATGAGGATCGCCAGCCCGATGAGGGAGTATAGCACAATCTGCCTGACCTGGACGTTCCTCAGGTAGTCCGCGTCCTCGGCCTTGAATTGCGCGGTTCGGTCGAAGGCGATGTTTTGGACGGTCACCGAGTCGCCGCGGTCCTGATTGTAGCCAACGGCATCCTGGATGAGCGCCTGCGCCTTCTTGAGATCGTCGTCCGGTATCGGAACGTACTCGCGATCGACACCGCCTTCGGGAAGCATTTTGAGGCGGCCTTTTTCGTCGTACTTCCATTTCCATACACCGTCGATATTGACCGAGACGGTGACCCTCTGGATCGTAGGCGAGCTCACCTCATCGATATTCCGCTTGTTTATCTCCTCGTTCTGCACGATGGAATGCTGAGTCATCTTCCCTTGCATGTTCTGGAGGTCCTTGTAGGCCGGGGCAGTCTGGCCTTCCGTCCCGGCGGGACCTTCGGGATTGAAGCCCGTGCCCGTCCACTCCGTCGTCGTCTCGGTCTTGGACCTCGTGACAGAGGCGCGGACGTCGGAATCGTCGTAGGGCGAGCGAGGCGTCCGAGGCTTTATCGTCACGGGGAAATACTCCTCGGTCTTCACGTTCTTCTTGGACATATCCATATCGATCTTGATGTTGAGGTCGCGGACCCGATCGGGCGTATAGATCTGCTGCAGGGCATCGAGCACCTTCGCGCGGTACTGGGCCTCGAGATCCTGAATGAGCTTTTGCTCGCTCTTGGTCTGCTGGAGCCGATCGAAGTCGGCCATATTGGCGAAGTCGTTGAGCACGATGCCGTTCTGATCGGTGATGACGATGTCCTCGTCGGTGAGACCTTCGACGGCGAACTTGAGTATCTTCTGGACGCCCTCGATCTTCTTTCGGTTCTGGGCCAGATCGGATCCGGGCTTCGGAAAGAGGATGACGCTTGCCGTGACGGGCTTCTGATCCTGTTGGAAAAGCTCCTTCTCGGGCATGACCACCGTGACGCTCGCCTTATCGACGTCGTCGAGAGCTTCGATCTGCTGGGTCACCTGGCCGATTATCGCCCGGCGCAGATTGACGTTGCGCTCGAAATCCGTCGTAGTCCAGCGTTGCACGTCGAAGATGGCCCAAGGATCAGTTCCCTTGGGAATGAGGTCATCCCGGATGAGAATGCCTTTAGCCCTGAGCGCGGTCTTTTGGTCCTTGACATAGAGCTGATTGCTCTCGCCCACCTGATATGGTATGCCTTCCGCATCCAGCTTGCTGGTGATGAGTCTGAGTTCGTCGTCGGTCTTGATGGGCGTGCCGAGGAGCTTCACCATCGTGGGCGCGGCCGAGATCCGCACGAGTATCACGACCGCGATTATCGCGGCCAGCACGACCCCTCCCAGGATGAGCTTCTGGACCAAGGTCCATTTAGCCCAAAGCGCCTTGGCTTGATCGAAGAGCTTTTTGAAGAAATCGTTCATGTCCCCCCCCAGCGCGGGTCCATAGCCCCGCTTTTAGAGGCGTCGCGGGCTTCCCGACTGGATCACCGGTCCACGAGTTCCCTTCCCCAAGGGAACTCGGCCATCCGTCGTCGGGAGCCTTCACGCCGCCTGACACTCCCCGACCTGCTTCGCAAGTCAGCGAGTATTGATTATATCCTTCCACGCGGTCACTACCCGCGACATGACGGTCTTGGCCAAATTGAGCGACATATTCGCCTCGGCCATGGCTATAGTGACGTCCTGCGCGTCGACCGAATCGGGGTCAGCAACAACTCTCTGAAGCAGATCGTCGCTCTTGTTCTGCGACGAGCTCACGCCGTCCATGGCCTTGAGCAGCGCCTGCTCGAAAGACGGAGCCTTCGTCGCCGAGGACTGCGCCCCTATGCCCGCAGGCAGGAGGGCATCGGCGATGCCATCGGTCGAGTCGGTCCCCGATTCGTCCCGCAGGCCGGCAGAAGTGTAATGCATGGCGTCGGTGCGCGCAAGCGCGGCGAGTTGGGCGGCCGAGTTCGGAGTAAGGATCGAGCTGAGCGAGCCGATATTCAGGGCCATTCACTACCTCCCGATCTCGAGGGCCTTCATGAACATGGCCTTCGAGCCGTCGGCCATGGTCGAATTGGCCTCGTAGGCGCGCGACGCGGCTATGAGATCGACCATCTCCGTGACGATGTTTACGTTGGGCATCTCGACATAGCCGGCCTTTGGGCCGGTTTTTATGGCGTCGGGGTGGGTTGGATCGTAGACTAGGCGAGGAGGCGAAGCGTCCTTCTCGATGCTCGCGACGCGGACGCCCAAGCCCGCGCCATTGTCCAGGGATTCGGGCTGGAACGGCAGTCGGAAATAGGGCTGGGCGTTCATCGGCCTCAAGATGACTCGGCTTCGCTGGAACGGACCGCCCTCGGGCGTCCTGGTCGTGCTCGCATTGGCGATGTTGTCGGCGATGACGTCGCTGCGCAGGCGCTCGGCCGTCAATCCGGAGGCGGCGATATCGATTGACGTGAACAATCCCATAGTTAACCTCTGAGCACCAGGTTGACCTGGTTGAATTCGAAATTGACCGCCTGAGCCTGGAGGGTGTAGGAGAGCTGGTTGGTCAGCGAGTCCATCATTTCTTGCTCGGCGTCCACGTTGTTGCCGTTGTTCTTGGAGGTAGTCAGGTAATCGAGCACGCGCCGCGGCTCGACGGTCCTGTAGTCGGCGGGAGAGTAGCTCGCTATATGGCGAGGATCGGTCGTCTCCATGGGAAGAGCCGGCTCGAGCTTCTCGGACTCGAGGGCCTTCTTCAAGGAAGCCTCGAAGTTGACCGTGGAACGCTTGAAGTTCGGGACATCGGCATTGGCGATATTGTCGGAGATCACCTGACGCCTCAGGACCGTCACATCCATTCCCCTGTGCAATATATCGAGCGTTTTCCCGAAAGCGCTATTCTCGAACATTCCGTCTACCCCTTCGTCTATTTTTCGGCCGATGCCGGTTCGTCCCTTAGCCGAATCCGCGTCTTACAATATATACCTGCTCAGATCTTGCCGTTCCGCGAAGTCCTTGAATCGCGAATCGACATAGGCGACATCCACGCTGACCTTGACTCCCGCCATCGAAGGCGCTTCGAAGGAAAGCTCCTCGAGAAGGCGCTCCATCACCGTCGTCAGGCGCCGGGCTCCTATGTTCTCGGTCCTCGCATTCGCCGCCGCGGCGATCTCCGCGATCCTGGACACGGCGGGCGAGTCGAACTCGAGCTCGACCCCCTCGGAGGAGAGGAGCTGAGTATATTGCTTTACCAAGGCGCCCTTGGGCTCGGTGAGTATCCGCTCGAAGTCCTTGGCGGAGAGAGCCTCCAGCTCGACGCGTATGGGGAAGCGACCCTGGAGCTCCGGAATGAGGTCCTGCGGCTTAGCGACGTTGAAGGCGCCCGCCGCGATAAAAAGGATATGCGTCGTATCCACGGGACCCCATTTGGTATTGACGGTCGAGCCTTCGACTATGGGCAGGATATCGCGCTGAACGCCCTCGCGCGAAACGTCGACGCCGCCGGAGTTCCGTCCCTCCCTGTTCGCCACCTTGTCTATCTCGTCGATAAACACTATGCCCGTCTCTTGGACGCGGTGGCGGGCCTCCTCGGCCGCCCTCTCAGGGTCGACGAGCTTGTCGAGTTCCTCGGCCGCGAGGATGCGACGAGCTTCGGCCACCGAAACCGCCTTCTTCTTGCGCTTGCCTCCGAAGAGGCCCGAGAGACCGCCCAGGGCGACTTCCATCTCCTCCATCTGGTTCCCCGAGAATATCTCTATCGCGGGGCTCGATCCTTGTACCGAGATCTCCACCTCGCGCGAATCGAGCTTCCCGGCGCGCAGCAGAGCTCGAAATTTCTCCCGGCTGTCGCTCGCGGGACCGCTCTGGCCGGGATCGGGGAGGATCGGCATGGATTGAGCGTTGCCTATGGGATCGTCCGCCTTTTTTATGCCGGGGAGCAAAAGGTCGAGGAGTCTCTCCTCGGCGCGCCTATCGGCTTCCTCCTTGACCCCCACCTGCATTTCGGTCTTTACCATCGCGAGGCCGGCTGCCATCAAGTCCCGAATCATGGACTCGACATCCCGTCCGACATAGCCGACTTCGGTATACTTGGTAGCCTCGACCTTGATGAAGGGAGCCTGACAAAGCTTGGCTAGCCTACGGGCTATCTCGGTCTTGCCGACGCCGGTCGGTCCGATCATCAGGATGTTCTTGGGCGCTATCTCGTCGCGAATATCTTCGGGAAGACGCTGGCGCCTCATCCTGTTCCTGAGCGCGATCGCCACGGCCCGCTTGGCCTTCTCCTGGCCGACGATGTACCTGTCGAGCTCCTCCACGATCTTGCGGGGGGTCATCGTAGCGAAATCGCCGGTCACGAGAGCTCCTCCGCGGTTATGTTGCCGTTGGTGTAGATACAGATTCCCGAGGCTATCCTCAGGCTTTTCGTAGCGATCTCGGCGGCGGGGAACTCGGAACTCTCAAGATAGGCCAGGGCGGCAGCGTAGGCGTAGTTGCCGCCCGAGCCGATGGCGATCACGTCCTCGGCCGGCTCTATCACGTCGCCCGTCCCCGAAAGAAGGAGAGTCTTCTTCGAATCGGCGACGAGAAGGAGGGCGTTGAGATTGCGCAACGCCTTTTCCATGCGCCACGCCTTGGCCAGCTCCACCGCCGCTCTCTCGAGATCGCCCTGGTATTCCTTGAGCTTTATCTCGAAAAGCTCGAACAGCGCGAAGGCGTCGGCAGTGGCGCCGGCGAAGCCGATCAGCACCTTGTCGTCGTAGATCTTGCGCACCTTACGGGCATTGCTCTTCATGACGGTCTCGCCCATGGTGACCTGGCCGTCTCCGGCCATCGCGACCTTGCCTCCGCGGCGCACGGCGATGACGGTCGTCGATCTGATCTTCGTTTCTTTCATTTCCTATTTCCTTCCCCCATGGGGGTGAGCTTGCTCATAGACTTTGCGGAGCCTCTCCATGTCGACGTGGGCGTAGATCTGGGTCGTCGAGACGCTCGAGTGCCCTAGAAGTTCCTGTACGACGCGGATATCCGCCCCCCTGCCGACCAGATGGGTCGCGAAGCTGTGCCTGAAGGCATGAGGCGTCACCGAGCGTGGGGAGCCAGAGCGTTCGGCGTAGCCTCGTATTATCCATTCGAAGCCCCGTTCGGTGAGGCGGCCCCCCCTCGCGTTGACGAAAAGGTATTCCTTGCCGCCGGAGACGCCCAGGCCGGCGCGGAGCCTACGCTCGGAACGCAACGGCAGATAATCGTCGAGCGCGGCTTTCGCCTGACCGGCCAGGAAGACGATCCTTTCCTTCAAGCCTTTGCCCATCACGCGAGCGGAGCCGCCGGCAAGATCGAGGCGGTCGAGAGTCAGGTTCGAGGCTTCCGCGACGCGGCAGCCCGTGCTATAGAGGAATTCGAGCAACGCCCTGTCGCGAGAGGGACCGAAGCCCTCTCCCTCGGGTAGACCGAGGAAGGCCGATGCCTCGTCCTCGAAAAGGAAGCGCGGCAAAGGCCGTCTGGAGGGTAAGCCCTCTACGTCGCGCGAGGGATCGACGGCGAGGCCTCCGAAACGGACGCGATACCTGAAATAGCCGCGGATCGCCGAGAGCGCGCGATTTACGCTCGATCCGGCTTTTCCCTCCACGACCAGGAACGCCGCGAAGGCCCGGATATCCGAGGCCGTCACCGAATCCACGTCATCCGCCGCGACGGTAGCGGCGACGAAAGAGTCGAAGCTTTCGAAGTCTTCCCGGTAAGAACGAAGCGTACGGGGAGAGAGGCCCCTTACGGCGTCGAGGAAGGCGAGGTAATCCTCAATCCTCCTGTCCATGCTCGTCTTCCTCCCCGTAGGTATGCAGATAATCGCAATCGGGATTGATGCAAGCCTTGTGAGAGCCCGACTTCTTGTCGAATTTCTCGACGAGGAACCATCCGCATTTCGGGCATGCGGAGCCCGTCGGCTTGTTATACGTGATAAAGTTGCAGACCGGGTAATTGGTGCAGCCGTAGAACTCCCTGCCCTTCCCCTTGGCTCGCCGCCTCGCGACGATATCGCCTCCGCAACCCGGCCTCGGACATTTCCCCAAAGGTATCGAACGGGTGTTCCGGCATTCGGGGAAGCCGGTACAGGCGAGGAAGTATCCGAAGCGTCCCAGCTTCTTGACCATGGGCTTCCCGCACTTCTCGCAGACGATATCCGTCGCCTCGTCCAGGCTGCCGCGAAAGGATTGGAGATCCTGCATCACCTCATCGACTTTCTCCTTGAAGGGACCGTAGAAATCGCGGATCTTATGGACCCAGTCGGCTTTCTCGTCCTCGACCTCGTCGAGCATGGCCTCCATCCCCGCGGTAAATCCCACGTTGACGACTCCAGGAAAGTACTCGACCAGGATGTCGCTGATCATTCGCCCGAGGGTAGTAGGCACGAGCTGGCGGTTCTCTCTCGAAACGTAATACCGCTCGAGCAGGACCGAGATGATCGGCGCATAGGTTGAGGGGCGGCCGATGCCCTGCTCCTCGAGAGCCTTGATGATGGACGCGTCGGTAAAACGCGACGGACCCTGCGTGAAATGCTGCTCGGATCGGACGCGCTCGAGCTTGATCCCCTCCCCGGGTTTGAGCTCCGGTACGCTGCCCTCGCTTTTGTCTTCCTTGGTCGCGCCGACCTTGATCACCTTGTAGAACCCCCGCTCGACGACTCGCGACGACGAGGCGCGGAATACTCCCTCGCCCGCGACGATGTCGGCGGCGGAGCTGCGCAGCTTCGCGTTCGTCATCTGGCTGGCGACGAAGCGCTCCCAGACGAGGGCGTAGAGCTTGAGCTGATCCTTGGAAAGATGCGCCTTCATGGATTCGGGGTCGTAGGCCACGATCGTCGGCCTTATGGCCTCGTGAGCATCCTGCGCCTTTCCGTCGGCGGTGTAGATATTCGCCGAGCCCGGAAGCTCGGCCGGGAAGCGTTCCGCGAGGTAAGCGCGGACCTCGGCGATCGCGGTATCGGATATGCGGGTCGAGTCCGTTCGCATGTAAGTGATGAGTCCGATGCGGCTGGACCCGACGTTGACGCCCTCGTAGAGCTGCTGGGCGATCTGCATGGTCTTCTTGCTCGTGAAGCCCAGGCGATTGGCGGCGGTCTGCTGGAGCTTCGACGTGGTGAAGGGCGGCTTCGGCCTCAAGGTCTTCTCGGTCTCGCGAAGCTCGCCCACCACGGCGTCTTTCCCCAGTATCGCGTCGACGATAGCCGTGGCCGCCGCCTCGCCGGGTAGATCTGGTCTCTCCCCGCGGAATAGCACGAGCTCGCCCGAGAAAGCGACGCGGCCTTTGCGGAAATCGCCCAGGACGCTCCAATACTCCTCGGGGAGAAAGGACTGGACCTCCCTTTCGCGGTCGCAGATGAGTCTGAGCGCCACGGACTGTACGCGGCCGGCCGACAAGCCGTTCTTGACCTTCTTCCACAAGAGCGGCGAAAGATTGTAGCCGACGAGACGGTCGAGGACGCGGCGCGCCTTCTGGGCATCGACCTTGGTATCGTCTATCGCGTGTGGCGCCTTGACGGCGTTGCGGATCGCCTGGGGCGTTATCTCATTGAATACGATTCGCCGAATGGGAAGCTCGGCTTCCTTGCTGCGGATCGAATTTTGAATATGGAAGGCGATCGCCTCTCCCTCGCGGTCGTTATCGGAGGCGAGCAGGACTAGGCACGACTTCTTCGCGGCTTTTTGCAGGCTCTTCAAGAGCTTGGCCTTTCCTCGGATCGTCAGGTATTCAGGCTCGAAATCGCCTTCGACGTCTATTCCCACGCGCGACTTCGGAAGGTCGATGAGGTGTCCCATCGAAGCCAGCACGGTGTACCTCGAGCCGAGGTATTTCTCTATGGTCCTGGCTTTGGCCGGTGACTCTACTATTACGAGGATGCTCTTGGGCGCCGCCTTTTTGGCCCCGCTCTTCCCCTTGGTCTTGGGGCGATCCTTGCCTTTCGCCCGCTGATGGCTCCTGGCGGACGGAAGCGCGAGCGATGGAGCCTCCGCGGTTACGTCCTCGACGGACGACGAAGGCCCTTCCGACCCGCTTTTCTTTGCTGCCATTCCCGACATCTCCTATCTTGTCTTTCCTCGAGCGTTTTCAGAATTACCGCCGGTCGATCCTCAATGCTTCGCAGAGTCGTCTTCGAGTGCCATCTCATCGAAAAGGAGCGAGGCCAGCCGAGGTCCCTCGCCTCCGCCGAACCTCGGGCCGACGCGAGGCTCGCGATCTCCCGCGAGGCTCGCATCGCCGATGGAGCCCCAATCTTCCAGGATGTCTCCGGCTTCGATCAAGACGCGGGCGCCTTCCGAAGCCAGCCAATCCACTCCGCCGCTTCTCGGCCCGCCGAGACAGTCCGCCGATACCCAGACGTCGCGACCCTCGTCCAACGCATGCTCCGCCGTTATCAGCGCTCCCGATTTGGCGGGCGCCTCTACTACGACGCATGCCCTCGACATTCCCGCGATGATCCTGTTCCTCTCCGGAAAACGGAATTTGAGTATCTCCTCTCCGGGCGGATACTCGGAAACGAGGAGGCCGCCGAGCTCCAGGATCTCCCCCGCCAGCCGCCGATTGCCCGCGGGGTAGACGCGGTCGATCCCGCAAGGCAACACGGCGCAGGTCGCTAGGTTGCCGCGATTCGCCGATGCGGCCGCGAGGGCTCCCTTATGCGCGGCAGCGTCGATTCCTCGAGCGAGCCCGGATATCACGACGAGCCCGAATTCGGACAGGCCGCGGGCGAGACCGAAAGCGGCCGAAATCGCCTTGCCCGTAGGCACTCGCGTCCCAACGACGGCCACGCAATCGCCTTTCGGATCGAGACGGGCGCCCCGAGCGAAGAGGCCGAAGGGCGGCTGAGAAGTCTCTCGAAGCGCGCGGGGATATGCTTCGTCATCGTAGTGAATGAAGCGGCATCCCGACTTCTCCAGGAAATCGGCGTCGCGGTTCGCGGCCTCCAGAAAGGAATCGGGCTGCCACGGCCTACCGCCAAGGCTTCGTCCGATCGCGGCCTCGACATCCCGTACTAACAGTAACGATAGGGATAGCTCGTCGTCAACGAGATCCCAGACGAGGAGCTTCTCCTTGGGTCGCAAATAGACGATCCTTTGGATGGAAAGGGCGAGGATGAGGCGTTTGCTCTCTATTTTCTTCATTGTCCCTCCTTCCTTCCAACGCGATGGATGAATCGCTCCGCTTCGTTCATTTTCGAGGAAAGAAATCGCGATGGTAATCCTGAAGACTCTCTGGATCGATATGCGTATAGATCTGCGTCGTAGAAATATCCGAATGCCCCAGGAGCTCTTGGACGGTTCGAAGATCGGCGCCTCCGGCAAGCAGGTGCGTAGCGAAGCTGTGCCTGAAGGTATGGACTTTCGCCTCGAGGCCGGACGCCTCGCGCAGGCCGTCGAAGCGCTTCCATATACCTTTGCGGGAAATACCCTTTCCCGCCTGGTTCAGGAAGACGCGATCGCTCCGTCCCTTGGCGAGGGCAGGCCTGCCGTCCTCCAGATAGCGGGCGAGCCACAGCGCGGCATCCTTTCCGAATGGCACGATCCTTTCTTTTCGGCCTTTGCCGATGACGCGGATCGCGCGCTCTCTCAGGTAGAGACGGTCGAAGCTGAGGTCGGCCGCCTCGGATATGCGCAGCCCGCAGGAGTAGATCAGCTCGAATAGAGCCCTATCGCGGAGTCCGCGGGCCGTCGTCGGATCGATCGACGCGAGGAAGCGGTCGACTTCCTCCGGCGCGAGAACCGAGGGAAGCGCTCGTTCCTGCTTGGGCGTTTCTATCAGTTCGCTCGGATCGTCATCGCGCAAACGTTCGAGACGCATGAACTTGAAGAAGGTATGGAGACTGGAGACGACTCGGGCCATGGTCTTTCGCGAGAGAGCCTCGCGAGGCGGAACGGACTTCGGGGTTCCGCGGGCCCCTCGGTCCGGCCGCTCAGCGCCTTCCGTATCGCCGGCCGCCGCCGCCGCGCTCGAATCCGCGGCGGCTCCGGACTGGCGCCATACGAGATAGCCGAGGAGCTCCGCGCTCGTCGCCGTCTCCAAGCCGGATCCGGCGGCCACCAAGAAACGCCCGAGGGTAGCGGCCTCCCGCAGGTAGACCTCGGCGGTGAGTGGAGAGCGCTTGCGGGCCGCTATCAGGTAGGCCCGATAGCGCGTCGAGAGCTCGCTCAAACTCAGGCCTCGCTCTTCTCGCCGGCGAACCTGGATTCGCGCAGCACTGTCGGAATGTCCAGCTCCTCTTCATCGTTGCGTCCCAGGAGATACTGCTTGCCCCGCGGGGCCGCCGGCATTTCGGTAATCCGCTTCCACTCGTCCGTCGAAAGATAATCCTCGAACCCGCGCTTTGCCTGGACGGCTTCGTGACGGGCTTCCGGCTCCGAGGAAGCCTGCTCGGACCGGGCGCTCCGATCGAAACCCGTCGCTATGACGGTGACTCGGACCTCGTCTCCGAGGCTTGGATCTATGATGAGCCCGGGCTTCTGAAAATACTCGCGGTCCGCGCTCTTGGTGATGAGGTTGAGGATCTCCTCGAATTCGGAAAGCGAGAAGTCCTCGCCCCCTGTCACGTTGATGAGGAGGTTCCTCGCCCCATCGATCCTCGCATCCTCGAGCAGGGGATTGTTGATCGACTTGCTAGCGGCTTCCACGGCACGATTGTCGCCCGTCGCCGCGCCGATACCCATGATCGCATCGCCCTGGCCCTGCATTACCGTGCGGACATCGGCAAAATCTATGTTTATCTCGCCGGGCAGCGTTATCAAATCCGATATCGCCTGTACTCCCTGTCTAAGCACGTCGTCGGCGAGGGAGAAGGCTTGCTTGATGGGAGTTCGCCGCTCTACTACCTTGAGGAGATGCTGGTTGGGGATGACTATGAGGGTATCTACCGCCTGGCGCAGCTTCTCGATGCCTTCCTCGGCCAGGCGAGCCTTGGCCCTACCCTCGAAATCGAAGGGTCTCGTGACGACGGCCACGGTAAGCGCTCCCAAGTCCCTTGCGATCTGGGCGATGATCGGAGCGGAGCCCGTTCCCGTCCCTCCTCCCATCCCTGCGGTCACGAAGACCATATCTGCCCCGCGCAAGGCTTGGGCAATCGTCTCCCTATCCTCGAGAGCCGCCTTCTCGCCGATCTCGGGTTTACCGCCGGCGCCCAGGCCGTGCGTCACCTTCGCGCCGAGCCCGATGCGCGTCTCGGCGCGCGAGAGGCTCAGGGCCTGGACATCCGTGTTGGCTACTACGAACTGGACGTTCCTAAGACCTACAGCGATCATCCGGTTGACGGCGTTCGATCCGCCGCCGCCTGCGCCGATCACTTTTATGACCGTCGGAGCTATGCCATTATCCTCTACTATCTCGATGTTCATATCCCCTCCCAACCTTTTGCATTAGCGCTTCATCCCGGCCCCCCGCCGGGAATCAGAAAAATCCCTTCCTAATCCATTCGGCGAAACGCGAAAGCATGCCGCTTCCCTCCGGCCCCCTGTTCTTAGATTGCCGTTCCATGGGTCTCTGGCCCCTGGACTCCTGCGGTTGCGAGTCCTCGGCCCCCATCAGGACCAAGCCAACCGCAGTGGCATAGAGCGGACTACGGTATTCCTCCACCAGACCGCCGAGGGTGATCGGGTTGCCGACTCTTACGGGCATCTGGAAGATGTCCTGCGCCAGCTCGGCGGTGCCCTGCATGAGGGCTCCGCCCCCGGTCAGCACGACGCCTCCTTTGATGTGTTTCCAGTGGCCCATTTTTTCCACTCGTTCACGGACCATGACGAAAATTTCCTCCATGCGAGGCTGGACGATCGAGCAAAGACGACGCCTCGGGGTCTCCGCCGGAGACCTCCCCCCGATGCCGGGCACGATCACAGTCTCGTCGGGCTCGACGGACTCCAGCCAGGCAGAGGCCGACTCGCATTTCAGGCGCTCGGCGGCTTCCGCGGGGATGCTCAGCATGATCGAGAGGTCGTTCGTGACCTGGGTCCCCCCGACGGCGATCACGCTCGAGAAATAGGGCGCGCCCTCGGAATAGACGAGGACATCGGTCGTGCCCCCCCCCAGGTCCACGAGAAGGCAGCCTAGCTCTTTCTCGTCGGAGCTGAGCACCGCGCGCGCGGCGGCCAGGCTCTGCAACATGAGCTTATTCACCTTGAAGCCCGCGCGGTTCACGCATTTCACGAGATTCTGCGCCGTCGTGACCGCTCCGGTGATGATATGCACCTCGGCCTCGAGGCGAACGCCGATCATGTCGAGGGGATTGCGGATTCCCTTCTGGTCATCCACGATGAAGGATTGAGGGATGACGTGGAGAACCTCGCGATCCATGGGTATCACCACCGCCCTGGCCGCCTCGATGACCCTGTCTACGTCCTCGTGAGTGATCTCTCGTCCCCTGCCCGTCACCGCGACGACGCCTCGCGAGTTTATGCCCTCGACGCTCGCGCCCGCCGCGCCGCAATAAACGTCCCTAACCTCCCGACCGGACATGAGCTCCGCCGCCTCGACCGCGGCCGCCACCGATGCGAGGGTGGACTCGATATTGACGACTACGCCGCGACGGAGCCCGGAAGAGGGAGCCACGCCCACGCCGATGATCTCGAGGACTCCGTTCTCGTTGTATTCCCCGACGACGGCACGAGAATTCGTTGTGCCGACATCGAGACCGACTATTAGGTTGTCAGCCAGACTGTCCCTCCTTGCTGCGGAACACTACCGTTCCGGTCCGAAAATCGATCTCCTGGACCGATGCGGCGATTCCCCGCGTCCCGAGGACGTCGAGGACGAGAATGATCGAGCGCAGCGAGGATGCATCGAGAGACGCGCTCGCCCGTACCGGAATATGTTGATTCAGGGGATAGATGACAAGCTCGGCGATGGCCGGGCCATACGTCGCCCCGCCGGGCGGCGCGGCCGTGACCACTCGAATCTCCGAGATCGCCGCGAGGAGCGCGGGCTCGCTCGCCTGAATCTCTCCAAGAGATGCCAGAAGCTCGGCGAAGGCCGGGGGGAGCCGCGTCCCCAGGCGGAAACCCTCGAATCGGATACCCGAGAGCACGGGAACCGACGAGGCCGCTTCCTGCCCGGCACGGGCGAAGGCGACGCCTTCGGCGTCGATGCTCACGACCGCGGGCCGTCCCTCGAGCGATACGACGGCCTCGGCGACCGCCCTCCGCTCTCTCACGACCATTTCCAGTCCGTTCGGGAAGAGCTTCCACGCCTTTGCCGATTCGACGCGGGGGTCGGTTTCCAAAGCGGACTCGACCCGCGCGACGTCGAGAGAAAAGAAGTACTCGCGATCGTGTATCAGTGCCGAGGAGAGCACTTCCCCGCGCGTCATCGTGGCGTTTCCCGAGATCTCGTAACGCGTTATGCGAAGGAGGGGAGGAAGGACCAGGAGGCCGATCGCGACGAGGGCGAGCGAAGCGACGACGGCAAGGGATATGGAGAGAATGCGCTCTTGAGTTTTCGATGCCCCTTCGAATTTCCCGCGGCCGGCGCCTCGACCCCGCGGAGGCCGTACGTTGCCGACGGGCCTGGCCGCGTAATCAGACATCGACGGCCTCCCTCGAAGACGATTCGAACGCGTTGCCCGAGCCGGGCGTTCCTGGGTTCGAGCTCGGGCTCGAGCTCAGGTTGAAGAGGAGGCCGCAAGAAATCGCCGTGGAAATCAGCGAGGAGCCTCCGGCAGAGAAGAAGGGCAGGGCCATGCCCGTCGCGGGCACCGCTCCAGCGACGACGGCCGCGTTGACGAGGGTCTCGAGGCTCAGGAGGAAGGCCATTCCCATCCCGAGATAGGAGCGATAGGAATCGGTCTCCGAAAAGGCGATCCTGAAGGCGCGCCAAGAGACGAAACCGAACAGCGCGAGAACGGCCATCGCGCCTACGAGGCCGGTCTCCTCTGTCCATGCGGCGAAAATGAAATCGGACTGTACCTCGGGTATGGAGCCTCGCTTCAGCGAACCGAGACCGAAACCTTTCCCCAGGAGCCCCCCGGAGCGGATCGCCTTGATCGAGCCGAGGATCTGGTAGCTCTGGCCATGCGGCTCATATGTCGGGAAAAGGAAGGCGAGAATGCGGCGAAGCCTGAAGTCGGAGGTCAGGATGGAGAGCGCGGCCAGGGGAGTCGCCGCTGCGCCCAGCCAGAAGAAAAAGGAGACCGGCGAGCTCGCTACCCAAAAAACCGCCATCGCGGTGAGCGTAGAGATTACCGCCGTCGAAAAGTCGTTCTGCGCGTAGACGAGGAGGCAGCCGAAGGCGACGAGGAGGAAGGGCGGTACCAGGACGCCGGCGCTCTCGCGCATCCGCTCGCGCTTCTTGTCGAGTATATGGGCCAGGTATAGGACGAGGGCGGGTTTCCATATTTCCGACGGCTGGAAAGTCGTGAAGCGCAGGTCTATCCATCTCGTCGCGCCGTTGCGGTTCTCCCCGAGGCCGGGAATGAAAGGCAGCAGGAGGAGCCCGAGCGCGATCAGGGTCAAGGCTCCGGTCTTAGATCTGAGAGCGTGGATATCGACCGAGGCGCAAGCCCAGAATACGAGGGCCGAGGGAACGAGGAAGAGGGCTTGACGGAAAGCGAAAAAGCTCGAGTGCCTGTCGAGCGACAACGCGTACTCCGAGGAAGCGGACCATAGCGCGGCCACGCCTATCCCGGCAAGGAGAAAAACCGCGGCGAGAATGCTGCGGTCTCCTTGTCGCGCGACGCTCGAACGTTCGGCCTCGAATCCCGATCTCATCCCGTCCTCACTGTATCTTCAAGGTGGAGAGAGCAAGGATGGCGAAAAGCCCGCCGAGTATCCAAAAGCGGGCTACCACCTTGGTCTCCTTCCAGCCCTTGAGTTCGAAATGATGATGAATAGGCGCCATTCTGAAAAGGCGATTGCCCTTGCTCAATTTAAAATAGCCGACCTGGAGGACGACGGAGAGGATTTCCATCATGAAGACACCTCCGATGAGGAGGAGGAGGAGTTCCTTTTTCACGATCAAGGAGAGCACGCCCAGGACTCCCCCGAGCGCGAGGCTCCCGACGTCCCCCATGAATACCTCCGCCGGATGGGCGTTGAACCAGAGAAAGCCGACGCAGGCCCCAAGAAGGGCAAGGTTGAAGACCGTCAGCTCGCCCGCGCCCTTGACGTTGGGGATATTCAAATAGGCGGACCAGTCGGGCCTGCCGGTAATGTAGGTAAGGACGGAAAACGCGATGAGGGCCATGATCGTGAGGCCAGTCGCGAGGCCGTCGAGACCGTCGGCTATATTGACGGCATTCGACCAGTAGACGACATAAATGATCGCGATCGGAATCCAGGCCACGCCCAGGTCCATGACCGGAGCCTTGAAGAAGGGCACGTACAGCATCGTCGTCGTGATGCTCGTCGGATCGTAAATGAGCAGGGCGGCGCCCGACGCGACGACAGCCTGCGCAAGCAGCTTCACCCATGCAGGGATGCCATCGGAATTGCGGCGCTTTATCTTGAGCCAATCGTCGACGAAGCCGATGACGCCGAAGCCTAAGAGGGAACCAAGGGCGATCCAAACGTAGGCGTTGGAAAGGTCGGCCCATAAAAGCACGCCCACCGAAACCGCTACGATGATCAGTATGCCGCCCATCGTGGGCGTCCCCGACTTCGCGAGATGGGTCTCGGGTCCGTCGGCCCTAACCGACTGCCCGAACTTGAGGCGTCGGAGCTTCGCGATTATGGCCGGTCCGAAGAGAAAGGCTATGAGGAGGGCGGTAACGGCCGCGTAGGCCGAGCGAAAGGTAAGGTACTTGAAGACGTTGAGAGGCGAGAAGTATTTCACGAGAGCGTGGAATAACGCAAGGAACATCCTATGCCTCCCGTCCAGAGAGCGCTTCGGCCAGCCGTTCGAGCGCCATTCCCCGCGATGCCTTGAGAAGGACGAGATCCCCTCGGGCGATATATCCGCGAACCGCGGCTAGCAGCCTGTCGAAATCGGTCTCGAAGACCGCGAGCCCTCGGAACCCGGCAAGCCTAGCCGCATCGAAAGCGGGTCGCGTCTCTTCGCCGAAAAAGAAAAGGGCTTCTGCTTCGGATCGTCCGGCGGTTTCGCCCATCGCGCGATGCGCGGCCTCGGACTCCGACCCCAGCTCCAGCATCGAGCCCAGCACATAGACGCGACGGCCCTTCCATTTGACGGAGTCGCAGAGCCCGATCGCCGCCTCGACGCTGTCGGGATTGGAATTGTAACAGTCGCGCACGATGGTAAACTCGCCTTTTAGTATCTCGGAACGTCCGAAAAGCGGCCTCACCGATGAAAGTCCGCTCGCTACGTCAGAAGCGGAAGCCCCCGCGCGCGAAGCCGTAGCAGCGGCGCCGATCGCGTTCAGGAGATTGTGGCTTCCCGGTAGGGAGAATCCAAACTCGATTCCATCCCAGGAAAGTTCGTATCCCTCGAGGCCTCGGTCACCGAGAATCCGCATTCCAACCGTGCTCTTGGGCCCGAAGTCCGTCATGTCGCCAGGGACTCCGGATTTCAGGAAATCGCGATAGTCGTCTCCCTCCCACACGAAACCCGCCTGGCGCCCATCGAAGCGGGAGAATATCTCCTTCTTTTCCTTGGCTATGACGTCACGCGAGCCGAGAATACCGATATGGGCGGTCCCGACATTGGTTATCAGGGCGATATCGGGCTCGAGAACAGAGGCCAACTCCCCCATTTCACCCGGCCTGTTCATACCCATCTCGAATATTCCCGCCTTATGCGTCTCGATAATCGAAAAAACGGACAAAGGGAGGCCGATATCGGAGTTCATGTTCCCGTGATTGAAGATTATCGCGCGGGAGAGGCCCAGCACCGAAGCGATGCATTCCTTAGTAGTGCTCTTTCCGCTCGAACCGGTCACGCCGATCCGAAGCAGCCTCGGGAAGCGGCGACGGTGGGCGCGAGCCAGGGACTGCAGGGCCGCGAGGCTATCGGGAACAAATGCGAGCGCCGTTCCCTTTCGGCTGGCCAGAGCGAGACTCGCGGCCTCGACTTCGGCGCGCCGGTCTGATCGCGCGAGGACGCAAGAGGCGCCCGACTCGATAGCCGCGTTTATATATGAATGGCCGTCGACGCGTCCTCCCGGCAGGGCGACGAAAAGCGAGCGCGCAGCGGCCTTGCGGGAGTCGACCACGACCGATTCGACGAGCGCCTTGGGCTCGCCGTCAAGGATAGCGCCGGTTATCGCGGCGATTTCAATCGCCGTGAATAACGGCGCGGATGCATCTGTCAATTGCCCGATCCCTCTACCGCGCCCGGCAATACCACGCGCAGGCGACGTTCCGGACCGGCTATCTCCAGTCCGAGGCTCCGGGCGAGAGCCGCGGCCCTCTCCCTGCTCGACAAGACGCGGATGCCTGCCTCGAGCTTTCGATTTTCCTGCAGCCAGGACTCCTGCGAAGCTTCGAGGCGCCTTGCCTCCACGGCGAGCGTATCGAAACGTCCCGCCTGCCACGCGACCGCGATAAGCAATATGGGAATCGATAAGATAATCGCGAATAGCGTTCCAGACTTCATGCCGCAGTCCTCCCGGTTCCGCCGCCCATCTTTCGCGCGACGCGCAGCTTGGCGCTACGCGAGGCCGGGTTGCGCGCGATCTCCCCCGGCGTAGGCGCAAGCGGCTTTTTGGTGACGAGCTCGAGCGCAGGAAGCCCGCCCACCCTCTCATTCAATGGTATCGGAGGATTAGCGCTTCCGGGAAAGCCGTCATTCGCCGATCGATGTCCAGCGAACTCGCGCAGGACGTTCTTGGCCACGCGATCCTCAAGGGAGTGAAACGAGAGGACCGCGATCAGGCCACCGGACGCGAGAAGGGCGACCGCTCGCCTTATCCCGCGCTCGGCACGTCCGAGCTCATCGTTGACGGCGATGCGCAAAGCCTGGAAGGTCCTCGTGGCGGGATGGAGGCGACCATGACGATATGCCTGTGGGACCGCGTTCCATACGAGCTCGGCGAGCTCCCTGGTCGTCTCGATGCCTCCCTTCCTCCTCTCCTGGACTATCGCCTTCGCGATTCGCCGCGACATCCTTTCCTCGCCATATACGTAGATGATGCGGGCGATCTCTTCCTCGGGCTCCTCGGCCAGCAGGCGCGCCGCGCTTCTCGGCGCCTCGGGCGAGAGCCTCATATCGAGCTTCTCGTCCTTGCCATGGCCGAAGCCCCGTCCCGACTCGGCGAAATGGAACATCGATATACCGAGATCGAAAAGCACGATATCTGGGCTTCGCCCATCCCAGCTTTCCAGGATATCGTCGAAGTATCCCTGGCGGTACATCACCCTTCCGGCGTATGGCGAAAGGCGTTCCCGCGCCCTCGCCTGAATGTCCGGGTCCGCATCGATGCCAAGGCAGCTGATGCCTGGATAGCGCGCAAGGAAGGCCTCGGCATGGCCTCCCTCCCCCAGCGTGCAATCGAGCATCAGCGCATGGTCACTCTGCGGGACGAGAAAGGACAATATCTCGTCGAGCATGACGGGCGTATGGACGATTCCTACCATGACCGTCCCGACGCTTTATAGCGTCAGGCCTCCCAGTTCTTCGGCCGCGGCCAGGAATTCGGACTCGTTTTCCTCCAAATACTTTCGATACGCTTCGCCGTCCCAAATCTCGACGTACTTCGAAATGCCAAGGATTACGCATTCCTTAGTCAAGCCCGCGAATTCGCGAAGGCTCTGAGGAATGGCTATCCTACCGAGTTTATCGACCTCTACCTCCTGAGCGGGCGCGATGATACGCCTCTGCACGAGACGTGCTCTAGCAGCGAAAAGACTCGTCGACTCCATGAGCTTCTTCGAAAGCGCGGCCCACTGATCGGGCGGGAAAAGCCAGAGACATGAATCCACTCCCTGTGTAAGGACCAGCTCGCTCCCTGGCAGCTCTCCTCGGAGCCTCGCCGGAAGAGAAAGTCGTCCTTTTTCGT
Organism: uncultured Treponemataceae bacterium; assembly: GCA_964396415.1. GTDB lineage: Bacteria > Spirochaetota > Spirochaetia > Treponematales > Rectinemataceae > UBA1306. The sequence continues at coordinate 69,647 of CAYNFM010000001.1, read as the reverse complement.
CCAGGGTATTCCTGAACTCGCCAGTAAGTAGATTCATTGCCACAAGTTCCTACGTTTTACCACTTTTTCCCACCACGCACTGTATACTACTTCGGGATGAGGAACTGTCAACAAAGCTAAATTCAAAAAACACTCGACAGAACCCTATTTTATGACAGAAAGCCTCGACGCATGTATAGGTATCGCAGAGTCTCGACCGAAAGGATCGACAGAGAAAGTGGAATTGAAGTAATTCTAAATCTGTAAATGAAGAACTATGCCGATTCATTTTCCTTCTGGTAAAAATCGAAGGACCGATAGGAAAAGAGAGCTGCGAAATATCTTCCTTTCTGTCTACGGGTGCGGGGTTGGCCGAGTAAACGATATTTACAAAGGCCATCTCAAAGACGTATTCTTTTTTGCATATGACGATCGAGGAATGCTTTATTGTATATCCGGAGGGCGAGAGCCAGGAACTCGATGCGCCATTGAAGATCGATCAACTCGTCGATATCAATGGCAGAGTTCTAGTCCCGCCCTTGGCAAGCCCCCGAATGATCGCTTACCGCGTCGTGAAAATAAGACGTCTGGAGGAGAGGGGGATGCGCTCGATACTGCATTATGTCGAATTGGTCCCTGCCGTAGAACTCTTAACTTACTGTAGTTGATTATCCTCATCCGATTGGTCCGATGGGAAAAGGTACAAGTCGGGAATCTTGCATACCCTTTGCAGGGAGAAATCAAGGCGCATGCTCGGTTCGGAAGCGACATCGATCTCGACGTAATGCGACAAGGCTTCTAGGCCAGGGACCTCGACCTTGATCTCGAAACCGAATTTCTTCTCCGCGTCTTTGGTCGAGGCTGCGATAGAGCCGGGCCAAAAGATGAAGGTTCCACCCGTTGCACCGGCGAGAATAAAAGGATTCTGCCAATTGGGGTCGACCATATCAGTCTCCCTGCCTTCCGATAAGAGCCGGACGACCCCTTCGCCCAGAGGCGCGAAAGTACGCCCGTCGAATACTCTGCCCATAATAGTCGGGAAATTGAATACCGGCCCTGCCTGATCGCCCTCCATGATTTTACCTAGGACATGATCGGAAGTGGGCCTCGGAGCATGGGATACCTTTCCCCAACCCTCCTTGACGAGGGAAATCAGATCCGCCTGACGCTGGACTTTATCGAGGCCTTCCTTTTCGCTATAGGCGAGCCCTCGGCTCGAGACAATATACTCCGGCTTGACTCTGTTAAGGACGAAGCATGCGACATCGAGCTTGCATTGGTCGCAGGTACAAAAGCCAAGTCGCTTTTCCCTATCTTCGCGCTCGAACAGCTCCTCCACCAAGACTTTCACCGCATCTTCCATAATATTGCGGATCTCCGTCATGCCCCTTCCTCCTCTATTCAAGTTTAGCCATTTTCGCACATTACGCAATACCAGCAATAAATGCAAAGCCGACCGGCTAGGCGAACATATCATGGGCTGCTGACTCGAGGGCCTCCGATGGCTGTTTCGCGAAGATTCGCAAGCGGCGAAGGACCTTTACGAAACCGTCGACGATTAATGGCTTGAAGACCGTCGAGCTCTGCAGGAAAGGAAGCTCGCGACGCGTATCCTCGCGACGCGTATCCTCGCGGAGGACAAGCAAATCAGTCTCGAAAGACATGCTCTCCGGGACATCGATCACTAAGTCGAGGCTTCCAAGCCCGGCTTTGGCAGCGAGGACGACCTCAGATTCGAGCCGCGATTCCAGATTCAATTGTCGACGGTGGCTCTCTATCCCTTCGTCAAAGGCGATATCCAATACCGTCGAGTATGTCCTTCCTTCGAAGACGGCCTCGGCGAGGGAAAAGGGCGAGAAGGGTATCTTCCGAAGCTTCGCGTAGAAGCCGTCATCGTCTAGACCATAAAGCTCCTCCGGGCGAAGGACTCCCTCGTTGAGAGCGAGGAGGACAGCCTTTTTTATCATTGCAGTGGCTGAACGTACGCCCTTATGCCAATAAACCGACCGATACATGAGATATTTGGAGAAAAGCAGCCCTTCCACGCTCATCAGGCCCCTTTCCTCGATAGCCAGGACTTTGCCCGTACCTACGGCAACTCTCTGGAAAACGAAGTCGCAATCTTGAATACCATAGGGCACTCCGCAGAAGAAGGCGTCGCGGTTCAGGTAATCGAGCTTATCCGGATCGAGCACTCCGGATAAAAGCCCGCGGAAAAAACCTATTTCGCGATCTTCACCCTTCGGAATTCCATCGTCGACGATCGCCGCCACGATTTCGGGATCCATACCCGCTTCGCGTACCAGATCGGAAAGCGGCTTCGAGAGGAGCTCTCGAGCCGTAAGCGTTTCATGTCGCTCCAAAGGAAGCTCTTTGAGCGAGTGAGCGTAGGGAAAATGTCCGATATCGTGGCAAAGGGCGGCGACCAAGTAGGCTAGGATTCCATCCCGGGAACAGAAATCCAGCTGATCTTTAGCTGCGAGAGCCAGGATCAGACGCCTGGCCATATGAAAGACCCCGATGGAATGTGCTCGACGCGTATGCGTCGCACCCGGATATACTAGGAAGGCCGGCCCCAACTGCCTAATTCGACCGAGTTTGGCGAAAGGAGCCGAGGACGCGAGGCGTTCCAGGGCAGGACTAAGGAAAATATTGCCCCAGAGGGGATCGCGGATCGGTTCGGTAAAATCCGAGGTGAGGAATCGCACCAAATCGGAAGAGTTCATACCCGCGTTTACCTTATTTGACCAGTCGGCTTATCTGTGTTAAATATTGACACGAAATGCCGAGCAAGTATAGCGATTCAAATCGTCGACTCCCCGGCGCCGTTCAAAGGCGGCGCTTCCTCCTCGCGTCCTGCGCTATAGCGATTGCGGCTATTGGCTTCGCCTCGGTATTCTTCCTGATCCCCTACTCGAGAAGGCAACCCAAATCCGCTCAGGCTAGGGATACGACCGTCATGACGGCACCTCCGACCGCGCCGGCGCTCATGCCGCCTTCGCCGGCGACCATGGATGCCAATAAGCCGAAGGCTCCGCCGCCGTCCTCCGCTGTACTCGCTCCACTTGCCGCCGCCTTGCGCGGTTTTGGACTCAGGGCGGCTTCCATCCCTCGTATCGCGCGGGATTTCTCACTTGGCCCCTTGCAATCCTATCGACCGGCAGAAGGTGACGAGGCATCGGTATTCGTGGTCGCTACATCCTTCATGAAGGGTATAGCGGAAGGAAGACTCGACAGGAAACTGCTTTTACCTCGGTCCCGAGACGCTCTTTCAGAGCTTCTCGCGCCTTCCGAGCCCGGTTCTACCGCTTCTTCCGCGGTACCTTACAGACTCGGGGAAGTCGTCATTCAAGGTTGCGATGCCTCGTTGAAGATTCGCCTCCCCACCGAGACCGACGGTCCCAGAATCGAAGGCCTGCTTTCGCTCCGGAAGGAGGGAGATACCTGGTACGTGGAAGCGCTGGCCCTCGATCCGCCTCTGTCCGGCCCCTTGGCTTTCAATCCCGATGCGCTCGCCGGCGCCCCAGGGCGATAAGGATGTCAGATGGCGACTAATCTAAAGCGAATCGAAAAAGAATTCATCCTCGGTTCCGCGCGGGACGACAAAGTCCCGTTCCTCCTCATCGCAGGCTCCGGGGAGTGGCCTTGTTACATTTCGGAAATTAGCGCGGACGGCCTCACTTTTTCGCACGCCATGCCGCTCAGGCTCCTCCACCGAAGCCAGATATACGAGTTTCGCTTCATATACCGAGAGCAGCCCATGGCCTTCCGAGCGAGAATGCTCGAAGTCAGAGACTCCATAGTCATCTCGGAAATGCCCGAGGCCGTGTACAAGAATCTCGGTCGAAGGTATAGCCGGCGTACGCCGCCTTCCGAATTCGAGGTTTATATCTCATTCAAAGGCGACCGCTACCAGCTATCCTTCCCGACGACGAGAGAATTCGAGCCGACGACGGATCCGGAGCTCGACTCCTCCTTCGATCCTCATGATATACGCGCCCTCGTGCGGGAGTTCAACGAGCGAGCCTCGGAGTTCGCTACCGAGCGAGCCATCCGCATGTTCAAGGACAGGCGTCCCGAGACCCTGGAAGAGCGCATGATCGTCAGGACGGGCAAGATATATTTCCTGCCGTCGGCCGCCGGAGGCCTGCCCATCGTCGACCCCTATATCAGCGCTCGGATCATCACGCGCGACATACTCGCCGAATTCCTCAGGGACGAGGACATGCGCGAGGACCTCGTCGGCGACGAGGTCCTGCGCTTCGAGCGCAACAAAAAGGCTGCCGGAGTGATCTCGGAGTTGATGATACCCCTGCTCTTCCAGGAATACGTCATCGGCTATGTCTATCTCGTCAATACGCAGGCTGGAAGACCCCCCTTCGATCTTCCGCTCCTCGAGACTTTCCATCAATTCGCTAAAATCCTCGCTTACTCGCTCAAGGTCAACGGATATTTCCGCAATGCGCCCAAGAAAGCCCGCGACTTCTCCGCCGACGTCATCGACATCAGCGCGGGAGGCCTCCTCTTTTCGAATTCATCCCGCGATCTCTCGTCTTCCTTGCTTCCGGGGAGAGAGATGGAACTCTCGATAAAGTCGAGGGGAAGGACCGTCAAGGTCCTCGCCAAGGTCAAGCGTGTCTACCGCGATGCCTCTCGTAGCTACTTCGGGGTAGAATATTCCTCATTCGCCCCTGAAGACTTTCGATTCCTATTCGAATGCCTCTACGGCCGGGACTTCACGGACGAGGACGCGGCGGGAATCGAGGGTCTGAAGGTCAAGAATCCGCATAAATAGCTCGTGAAGGAAGAACCCATGCCCCTAATAGCCAAACCGCTTCGCGGCCTCTTCCTAGGCCTTTTCGCTACTTTCACCCTCTTCGGCATTTCGATGACGATAGTCGGCGCAGCGCTCCCCAGAATACTCGGCGATTTCCGATGGAGCTATGCCGCCGCCGGCGCCGTGATAGCCGCAAGCGCCGTGGCCTATTTCCTGGCAAGCCTCTTTTCGGGAAAGGTGCTTAACGCGATAGGCTCCAAGGCTACCATGATCGCGGGCCTGGGAAGCTGCGTTCTCGGCCTTGCCTTCTTCGCCTCGACCCCGTCATTCTTGGCCAATCTCCTCCTCAACCTTTTTATCGGGGCGGGACAGGGATTGATCGAGCCTGCAGTCAATTGGTCCACCCTGCGCATGGACGGCGACCAAGGCTCCGGTCGCGCGATGAACCTCATGCACGGCGCTTTCGCAATAGGAGCCGTCTCGGGTCCCCTGGTCCTGAGCGTGATCATGGCCTCGGATTTGTCTTGGACCATACTCTTCCGCGCCATTGCCGTCCTTTTCGCCATTCTCGCCGTCGCTCTCGCAGCCTCGCCTTTTTCGCGACTCGAAGCCTCCAAATCACGCTCGGAGGATCGTACCACGAATACTAAAGTCGCCCGCGAGCCCGCCTATTACCTCGGCTTCCTCTGCCTCTTGCTTTACGTCGGGACGGAAATCGGCATCTCGAATTGGATAGCCGAATACTTCGTGCGGATCTTCGGCGCCAAACCCGCCTTCGCGTCCCTTTCCGTTTCTCTCTTCTGGGCGGGGCTCCTTGCGGGGCGATTCGGCGTACCCGCCCTCTACCGGGGCAAGCGCCTGGAAACGGCGCTCATCGCCTTCTCGCTGCTCCTCACGACTGCGACTGCAGCGCTGTGCGTCTTGGGCTTCATGATCGTCCCCGGAACCCCCCTGTGGGCACCAACCGCGCTGACCTTCGTCGCAGGCCTCGGTTGCTCGATCGTCTACCCGACGGTAATTTCCCTCGTCGGCATTTCCTGCAAAAGCTCACAGGCGGAGGCCATATCGTTTGCGGTAGCCGGCGGCGGCGTCGGTCTTTTCGCCTTCCCTTTCCTCATGTCATGGATTTCCCAAGGATTCGGCATCAAGACGGGCTTCGCGAGCTATGCAATCATCGCCACGATGACGGCGAGCTCCTGCGCCGTTTTGGCGAAGGTCTTCGCGAAGGCGAGGAGACCGATATGAGGAGTTACCTAACCCGGGCCGATACGCTCGTTTCGGCGCTTCCCTCCTAGCTGTCGACTACCTTTACGCCCCGGCGCTTCTTGGGAAAGCGCTTGAGGACCGAGACGCAATTGCGCTTGGAGTTGAACACGAAGCCGCCATCCCAATACTCAAGGGCAGCGAAGAGCGCGTTACCGCCGTCGTTGTCGTCGGCCCTTTCGCCGCGGAAGGAGACATACTCGGAAAGGGCTTCGAAGTCGTTTCCTTCGAGCAGGCTTTGCCTTTTGTGATTGAATTCGTTCCATCTTTCCAGGTCTTGAAAGCCCGATCCTTCATCCTCGACGATGAGATGGGCGTGTTCGGGGCTGAACGAGTACCAGACGCGGACCTTTCTTTCGGGGTCGCACCTGTTGCCGTGCTTTACTGCATTCTTAATGATCTCGCTTATCTGTTGCTCGAGGAGGTTTATTTCCTTGATATCCGGCGGCGCCGATTGCACGATCAGGAGGGTAAAATAACGAATCTGGCGAAAATCGGAAGGGAATTCCTTATGCAGCATCCCTGTCCTCTCGAAGAGCGGAGAATTCTCGTCGACCACGATATCCTTGACCGTTTCCGCTGCCATGTCAGGACTCCATCCGCTTCAGAGCTTCGTCGATCGTCGGCGAAATCGGGAAATATCCCATGAGCTTAGTGAGTTCGATGACCTTCTTCACGGAGCCGTGGATATTGGTGATCACGAGCTTGAACCCCATCTTCTTGATAGTCGAGCAGATGTAAATGAGCGCGCCGATCCCGCTCGAGTCGATGTAGTCGACGTTCTCGAGATTGATGATAAAGCGCTCGACCTTCTTCTCGAGCATCTTCATGACAAGTTCCTTGAGCTTGTATGAATTGTAGAGGTCCATTTCGCCGTTCACGTCGATGATGTAACTCTCGCCGTTCTTGCGGATCTTCAAGTCCATTGGCTCCGCTCCTCCGTGGTCATGCCTTGGTTCTCTTTATCACGAGCACAGTCCTATCGTCGTACGGGTGCGCGAGCCCCGCGAATTCCAATAGATCCTCCCTTATTTTCTCGGCGATCTCGGACGGCGCGAGTCCGCGCGAGCGCTGAATGACGCTACCGAGGCTCTTGCGGCCGTATTGCTTGCCTTGGGCGTTCATGGTCTCCACGATGCCGTCCGTGTAGAGCGCGAGGATGTCGCCTTCGCCCATCGCGAAGCGCGACGATGCATACGCCGTTCCGCGCTCGACGCCGATGGGTACGCTCTTGGATTCGAAGGTTTCGAGGGAACCGTCGGATCCTCGGCAAGCCAAGGCGGGCTGATGCCCCGCGTTGGCCAGCTCGACCACGCCCGAGGAACCATCGATGGCGGCTAGGAAGAGAGTCGCATAGTGATCAAGGTCAACTTTACCGGTGATACCCCGGTTCACCCATTGAAGGAGGGTAGCGACATCTTTGGTAGAGGCGGTTATCAGGTGGAGGATGGAGCGCACCATCACCAGCACGATGCTGGCGGCAACCCCTTTGCCGGCGACGTCGCCTACCGCGATTACTGCCTTGTCGGACTTGGTTTGGATTACATCGTAATAATCCGAGCAGACGCCACGCGCCGAGCTCGCGAAGGCACCGAAGGCGAAGCCCTGTACGTCGGGCAGCTTCTTCGGAAGCAGTGTGCCTTGGACATTAGCGGCAATATCCGCCTCTCGCTCGATATCGCTGCGCTCGGCCGCTTCCAGGAATGAGAAGGAGTTAGCCACCGCGATCGAACCGAAGTTGGCGAGGAGCTTGCATCGGTCGAAATCCCGCTCGGAGAAGGCACCCTGACCGGACTTGGCCACCGATATAGCTCCGATGATCCGGTCCCTAACTATCAATGGAGATGCGATAAAGGCTCCGGCCTTGAGCCATGGCTCGTCGCCGTTATCCGGCAGCGGCGAGTCAGGGCCCGCCTGAGGAACGAAGACATGCTTGCCCGTCCGCGAAACCTCGCCCAGGATTCCTTCACCAAGCCTGATGCGGGCATGGCGGACGAAGGAATCGACCCTGTCGGCCGTTTTGGGCAGGTTTTCCGGGAGCTTGAATGGAGGAGGATAGTTTCCGCATACGGCCCTGACCGATACCGTCTCCTCGAATTCGTCGGAAAGCAGGAGGGCTCCGCCGTCGGCCCCAGTACGTTCAACGACCGTGCGGATCATGTTGTCGACGACGTCCTGGAGAAAGGTCTCGCTCCGCATCGCAGTACCGGTGGACAGCAGAAGATCATAGAGGGAATCCACTGACTCTTCATAATAATCGACGGCGCTGATAAGCTGGTTTTGAATGATATCGATGAAGATGAGGGCGAGGGCAAAAAGAAGACAATAGAAAAGCGGCGTGACGAGAATCCGGAAAAAGGGGCCTCCGCTATCCAAAACGGCGCCCACTAGGATATATATGCCTGAGCCCAAGGCTAAGGGAAGGGCCGATCTTGAGGAAAGAGTACGGGCAGGAGTGTCGGCTCCCGCCTTGGAGAGGATGGGCACCAAGGCTAAGACCGCTACCGGAATGAGCCCGACGAGCCTCAAAAAACGGGAAGGAATGCCGAGACTCAAACCGAGACCCTCGAGAAGCAGTATAAGGATCGCGGCGGCATCGAAACCGGCTCCGATCCAGAAAGGCCAGCCGAGCCTAAAGGGCTTGAGGTTCACGAATAAGAGTACGCCGAAAAGAATGAGATCGCTCGCATCGTATAGGCTGGGGGCGACGAAGATCGTCAAAAAAAGATCTCGAAAAGCAAGGAAGCAGGAGAGGAGGGCATAACCGGTCATAGAGCCTTCGGTATCCTTCTTACGGAGGAAAACGAAAACCGCGATAAGCGCCGCCACAAGAGCGAGCTTCGCGAGCAGAGGACCGCTCAGCACGCCGATCAAGCCATCCAACACAGTGTAATTCCTCTTTAGTTTGCTTGGCTCATGACTGATTAACCAGCTTGGAAACGCAGTGTAGCATTCACAATACACGGAGTCAAGTTTTTACCGCTGGACGAAAAGGCCGTATTGGTGACATTTGTACGATACGGTTCGTGAATATCGAGGTGGATCACGTGATAGGACTCTTCATAAAGATCCCTTTTCACACACAGCTCCGCAAGGCCGAGCCGGCTCTTGCAGCAGAGTTGTCGGGAGCCGTGGATGACGCGATCTCTGCTTTCGCCGCCGAAAGGCAGATTACGGAAGAATCCTTTCTGTTAACCTTCGACGAAACTTCGCGACCCTGCCGGCTTCGTGCCGCGGAGGCAGCACGTTCGCTTTCATCCAAAATCTCCATTCTCGGGCAGCGACTCCACGGTTGGGCGGTAATCCTCGATGCAGGATCGAAAGATCCGGATGATGCGCTACAAATAGTCAGACGCCTATGGTTCGGCGTCTCAGGCGATGGATTTTATGTTTCCACTCGCTCGAAGTCCTATTTTGCGGACTATTTCCAATTCGGTCCCGCGGCCGCCGTCGAGGAGAGCGATCCGGAATGCAGGTCATGCAGCCCTGTATTGGACGCCATTTATGCGCGTCCTGCTCTCCCCGACTATGGTCCCGCGCAAGGAGCGGCGAGCGATCCGATTGAAGAGGCGCAGCAGCAGACGATCGATCGTCTCGTCGATGCCCTCGGCGATCTCGGCATAGGCGAGGATGCAGGTCGGGCCCTCGCTGTCTTCGGCCAAGGCCGAGGTCCTTCGCTATGTCTCGAGGCCTCCCTTGCAAGGCTTTATGCGGACTCCTCCAAGCGTTTCCTCAGGCTGACCGCGTCTGCGGTGGAAAGCTCCCCCTACGGTCCGATTGCAAGCGCCCTTGGCGCCCTCGTCTCCCTTCAAAGGAGAGAGGAGAGCTCGGACGCCCTTCTTTCCGGCGCGGAACGCGGTCTTCTCGAAGGGCTCGCGCCCATGCTGGATTTTCTCCGACGCTCTCCGTATCGACGCAGTCATTCATCGCAGATAAACATCCGGCTCAGTCTCTGCGCCGCGGTGGCCCTCGGGCTATATTCCAGAACCATGCGCGCGAACGGGCTCCCGGCCTTCGTGATACTCGAAAGGATCGAGGACTTCCCCGCGCCCAGCCTCGATCTGATCCGCTCCCTGGTCGCCGGCCAGCTGTCGAGCGAAGGGATAATGCTCATCGCCGTGGGAGCCGATCTCCCGCGATACTGGAAAGGTCCCGCGCCCCGCAGCCTGGAAGCGCCGGGTCCCAGTCCCTCGGCCATTGCCCATGCCGCATTGCGAGCCTCCGATGCGATGTGCGCTCCCGGCTCCTCAGCGATCCTGGCCCTGGCATCCGCAGGCGACCCCCTGAGATTCAAGCTGGCCATACGATTGCTCGCCTCGGGGCGAGAGTTCTCCGCTTCGGCAGCCACCGAGATCCTTGCGAAGGAGTCCCTCGCCACGCTTCCTCGCGAATACGCCGAGGTCCTACTTGCCCTTCGACTGGGCGAGGGGGTTCTCACCGACGATTTCATGGAGACTTTCTTCCGGGACTCCGGCTATGTCACCGGCATTCGCTCGATAATTTATAAGACCCTTGCCAAACTGGGCTTCATAACGGAAGACGATCGTCCTCGAATAATCTCGAGCCTCGCTGCCAGCCGCTGCGAAGAAGCCTTGCCCGATCGCGGCTCGGCTTTTCGCGAAAGCTTCGCCGCCAGACTCTTCCTCCTCCGGGACGAGGGTCTCATCATCCCGTCTTCCGCGCTGTTCCGGCGCATGTGCTCGGAAGCGGGGCCCATTTCCGCGAATGACGCAGATAAGCTCCGCCTCGCGCTCGATTGCGTTTCCGCCGACGCGGTCTACGGACCATCCGAGCCTCTCTCCGACGGGCCCGACGAGAGATTCCTCAAGCCCATGGCCGACTTCCTCGCTTCCTATTCCGCATCGGATCGCGAGGCGAGCATAGACGCCCTGGAACGACTCGAGGCCGATGCGACGGGATTCGGGGCAAATGACGCGCTCGCCGAAACGGCTGCGGATCTCGCGAGGGCGGCTTTGGAATACTCGGACGGCAGGCTGCGGAACGCGGCCGCTCGAGCGAAGAACGCGCTGATCGGCCTCCATGCATTGGGAGCCGGGAAAACCGAGGCTAGGGCGCACAGGCTGCTCGGTTTGTGCGCCCTGGCCCAGGAGCAAGTGCAAGAAGGCGCGGATTACCTCTCGAACGCCTACGATATCGCATCGGCCTTTCCCGAGCCGCTCGAGTGCATCCTCTCGGCGATCGCCGAGGCGGCCGCCCATTTCACCCTGGGAGACCTCGGAAGGGCAAGGTCTCGAGCCGGAGCGGCCGCTTCGTGGGCAACATCGTCCTTCCGCCCCGACTGGGAATCTGTCTGCGCTTTCATCGAAGGTCGGGCCGCCTTCGAGGTCGGGCGCTACGACCGGGCAGAGGAGAGCTTCGGCATCGTCCGCTCGATCGCCCGCGTCTACGGGCAAGACGAAGCCTCGAGGCGAGCCGAGATATGGACGGGCCATGCCGCCGCGTTCCGCGGAGACGTCGCGGGGGCGAGGCGAATATTGCGGCGTTTCGGCGACGACGCCGAGGCCCTGTGGTTCCTTGCCGAGCTGGAAGTCTGGGAGGGGGCGCCCGAAAAGGCCATGGCCCTGACGGAGAGGGCCCTAGCCGTGGCGCCGCGCAGGGGCTTCGTCTCGGCTGACGCATTCGATTGGAGTTCGGGCTACGCTTCGATAGAGGGTCGCTCGGTCGGCTTCTTCGCCGCGCGCACCTTCCTATATGATCAGATAGAGGCATTTTCGGAATTCGCCGCCGGTATGTCGGATCCCGGAGCGCGGGGAATCGCGAGTGCCGAGCGGCTGGCATCCCTCGCCAGGGAGGATAGGCTGTCGACTCTCCATCCCTCGGTCCACCTTTACCACTTCTATCGCTATCTGATCCTCGAGCGCGCCGCGCCGAGCTCCATGGAAGGAGCGAGCGCCCTCAGCAAGGCATTCAAGGCCCTGCAATTGCGGTCCACTAAGCTGGAAGAGGCCGCCCTCAAGGATGGCTTCCTAGACAATCGGTGGAACCGAGTCCTGCTCGAGGCCGCGCGCTCGAGAAAGTTGATATAGCGTGCGCGAACTCGCGGCCGCCTGCTACCATGCGGCGAGGGGCTTCCTGAGCCTGCTTCTGGAGGAGCTTCCCGATCGCGACCGGCTCGACGGGGAGCTCGTCACCGTTCTGGGCGAGCGCAGGCGGCCCTATTGGACGCGCAACGTCTGGGAGCGCCCTCTCCTCGTCGAATTCGGCTCCATCGGCGAGGCGGCCAGGACGCTTCGCTCCCTTCAGCGTAATTGGGCCGTCCTTCCCTCGCGGCTGCATCGGCGTGCGACCCTCATAGCCGATCGGCTTCCGCCGCTGCCGGTCAAGCCGAAGAGCTTCCCGTTCATGCCGCCCGAGGCGCCCATGGGCGCCTTTACGCTCCTAGACGAGAACACCATGCTCGCCAGCCCCGAGTGCTCGAGCCCTTTCCCCAACGGCGAGCTCGAGTTCGACGAAGACCGGGAGGGGCCGCCCAGTAGAGCCTACCGCAAGCTATGGGAGGCCCTCGTCCTCGCGAGGGAGCGGCCGGGGCCGGGAGAGAGATGCGTGGACGCGGGCGCATCCCCGGGCGGATGGACATGGGCTCTGGCCGGACTCGGTGCGGAGGTGCTGGCGATCGATCGGGCCGATCTGGAACCGCGCATCGCCGCGCTGCCGAATGTCAGCGCCCTGCGCCACGACGTCTTTTCGTTGAAGCCTAGCGAGATAGGAGCGGTGGACTGGCTTTGCTCCGATGTCATCTGCTATCCTCCGGCCCTATTCGAGTGGGTGTCCTCGTGGCTCGAATCGGGACTGGCGCGAAACTATGTTTGTACGATAAAGATGCAAGGCGCCGGCTTCGACAAGGCGAGCGTCGAGCGCTTCGCGGCCATTCCGGGCTCGCGGGTCATACATCTTTGGCACAACAGGCACGAGCTCACCTGGATCAACCTGGAACGGGACCGAGTCCGGCGCCTTGGCGATCGGCCGACGGGACTCTATACTTGACCCATGGACGAGAACGGGCGCGCGGCGCGACGTTTCGCCGTCTCGCTTTACGCCGAGCACGTCGACCCCGAGACAGCGCCTCTCCATATCCTCGACCTCAGCGCGACCGGCTTCCTCATTCGTGGGGATATCTGCGCAGGGCAAGGCGGCATACTGCACGCGAGCTTTCGCGTCCATCCCTCTTCCGGCGAAGCGCGCATATCCGCCCGAGGCAGGGTAATGCGTTGCCGCATCGCCGGACCCGATTCCGAATTCGGCATCCGGATCGAGGGCTTCGGCAGTCCAGAAGAAGAACGGGCGTACCGCGATTACGTACGGGAGCTCGAGTCGAAATCCGTCCTTTAAGATCCCTCGACGGGCGAACGCGCTTCCGGCTCGAACATGGCCTTGAGTCTCCCGAAATACTCTTCGCCCTCTTCCTCGGTGAACTCGGACTCCCCGGCGCGGTTTTGCAGGAGTTCTGACGGTATCTCCAGCAGGAACGGGCTGGGTACGCAGTCCATGACCTGGTTTTGCTTTCGACGACGAAGGCAGGCGCTGATGAGGAGGCGACGCCTTGCTCGCGTGACGGCCACGTAAAAGAGGCGACGCTCCTCTTCGAGACTGCCCTCCCCTTCCTCGAGCGAGCGCGCGTGGGGGACGATCCCATCCTCGCACCCTGCGATGAAGACTACGTCGAACTCGAGGCCCTTGGCGGCGTGTATCGTCATGAGGTTCACCTCCCCGCCCCCCTCGTCCTCGACATCGTCGCGAGAGATCAGCGACACTCGATTGAGCCATTCGTAGAGGCCTGGCGAAAGATTGTCGGGGTTGGCTTCCCACTCCTCGATCGATTTCATGAGGATCTCGAGGTTATGGAATTTCCATTTGGCGGCCTTGTCGCTCTGCTTGTTCTCCTCGACGAGATAGCCCCAGTAATCGATGGCGTCGACGAGCTGCCTGACCTTGGCGGCGATGCGCTTTTTACCCAAGAGCTCGTCGCGGTACCCCTCGATGAGATCCAGGAAGGCGACGATATCGTCCACCGCCTTCTCGGTCAGGCCGCCGTGCGCGTCCGCGGAATCGCCCACGCCTCCCGTGCCCGAGGCTGCGCCCGTTCGCACCAGCTCCATTGCCGTTCGCAAGGATGCGTTATGCGATCGGGCAATGGCGGTCAGCTTTTCGAGCGTGGTCTTGCCTATTCCCCTGCGCGGCGTATTAACGATCCTGATCAGATGCACGTCGTCGTCGGGGTTGGCCACGACCCTCAGGTAGGAGACGATGTCCTTGATCTCCTTCCTTCCGTAGAAAGAGGTGCCGCCAGAGACTCTATAAGGGACCTGCTCGGCGAGCAGGGATTCCTCGATACGCCTCGCCAGGTTATTTGCGCGGACGAGAATGCCGAATTCGTCCCATGGGGTCCGCTCTTTGAGCCTTATCTCTTTTATGGTCCGCGCTATGAATTCCGCCTCCCTGCCGTCGTCCTCAGGCGCATACAGCTCAATGGGCGCGCCCTCCGCTCCCGAGGGGGACCAGAGAGCCTTCTCCTTTCTATTCTCGTTATGGGCGATGATGGCGTTGGCGGCGTCGAGGATCGTCGCCGTCGAGCGGTAGTTGCGCTCGAGCTTCACTTCTTTGAATTCGGGAAAGTCCCTCTCGAACAGCCCGAAATTCTCGAAATTGGCTCCGCGCCACGAATAGATCGATTGGTCGTCGTCGCCGACCACGCAGAGGTTGAGGGAGGACATCATGCTCATGAATCGATACTGCATGAGCGATGTGTCCTGGAACTCGTCGATCATGGCATAGCGGTAGGTTTCCCGGTAACTCGATGCCAGATCGGGGTAGAGTTCGAAAAGGCGGACGGGCAGTACGATAAGATCGTCGAAGTCGACGGCGTTGAATATGCGCAAGGATCGCCGATACTCGTCGAAAAGCCCGCGATAGGCGTCATCGGCCCTGGACCAGGAGCGCTGCTCCGACCGGATCTGGGAGAAAAGGGCCCCGACTTTGTAGGCGTCGAAGGATTCCATCCGAAAGCCGAGCTCGCGGGCGCAGTCCTTTATGAGCTGGCTGCGGTCGGCTTCGTCGTAGATGGAGAAGTTTTCCTTATAACCGAGACGAGAAATCTCCTTGCGTAGGATCTTGACGCCGAAGGCGTGGAAGGTGGAAACGGTGAGATCGCGCAGCCTCTTTCCCATGATCGAGCGGACGCGCTCGGCCATCTCGCGCGCGGCCTTGTTGGTGAAGGTGAGGGCGAGGATCGAGTGCTGGGCGATACCCTGATCGAGCATATATGCTATTCGATAGGTGATGACTCTCGTTTTGCCCGAGCCGGCCCCTGCGACGATAAGAAGGGGTCCCTCCGTACAGGTGACCGCTTCGTATTGCTCGGGGTTGAGCTCGGTCTCGTAATCGATGCGCATCGAGTCCAGGACTATAGCCCGGAGCCGGCCCCATGGACAATGGCGGAAACGCGAGAAGCGAATTCCCCGGGGTCGGCTTCGATCCATTCGATATCGGGCAGTCTGCGAAAGAAAGTCATCTGGCGTTTGGCGTATCGTCGAGTATCGAGTTTTATCTTTTCCGCGATGGCTGCCAGCCTCGCGCCGGAAGACAAGGCCGGGGCTTCCGCCATTCCCGACGCGGAGTCCTCGGCCACGAAAAACTCCCGATAGCCGATGGCGCGCATGCCGGGTTCGGCGGCCGAATGGCCCTTCGCGCGCAGGCGCTCGACCTCATCGGCCAGCCCCGCGGCCATCATCGCGTCGACCCTCGCGTCTATCCTCTCGGCCAGCTCTCCAGAAGGCGGAGCAATGCCGAAAACGAAGAAGCGGCGGTCGTCACGAGGCTTGGGAGAAGGATTGAAATCCGCCATCGGCCTTCCGGTCAGTCGGACTATCTCCACGGCTCGCGTAAGGCGATATAGATCGTTTCCATGGATTCGTCTCGCCGAAGCCGGATCGACGGCCGCAAGCTCGGCGCGAAGGAAGGGCGCGCCCCGAGCCGCAAGGTCTCGCATGACGATTTCCCTGGTAGTCGGATCGGCGGCGGGCGCGCTCGGAAGGCCGTAAATAAGGTTTCGCAGGTAGAAACCCGAACCTCCCGATACTATGGGAAGCCGACCGCGGTCACGGATATCGTCGCAGGCTTCATCGGCGAGACGCACGAAATCTCCCACGGTATATTGCTCGCAGATATCGCGGATGTCGATTAGGTAATGCGGAACACGACCACGAAGGGCCGCATCGGGCTTTGCCGTCCCGATGTCCAGGCCTCTATAGGCTTGCATCGAATCCGCACTGACGACCTCGGCCTTAGGCAGACCGCATGCCTCTCGGCACGACCTAGAACCGAAGACCGAATCGAGAAGGGCCGTCTTTCCCGAAGACGTCGGGCCGACGAGGAGGACGATCGGGCTAATCGAGGAGTCGGTATTGAACCTGCTTGCCGAAGACTTGGCGCGTCGCCAGCGACACCACTTTACCGTTGCTCCTCTCCACCTCCGGGGTCTTGAGGATCGCGAGATGATAAGCGCGCCGTGTTATAGCCACTGTTATCTCATAGACATTACCGTCGTATTCAATTAACTGTTCCAGGGGCATAATCATATAGTAAGTGTATCCCATATGCGGCAATTTAAACAAGTCCCGTCTGCACGGGCCTTCATCGCAGAGATTCGTCTGCGCGAGCCTCGACGCTGTTTTTCGGATTTTCGAGGCTACGGTCCAGATCCGCGATAAGACGCGCGGCAATGGCCGAGAACTCTTCCTCTTCGCCCCTACCGGCAAGCAAATCGGCGCCGGATGAGCGGTCTCGAAGGCTCTGGAGCTCGTCCATCAGCGTAATGTTGAGGAGGATCGAAAGGCGAAGAGGGTCGGCGACTCGCGTGGAACTTTTGAGGGTAGCAAGGCGCTCTCTCAGGCGCATGACGAGGGATTGCATGTAATCCAGGGACTCGTCGGTCTGGATGGGAAAGCTGGGCCCGATCAAATCGACGTTGAAAAGCTGGAGCGCCACTGCGCTACCCTTTCGCTAGAAAATGTCCAGCTCGTTCTCGCCCGTCTCGACATCGACTTCGGGCACAATCTTAACCTCGATTCCCGTATCGCCAGGAGGGGAGGCATCCGCCGTGGCGGTCTCCTCCGGTTCGGCCCCAGAAACCGAGACCTGCCCAAGAACGAGATCCTCGAAAGAATCAAGCTTCTGAAGGGCGTGCATGATGCCTTCCTCGATTTTCGCCTGATCCCGCCTATATTCCTCGGCGCGAGCGCTGAGATCGGCGGCCTGGGTCTCTGCCGCCGCGACGCGCTCGGCCATATCTGAAAGCCGCGATTCGAGCTCGCGTATGCGCCCCGCCACGGCGGACGCGTCGACCTGTCGCAATTCCTCGGCGGCATCGGCGCGCTTTTCGGCCGCTCCCGCCTTCTCCTCGGCCGTCGCCAGTTCCTTGGCCGCCTCGTCGATGAAAGACTGGGCCTCTGCCAGACGGCGCCTGAGCTCGGCGCTCTCATCCCGGAGGCCTGCAATATACGCGACGGCCTTCTCGACCCGGTCCTCGAGAATCCGGACCTGCTCGAGGCTGATCACGGCCCTAAGCCTCGAGCGCGGCCTTGGCCTTCTCGACCACGGCCGTGAATCCGGCGGGATCGCGCAGGGCCAGGTCGGCGAGCATCTTGCGGTCCACCGTCACATGGGCCTTCGCGAGGCCCTCGATGAAGCGGCTGTAGGAGATACTCTCGTTACGGCACGCGGCATTGATGCGCGCGATCCATAGACGGCGAAAGCTGCCCTTCCTATCGCGACGGTCGCGGTAGGAATAAGACAGCGCCTTGGCCACAGCGTCCTTGGCGACTTTATAATTGGAATGCCTGCGACCCCAGAAGCCCTTGGCCCGGCCGAGGATCTTCTTCCTATGATCCTTTCTCTTCGTTCCAGCGACCGATCTAGACATCTTAGCGCTCCTCGTTTCGTATACGCGCAGCCGCAAAGGGCGGCACGGAACGCCGGATTTTGGCCCGAAGCCTCCGGCATCTCGAGACTACGCTGGACAGGGCAACCCTAACGTAGTCCTAAACCAGCCCTTGACGGATTTATTCCGCCCGAGCCGCTCATTCCGAATGAACGACCTCGCGGCGAGCCGCGGGGCATGGGTCCCTCCTCCGAATCAACCGTAAGGAAGCAGCTTCTTCTTGATCTGCCCGGTCGCGACGGGATTGACGTAACCCGATTTGCGAAGATTTCTTTTTCGCTTTGTCGTCTTCTTCGTCAGGATATGGCGAAGATTCATCTTCTTGTACTTAACTTTGCCGCTGGCCGTCAGGGAAAAGCGCTTCGCCGCGGCTTTCTTTGTCTTCATCTTGGGCATGTCTATCCGTCCTTGCTACTATCGCTACTCTTTCGCTTCCGCAACAGGCAACTCTTCGGCGGCCGGAGCTGCGGTCTTCTTGATGATCGAAGCCTTGGGCTGGAGCACCATGGACATGAAACGGCCCTCCATCGAAGGCGTCTTCTCCATTACATAAAATCCCTCGAGCTTGACGAGGACGCGCTTCAGGACCTGCTCGCCTATCTCGGTATGAGCCAGCTCCCTGCCGCGAAAGCGGATTGTCACCTTGACCTTGAAACCGTCCTCAAGGAATTCCCTGACGTGCTCGGACTTGAAATCGAGATCGTGCCCCGCGATCTTGGGCTGCATCCGGATCTCCTTGAGCTCGCCCACACGAATCTTCTTCCTCGATTCCTTTATCTTCTTCTCTTGTTCGAACTTGAACTTGCCGTAATTCAGCAGCTTGCATACCGGCGGTACCGACTGCGGCGCGACTTCGACGAGATCCAAGCCGAGGTCGCGGGCCATCTTGATAGCCTCGAGCGTCGGGACAATGCCCTTCTGCTCGCCCTTATCGTCTACGAGCCGCACTTCGCGGACACGGATCTGCTCGTTGATCCGCAAGTCTTTATCTGCCAACTGACCTCCTTCGGCCTGACCGCGACCCCGCGGCCGGTTCCGAACGAACAATACGTAAAAAGCATATTATCACAAGGCCAGGTAACGAGTAAAGAGGAGAGACCTATTCGTTTGACACAGTGAGCATATGGCGTCTACACTCTATATATGAAGAGCCTGCAGCTTCCCATGGCCCTGACAGAGCTCATATCTCGCAACTCGGCGATCCTCACGGCTTATCGCGAATGGGCGAGACGCCTGACGCCCGGCCCGGTATCGCGCCTCGCATCCTCGATCATCGAGCAGCGCTTCGAATTAGGCAAGGCTCTCGGAGAAGCGGCCTCCGAGCTCTCAGTTTCGGCACTGCCTCGACTCGAAGTCGAGTTCGAGGTCGAGCCATCTCCTGCCGCCCTCATCGACGGGAAGCTCGCATCGCACGAACCGATGACGGAACCCAAAATCCTTTTATCGGCCATGACCGAGCTCGAAGCCGCCGATCACGAGCTCCTCGCCGCCGTCGCGGGGGCAGCCCTTCCCTTTTCAAGCGTCATCGCCGAACGCCTTGCGGGCGAGGCCGAGTCCGCCCGCAAGCGATCGAGCTGGGCGCAGGACCATCTGGATCTGCTCAGCATGGGCTGATCCGACGAGGGACCCGTCCCGGCTTGCATCCGTCCAAGGGACCGTGTTAGCTTCGGTCAATGTATTTATTCCTGCTATTCGGACTGCCCCTCGGCTTCCTGCTGCTGGTCTTGGACCAGTATCCGCGAAGCGAGTTCGCTCAAACCCGCGGGGCATTCGCGAAGGGTGTCGCCGCGTTCATACCCACATGGCTCATCGCGCGCATATTGGGTTCGATCGTCCCGGCGCGTTACGGTTCTTTCCTTATATGCTTCCATGAATGGGCAGACAGACTCCTGCCATACGCCGTCCTTCCCGCCCTCGCCTATCTCGTTTTCTTCAAGTTAGGCGATCGCCTGCCGCCGGGGACTGAGGCGCGCCGTCTCACCGCTTTCTACGCGGGCGCGCTTTCTCCGGTAGGAGTCTGCGAAACCGCGAGAGCATGGGGCAGCCCATCGCCCTACACGCTTTTCCTTTTACCATTCATACTAGCGGCGATCTGCCTCGCCATGCCGAAGGCGATGACGCAAATAAACCAAAGCTATGGCTTCGCCCTCGCCATGCGCATAGTCGGCGTCGCCGCGGTAACCTTATTAGCTTCGCTCTGTCCCTATTTTTTCCTCGCTCGTCTCTGGCCTTTGTCTATCCTTCTGATTGCCGTCCTCGGCCTCTGGACAGGTTTCCTCGCCTACGAGGAACTCAGGCGCAGGGCTGCCATCCCCTTCGACGAATGATTCGCGGCTCGATTTTCGCTTAGTCGCCCGCGAAGCTGCGTGAAAAGAGGCAGGGAGCGGCTTTGCCCTTCGCGCGGCTTCGCTCGCGATCGCTTCTCCGCCTTATGCGCGGCCGGCGGAACCTAGGACGTTCTGATTCTTATGGGCGTAAAGCTTCTTGAGCTCGTCGCGCGCGGGACCGAGGTACTTGCGAGGATCGAACTCGTCCGGCTTTTCGTAGAAGACCTTGCGGATCATGGCCGTCATGGCGAGGCGGCCGTCGGAATCGATATTGATCTTGCACACGGCGCTCTTGGCCGCCCTGCGCAGCTGCTCTTCCGGGATGCCGACCGAATCCGAAAGCTTGCCGCCGTACTTCTCGATGAGCTTAACGTATTCGATTGGCACGCTCGAGGAGCCATGAAGGACGATAGGGAAGCCGGGCAGACGCTTCTCGATTTCCTCTAGGATATCGAATCTGAGAGGAGGCGGGATGAGGATGCCATCGTCGGTCCTGGTGCACTGCTCCGGCTTGAACTTTGTACGCCCATGGCTCGTGCCGATGGAGATGGCGAGGGAGTCCACGCCGGTCTTCTTGACGAAGTCCTGGACTTCGGAAGGCTGGGTATAGTTAGAGTGCTCGGCAGAGACGTCGTCCTCCACGCCGGCTAGGACGCCGAGTTCGCCTTCGACCGAAACGTAGTCCTTTTGAGCATGGGCGAAATCGACGACCTGCTTGGTCAGCCTTACGTTCTCTTCGTAAGGCAGATGAGAGCCGTCGATCATCACCGACGAAAACCCCGACTCGATGCAGCTTTTGCAGAGCTCGTAGCTATCGCCGTGGTCCAGGTGGAGGACTATCGGGATATTCCAACCGAGTTCTTTCGCGTATTCGACCGCGCCCTTGGCCATGTATTGGAGCATAGTCTGGTTGGCGTATTTACGAGCGCCGGCGGATACCTGGAGAATGACGGGGCTCTTCGTCTCGACGCAGGCCGAGACTATGGCTTGCAACTGTTCCATATTGTTGAAATTGTAAGCGGGAATAGCATAGCCGCCTTTCACCGCCTTCTTGAAGAGCTCGACCGTATTGACGAGCCCGAGCTCCGTGTAGCTTGGCATTTAACGCTCCTTATGGATCTGAAAGTGGGCGGCAGGGCCAGGTAAAAAGCCTTGAAGCTCCTCTCGACGATGTTTAATTTTATGGGCCGAGCTTGCACGAGTCAAGTCCTCGCCTTGCCAGCGATACACATCCCGGCTTCCGCGGATGGACCGATTGCGACGATGGCGCACCACAGATAGGATAGCCCCATGCGCCGATCATCGTCCTTCCCGGCTGTCCTCGCCATCGTCGGGTTGGTCTTCGGAGCGGCCGAGCTGCTTGCATCTTGCGGCTTGATCCCCGTGCGAGCGAAGGCAATCGTAGCTCTCGACGAGGCCTTCGCGGCTGCCCGACCCGGCCTCGCGGCGAGACTCGAGGAGAAGTCGCTTTTCGGCAGCGGCCCTGTCGGCTTCCTCGACCGGCCCCTGATCATTCCCGTCGCGCTGACGGAAAGCGCCGGAAAGGCCTATGACGCCGCGATTGCGGAGGAGAAAAGCAAGAAGATTCCCTGTGTCCTAGTCGCAAGCCCCCTCATCGCCAAAGCCATACTTGCGAATGGGGCATGGACAGGCGACCCGCCCTTGATCGTGCCGGAATGGCGGGGCCAGGGAGAGCCCGGCCTCTGGACCGCCAACACCGACATCCGGCCGGCGTATCGAGCCGCGGGCGCGGCCGCGGGCGCCTTCGTCGCCGCTCTATCCGAGGAGGGCGGCTCGCCTTCCTGCGGCGTGATTTTCTCCGAATCGCCATCGAGGTCTCGCGGAGCATTGGACTCCTTTTCAGTAGCCTATTCCGAGATCTCTAAAGGCCGGCCGCTTCTCGTAAGGGATCTTGGCGAGGAAGAGGACGAGAGCGCGATCGGCTCTTCGACCTCATCGCAGAAATCGGAAAAGCCTTCATCGGCAGTCGATGCTCGTTCTGCAGTGGCCGATCTTCTCGGTTCCGACATTCGCGTACTCTTCATCGCACTTGGTTCGACTTCGGGCGTCGCGATAGAGGCCGCAGAGCGGCCTGGATTGGCGATCGGCGCCGATTTCGCGGCTCCCGAGACGCCCGATGCCCTCGCTTTTCGCATATTTCCGAACGATATCGCCCTTGCCGAGGCCATTGCGAGCGAATTCGGGATACTCTCCGCCGGAGAAAGGGGGTCGAATGCATCGATCGAGCGGTCTGCCGGCGGCGGCGGCGCAAAAACCGTCCCCGCAATCCTCGAGCCGGGTCCCTCCGCGAGGGCTATTTACGCCGGAAAGCTCGATTTCGCCTATTTCCTTTCCGAAGCCCAGAGAAGGAGACTCCGGCGCCGAAAGGCGGCACCTTGGGGCTCGCGTTACGCGCGAAAGGTTGGGGATAAAGCCACTAGCGGTCAAAGCTTTTTAGGCTTATAGTTTGACAAATGACTATGCCGAAAATATAATCCAATCTAGCCGCAGGCTCCTGTCAGCGGTACCGTCAAAGGAGTTTCAAGGATGAAACAGCACATTAACCGGGCGCTCCTGATCACCATCGCCTTATTGTCCCTTCCAGGGATCGGATTGCTGTTCGCAGACGAGACAACGGTTAATCTCGAATCCAGGGTCGTTCAAGATTTCAGCAAGCCCGAGGATCAAAATTGGTTCGTGCTGGGCAGCAAATTCTCGACCGGCGATTTCCCTCGGATCGGCTTTATCAAAGGCGGCCCGACCGCAATTCTCGGAGACGATCCGACCGCCGCTCAAAATGCCAAGTCCCTCAGCGTGGCGATGCTTTTCGATCGGAAAGAGTACAACTGGATCGACATCATCCCCGGCACCAAGGATAATCCCATCGAGCTTCCCTTGCCTGGACGGGTCAAGATGCTCGACTTGTGGGTTTGGTCGGGCAATTTCAATTATTATCTGGAGGCTTTCGTCCGCGATTATCGAGGCATCGTCTATACGATCCCCATGGGCGACTTGACCTTCGTCGGATGGAAGAACCTCAGAATCAACATCCCCGATAACATACCCCAATCCAAGAAATACCTGCCCAGGCGCGAGGGCCTCTACCTCGTCAAATTCCGAATATGGACGAGGCCGAACGAGGTAGTCGTCATTCCGGGGACCGAAACTGCGACCGACCCGCTGGACAAGGCCGTGAAATTCAACTTCAACACCATCAAGGTCCTTACCGATACCTTCGAGAGCCTCTTCGACGGTAACACCCTGTCCAATCCGGACGTCTATAAAGACGTCCTCGGCGCAAAAAAATAAGGGAGGACCGACATGAAGAAAACCATCATTGCCCTGCTCGCGCTCGCGGCCCTTTCCTCGGCTGTTTTTGCCCAGACCGCCGCTTCTCCGGCGCCCGCCGCGGCTCCTGCCGCCTCTGCCCCGTCGGTAAGCGCCGCCGCGCCGGCTGCCGGAGCGACAGCCTCGGATGTCGCGTCTCCCAATGCCAACAAGATCGGCATCGAGACGGCCCAGCAGAAGCTCAGGGAAGTGTCCGTCGACCAATTCGAGGATGCCGGCTTCTGGGACGCCTCGATTTCCAGCGACGAAGGAATCATTGCCGCACGTCTCTTCGAGGGCAGGCCCGCAGGCAGCGCAGCCGAGCCCCTGGCGGATCCGCGCTATTCGGGTCAGGATCCCAAAATCGCGAACAAGTACGTTCTCGGCGTCAAGACCGAGTTCTATTCCCGCGGCTTCAACGAGATATTCATCACCGCCAAGCGGCCGATCCCGATCGAGGGCATCACCAAGACGATATCCGTCTGGGTGGCGGGGCGCAATTACGACCATGTCCTCTGGGTCGAGATCAAGGACTTTTTCGGCAACAATTTCGAGCTGCCGATGGGAAGGCTCAACTTCGAAGGTTGGAAGAAGCTCTCTGTCGCGATTCCGCCGCAGAACCCGGATGGCCGTACGGGCATCGTCCAGCGCAACTTCCACTACGCGAGCCATATGGGAATCAAGATCGTCGGCTTTAAGATCGCCTGCGATCCCGCGGAGGACTTCGGCACCTACTACATCTACCTGGACGACCTTCGCGCGGTGACCGACCTATTCGCCGAAGATGCGCGCGATACGGACGACATGCCCGATATATGGTGAAATCCGGAGCTGTCGCCGCAGGGACGGCTTCGGGGCTCGATGAGCGGAGAGCCCTCTCAAAGAGGGCTCTTTCTATTGGCGAGGAGATGGATTGGTTCCCCTTTCTGAGGCGCGCCCATCTCTTCAAAGGTCTTTCAGACGACGAAATCCGACTCGTGGCCGAGTCCTGCGCGGAAGAGGAACGCGATGCGGGGGACGTCATCTTCGTCGAAGGCTCTACGGCCGACCGTTTCTATATCGTCATGGAAGGAAGGGTAGAAGTCTGGAAGAACTTCTACGACCCCAAGCCCGACCTCCTCGCCATCCACGGAAGCGGGCGCTTCTTCGGGGAAATGGCCCTGATCGACGACCTGCCGCGAAGCGCGACGGTGGTCGCCAAGGAGAAAACCCGCCTCCTGTACCTCTATCGCGACGATTTTCGGCGGCTTATCCGGGAACGTTCGTCGATCGCCCTCTCCGTCATGACGGGCATTTCGTATATGGTCCGCAATTCGAACGATTCCTTCGTCGACGACTTGCGCAAGAGGAACGCTGAGCTCGAGCGCGCCTATGCCCAGCTCAAGAAGGCCCATTCCGAACGACTGCGTTCGGAGCGGCTTTCGACCCTCGGGAAATTCTCATCCCTGATACTCCACGACATCCGCAACCCCCTTTCAATCCTCAAGGGACAACTCCAGCTCATGCAGATGAGACTTTCCGACCCCGAGAAGCTCGCCAGCCACGTCGCCGCGAGCATGTCGGAGGTGAACAGGCTCGAGCGCCTGGCGAGCGAGTTCCTGGATTACTCGCGTGGCGAAGTCAGGCTGGACATGGCCGTCATTAGGCCGAGCGAGCTCTTCGCGAAAGTCGAGGGGGCTGTCGGCGAACGCCTGTCGAGGACGGGCATAACGATCGCGAAGGACCTCCTCTATGACGAGCCCGTCATCATCGACGCGGAGCGCGTATTCCGCGCCTTGCTCAACGTCGCCGACAACGCCCGCAAGGCGATGACGCCTTCGGGCGGAGTCCTCGCCTTGAAGGCCTACCGCGTCGGCGAGAAGCTCGTCTTTGAAACGACTGATACCGGCGAAGGAATGAACCCCGACGTGCTCGCCCACGTTTTCGAGCCCTTTTACTCGGCATCGGGCCAGGGAGGAACGGGACTCGGCATGCTCATCGTGAAGAATATCGTCGAGGCCCACGGAGGAACGGTCCGGATCGGCTCGAAGCCCGGAGTCGGCACCCGCGTGCTGCTTTCCTTCCCGTTGCGCTCCTGAACGACGGGAACAGGCCGCTTATTCTCCCCGGCTCGCCGCTTTTTTACCTCAACCGAAAAGCATATGCGCGTTGACCGATATCGTATCCGCCAGCTCGAGGAGGCTCACGCCGCGCAGATCCGCGGTCAAAGCGTAAGTCCTCTCGATATCGAGGGGCGTCGCGCCCTTGCCGCGACGCGGGGCCGGATTCATATAAGGCGAATCGGTCTCGAGGAGGAGCCTGTCGGCCGGCACGAGGGCGCAAGCCTCTCTCAACGCATCCGAGCCCTTGTAGCTGATATTGCCGGCAAAGGAAATCCAGCAATCCAGATCCAGGAAGGCGCGCGCCTCCGCTGGACCGTAGCCGAAGCAATGGAGGATGATCGGCGATGAGCCTCGCGTCCGGGCGAGGATCGCCAGGGTGTCGGCCGCGGCGTCCCGGGAGTGGACGATCATCGGCAGTCCCAGATCCGAGGCAAAAGCGATCTGACCTTCGAAGAGACGGGCCTGCACCTCGGCTTCCCCCTCCATGTGGTGATAGTCGAGCCCTCCCTCGCCTATCGCCGCGATATGGATGCCGCGGCGCGCGGCTTCCGCCATCGCCTCCTCCAAAGCCGAGAGGCTCGTCTCGGGTGAGGCGAGATTCGCGGCGGAGGGCCATATCCCCGCGGCGAGGCGCATGAAGGGAGGCAGGCCGCTTCCCCGATCCAAGAACCCGACCCTGGCCGCCAGATCGTCTGGATCGACTCCCGGCTCCAGGATGAGGGGCAGAGGATGGCCGAGTCGCATGGCCGACTCCCATGCTTGGGCATAATCGATGAGGAGGGAAGCGAGGATATCCCTCCCGAACCTCTCGACGACGAGGGACAGATGGGCATGCGAATCGGTAAGGATCATCTTCGGAAACTCACTATGCCCCGCCCGAAGCCGAAAAGACGAGGGCTCCCCCGCGAAGGCCCACCTTGACCTTCTGTCCGTCAAGAATCCTCCCCGCGAGGATCTCCGACGCGAGGGCATTCTGAAGCAGGGATTGAATTGCTCTTTTCAAGGGCCTCGCCCCGAAAAGGGGATCGAAGCCGGCCTCGGCCAAGAAGGCCTTGGCTTCTTTGGAAATCTCCAGCTCGATATTTCGGTCGGCCAAGCGGCGCGCGAGGAGGGCGAGCTGGATATCCACGATCGCTAGTATGCGATCCTTACCAAGCCGCTCGAATACTACGGTCTCGTCGATGCGATTTATGAACTCGGGCTTGAAGGTCGCGCGCAGGAGGCCGTCGATGCCCGCTCGCACCTGCGCCATGTCCTTGGCTTCGAGGATGAGCTCCGAGCCGAGGTTGCTCGTCATGATGACGATGGCGTTCTTGAAATCTACGACGCGGCCCTGGCCGTCGGTCAATCGGCCGTCGTCGAGGAGCTGCAAGAGCACGTTGAATACGTCGGGATGGGCCTTTTCGATCTCGTCGAAGAGGACGACCGAATAAGGCCTCCTGCGAACGGCCTCGGTGAGCTGCCCGCCTTCGTCGTAGCCTACGTAGCCGGGAGGGGCCCCGATGAGCCGGCTGACCGTATGCTTCTCCATATACTCGCTCATGTCTATGCGGGTGAGCGCCTTCTCGTCGTTGAAGAGTAACTCCGCCAGGGCCTTGGCGAGCTCGGTCTTGCCGACCCCCGTCGGGCCGACGAAAAGGAAGGAGCCGAGCGGCCTATTCGGATCGGAGAGTCCCGCGCGGTTGCGCCGGATGGCGTCGGCGACCGCTTTGACGGCCGGCTCCTGGCCCACGACGCGCCGTTCCAGCTGCGCTTCGAGATCGACGTACTTCTGCGCCTCCGAAGACAGCATCTTGGCGAGGGGAATCCCGGTCCAGGTCGAGACGACGCGGGCTATGTCCTCCTCCGAGACCTCCTCGCGAAGGAGGCGCCCCTCCGCGCTCTCCTTGTTGAGCTCGATCCCGAGCTCGTCCAGCTTCTTCTGCGCCTCGAGGAGCCTTCCGTACTTGATCTCCGCGGCCTTGGCGAGGTCGCCCTCGCGCTCGCGCTTTTCCCCTTCGATCTTGAGCTCCTCTATGGAAGCCTTCAGCTTGCGGAGGCGGTCTATCTTCTCCTTCTCGCCCTGCCAACGCAACTTCATAGCGTTCCGCTTAGCCGTGAGCTCGCCTATTTCCTTCTCGAGCTTTCCTAGCCTCTCGACCGACGCGGGGTCCGTTTCCTTGGAAAGGGCCTGACGCTCGATGGTCAGCTGAAGAAGCCGACGCTCGAGCTGATCCAGCTCGGTCGGTTGGCTCTCGATCTCCATCTTGATGCGGCTCGCGGCCTCGTCGACCAGGTCGATCGCCTTGTCCGGCAGGAATCGGCTCGTGATGTAGCGATCGGACAGGGTCGCGGCCGCGATGAGGGCCTCATCCTTGATGCGTACTCCATGGTGGACTTCATAGCGTTCCTTGAGGCCGCGCAGGATCGCGATTGTCGCCTCCACGGAGGGCTCGGGGCAAAACACGGGCTGAAAGCGCCGCTCGAGAGCGGCGTCCTTCTCGATGTGCTTGCGGTACTCGTCGAGAGTCGTGGCGCCGACACAGCGCAGCTCGCCTCGGGCGAGAGCAGGCTTGAGCAGGTTGGAAGCATCCATGGCCCCCTCGGCGGCTCCCGCGCCGACCAGGGTATGGAGCTCGTCGATGAATAGCAGAATCCGACCTTCGGACTTGACTACCTCCTCGACGACGGCCTTGAGCCGTTCCTCGAATTCCCCGCGAAACTTCGCGCCGGCGACGAGGGAGCCGAGGTCGAGGGCGAGGAGCTTCTTGCCTTTAAGGGAATCCGGTACGTCACCCGCCACGATCCGGCGGGCGAGTCCCTCTACGATCGCCGTCTTACCGACCCCTGGTTCGCCAATGAGGACCGGGTTGTTCTTGGTGCGTCGGGAAAGGACTTGCATCACTCGGCGAATCTCCTCGTCGCGGCCGATTACGGGGTCGAGCTTTTCGGCGCGCGCGAGAGCCGTGAGGTCTCGGCAGTAGCGCTCCAGGACGCGATATTTCTCCTCGGCGGCCTGGTCGGTGACGCGTCGGTTGCCTCGGACGGACTTGAGGGCCGAGAGGATGGCTGCCTTGGTGACCCCCAGCGCGCGCAGGCGCTCCGCCGGCTCGCCTTCGCCCGCCACGATGCCGAGGAGGAGGTGCTCGGCGGCGACGTACTCGTCCTTCAGGGCAGCGGCTTCCACCTCGGCTTTGGCCACTGCGGTGGAGGCATAAGGCGAGAGATAGAGCTGGGAACCTTCGCCGAATACCTTGGGTTTCTTGGCGAGGGCCGACTCCGTCTCCGACTCGATGAGAGATCTATCCGCCCCGATCCGTTCGATGAGGGCAGGGACCACTCCTTCCTCCTGCCGCAATAGCGCGATCAGGAGATGCTCGAGGTCCACTTGTGAGTGATCCCGCTTTCTAGCCTCGGCCGAGGCATCTTGTATAGCTTCTTGAGCCTTTAGCGTATATCGATCGTAATCCATGGTTGGGTAATGATACTATTTGCCCGCATCGCGGGCAATGACGGCCTCCGTCGAGCCGAGCGAGTCTCATTTTTTCGCCGCGTCTCGCGACGCCTCTCGCCGCGCCCTGGCCGAGATGCGGACCCTGATCATGGTCGCGAGCGGCGGAATGAAGGAGACTACCACGATGGCCAAGGCAACCAGGCTGAAATTGCGCTGGACGAAGGGCATGGCGCCGAAGAAGAAGCCGCCCGATAGGAAGAGAGCAACCCAGAGCACCGAGCCGATGACGTTGTAGACCGTGAAGCGAGCATAGCGCATCCTGCCGATACCGGCCACGAAGGGGACGAAGGTGCGGACGATCGGCATGAAGCGGCCGATGATTACGGTCAGGGCCCCGTACTTCTCGTAGAAGGCATGCGTCTTGTCGAGGTACTCGCGCCGGAAGAAGCGCGAGCTTTCGGACTTGAAGACGGTCGGGCCGAGTTTATGGCCGATCGCGTAATTGACGATGTTGCCCAGAACCGCGGCAGACATGAGGACCGGCGCCAGGACGCCGATGTCGAGACCGCCTCCAGCGGCCAGGGCGCCCAGGGTGAAAATGACCGAGTCGCCGGGGAGGAAGGGCGTCACGACGAGACCGGTCTCGCAGGAGATGAGAAGGAACATGAAAGCGTAGGTAAGCTCGCCGTACTGCTGAAATATGGGCCTGATGAACCTATCGACGTGCAGGACGATATCGAGGAATTGCAGAAATTCGTTCATTATTCCCCCCTACGCGAGCTTCGCGCATATGGCCGATCTCCGCTCCCTTGCCTAGAAGGCCTCGCTATCGTAGACTCGATCCATGGAAGACCAGAAGATAGTCATACTGCACGGCTTTCGGCCCGAAGAAGCCCTGGCCGCCATGCGCGCGCTAAAGGCGGCCCTGCCCGCGGCGGGCGAGGCGGCCTTCGCGACCACCACGGAAACCAACCTGGGATGGAAAGTCGGGGACCTCGTCGCGCATGTGTCGGAAGAGCATCGTCTTTATAAGAGCCTGCCCAGGAAGGTCTAACCCATCTCGAGCCGAGCTCGATTCAGTCTATCTCGAGCTCAGGGATCTTCTTCTTCATCGAGGCTACCAGGCTCTCGCCCGTCGAACCCTCGCGGAGAGCGATGAAAACCATGTTGTCCCGACCGGAGATGGTACCGAGCACTTCTTCGATCCCCATATTGTCGATAGCCAGGGCGACAGTGTCGGAATGCCCCGAAAAAGTACGAACGACGGCCAGGCTGGCGTTCCAATCGATCGATACATAGCCTCGAAGGAAATCCTGGATATAGTGGCGTTCGGACTCGCGCCGTTCCTCGTCGGAAGGGACGGTGTAATAGTAGCCCGAGCGGCCGTCCGACACCTTACCGACCTTCAGATACTTGAGGTCACGGGATAGGGTCGCTTGCGTCACGCTATGACCGGCCTCCTGAAGCAGCTGAAGAAGGGTTTCCTGCGAATCGATTCTATGGGCTTTGATCAGGCCGCGAACGGTCTTCAAACGCTCGAAACGCTCTTTCATGACGTCTCCGGAGATGAATAAAAATGCAGGCTTCCCTGAATATTTGCACAATACTCGGAAAAGAGCAATAGCCGCGCCC
This sequence comes from uncultured Treponemataceae bacterium, assembly GCA_964396415.1. Taxonomy (GTDB): domain Bacteria; phylum Spirochaetota; class Spirochaetia; order Treponematales; family Rectinemataceae; genus UBA1306. Next base: position 38,851 of record CAYNFM010000001.1, on the reverse strand, counting down.
AAGTCGCCGATATATAACGAAGATATGGACGACTCTCCGGAAAAGACCGAGCGCGGCGTGCCTGAGGGGCATGAGACGAGGCCCGAGGGCGGCCCATCGCCCGGCCTCGAGGGAGCAGTCTCCTACCACAGCTCGGCCGGCTTGATCGACGGTACGGTAGAAGTCGCTCTTTCGCCCGACGCGATGTCCGCTTCCGCGACTTTCTACCCGCCTCGGGGAGACGGCCTACCAATAGACCCGGCCTTCGTCCATGAATTGCTCCGTCGCATAGGCGTAGTCTCCGGCGTTCTGGACGACACCATCGTGGAATCCGTGATGAGCTGTAACCTCGACCGGCGCGTGCTCCGCGATGTCGTCGTCGCCGTCGGCAGCAAGCCCGTCGCCGAAATCCCCGAGCACGCTTCCCTAGATCCGAAGTTCAGGCGCTCAGGCCCCCATGTCGAGGCGGATGTCCAACGCGTCGACTTTCGCGAGCTCGCGACGATATTCATAGTCAAGGCCGGCGAGACGATAGCCACCATAATGCCCAAGAGGCCTGGCTCGCCGGGAATAGACGTACGCGGCAAAGAGACTCCCTACGAGCGCGAAACGCCCGAGAGCTGCGTCGCGGGGCGAAATGTCGAGCGGCGCGACGACAGCCTGGTCGCCACGGTGGATGGAAGGCTTTCCATCGAGAGCGGTCGGGCCGATGTCGACGAGGTCCTCCTGATCAAGGGCGAGGTGGATTTCCATACGGGCCATATCGTTTTCCCCGGCGATGTCGTGATAGAGGGAGCGGTCCACGACGGTTTCAAGGTTTGGTCAGGGGGCTCGATCGTTTGCAAGTCGACGATGGATGCCTTCGACGTGAACGCGAAGAGAGACTTGACCTGCTCCCAAGGGATAATCGGCCGCAGGCGCGGTCAGGTGCGCGTCGGCGGCGAACTCCGCGCGAAGTACGTTCAAAACTGCCGCGTCGCCGCACGAGGCGACGTGAGAATCGCCTCGGCGATCGTCAACAGCCGCCTATTCTCCCTGGGTACGGTGGATCTCGGCGATAAGGGCGTCATCATGGGCGGCGAAGTCTTCGCCACTCACGGCATACGATGCGGCCGCCTAGGCAACGAGGCCTTCCAGTCCACGCATCTGCACGTCGGAACCGATTTTACGGTACAGCAGAAGCTCGACCAGGCGAACGACAAAATGCGGCTCCTCGCCGGCAGGATGCGCCAGGTCGATCATGCCGTCGCCGCCCATCCGAGCCCCGAGGCGAAGAGAGCGCGCGACGAATTCGCCAGGACGGCAGCCGAGCTTCGCGATCGGATCGCGGAGCTCCTGGGCAAGCTCGACGCTGACGATGGGGCAGTAGTCGAGGCGCGCGGCGATATCTTTCCCGGCGTCGTCGTCGAGATATGTCGGGTAAGCATCATGGTGGAGGAAAAACTGCGCGCCTGCCGCTTCCGCCTCGACAAGGCGGCCGGGCGCATACTCGTGGAGCGCTGAGCCGACGAGCCTCGCCGCGATGCCCCGAGGCTCGAGCGCGCGGACGGCAATCCACGAGACTCCCATCGCGCGAAGCAGCTCCAGCCGCACCCTGACGGCTCCATCCCCGTCCGGGATGAAGCCGGATTCGTCGGGATGGACCTCGAACTCGAACGGGTCCGAGAGCTCCCCGGCGAGGTAGGCGCGCATCCGATACTCCCTATGCGAGCGCTCGAGCGCCGGTAGGGGGTCGCCTCGGCTCTCCCGTTTCCTTTAATATATATACGATGCGGGAGATCGAAACCTGGTCGACGCAGCTCACGCTCGCCTTCACTTGTAGCGACCCCCTGCCTTCATGGACTCGTCGCAACACAAAGCATTCTTTCGGGAGGAGTCAAAATAGATATCGCTTTCGGGCGGCGACTTAAAAAATGGGAAAAAAAGAACGGTGAGTCTCCATATACCGTTATTTTGAAATATGTCAAACCTTACCTCGGATGCTTAGGCAAAGCCGAAAACGGATCGAGGAATTTACGACTGATCCCGGCCGACCTTCTATTCCCACTCTATTGTAGCTGGCGGCTTCGACGAAATGTCGTAAACGACGCGGCCGATTCCGGGGACGCGATTGGTGATCGCGCTCGATATGGCGAGGATATCGCGCATCTCGAAGGGATAGACGTCTGCGGTCATCCCGTCCTCGGATATAACGGCGCGCAGGGCGAGGACGAAGCCGTACTTACGCTCGTCTCCCGCGACGCCGACGGACTTCGCCGGCAGCAGCACGGAAAATGCCTGCCAGATCCCGTCATATAGGCCGCGAGTCTTCAGCTCGGCCATGTACACGGCATCGGCGTCGCGGAGGAGATCGCACTTATCCTTCGTGACCTCGCCGAGGATCCGGACGCCGAGGCCCGGCCCCGGGAAGGGGTGTCGCCGTACGACGTCTTCGGACACGCCGATGAGGCGGCCGAGCGAGCGTACTTCGTCCTTGTAGAGTCGGTCGAGGGGCTCGATGACCCGGCCGGCCCTGCGCTTCGCCTCGACGAGGGGGCTGCGCACGTTGTGGTGGCTCTTGATCACCTGAGCCTTGGATCCAACGCCCTTGCCCGATTCGATCAGGTCAGTATAGAGGGTTCCCTGGGCGAGGAAGGCTTCCGGTATGCCCAGCCTGGCGACTTCGCGCTCCTGTATCCGGATGAAGAGGTCGCCGATTGCCCGGCGCTTGGCCTCCGGATCTTCCAGGCCGGCAAGCGCGGACAGGAATTCCCCTTCGGCGTCGACCATATGAAGATGAGTGGCGCCGAGGGAGCGCAGGTTGCGCATGACTTCTTCGCTCTCCGCCTTGCGCATGAGGCCCGTGTCGATATAGAGGAGGTGGACCTTCTCGCGCGGCAGGATCCTCAGGAGAAGGGCGCCGGCGACGCTGGAATCGACGCCGCCGGAGATGAGGAGGAGGGCATCGCCAGACCCGACTTCTTTTCGGATCCTGGACGCGACTTCGTCCAGGTAGGCTTCCATGCTCCACTGCCTCGCGGCGCCGCAGATGCCGACCACGAAATTCTCGAGGATTCGCATGCCCCCCTCGCAGTGACTCACCTCGGGATGGAACTGGAGTCCCCACGCGTTCCGCGTCCTGTCGCGGAGCGCGGCGGGGATGCCTCCATCGGATGAGGCGAGGACCTCGAAGCCGGGCGCCGGTTGGGCGATCGAGTCGCCGTGGCTCATCCAGCTCGAGAACTCCGAAGGCAGGCCGGCGAGGAGGGGATCGGGCGCGGAGGATCGAGCCGAGCCGTCGCCTCCGCCGTTCGAGCCCGCGGGCTCGGCTATGCGTACGGCTTTACGGCCGTATTCGCGCTCGCCGAGACGCGCAACCTTTCCCCCGAAGTCGAGGGTCATGCGCTGGATGCCGTAGCAGATGCCAAGGAGGGGAAGGCCCGACGAATAGACGGAGGAGTGGGGCCGAGGGGCATCGGCATCGTAGGCGCTTCGGGGCGAGCCCGAGAGCACGATGCCTTTTGCCTCCCCGAGGACCGGCTCGCCGCCGGCCGCCGAGTCGAGCGCGGCGTCGCCGGGAAGGATCTCGGCATAAACGCCAAGCTCGCGCACGCGCCTACCGATAAGCTGGGTATATTGGCTCCCGTAATCGAGTATCAGGATCTTATCCACGGACTCTCCCTGACGATGGTGGCGTTCCTATCGGAGCCTACCGATACCATCGAGACGGTCGTCTCGGCGTATTCCTCGATGAAGGCGACGTAATCGCGGGCCTCGCGCGGAAGCTCCCCATAAGCCCTGACCGCGCCGATCGCTTTCTTCCATCCGCGGAACCTGCGCAGCACCGGCTCGGCCTCCGCGAGGTCGGCGACGGCGGTCGGGAAATCCTCGACGATGCGACCTCGGACGCGATAGGCGACGCAGGCCTCGAACTCCTCGAGCTCGTCGTAGACGTCGAGATGGGTAAGGACGAGGCGGTCTATGGAATTAGCGGTCGCGGCATAGCGCAGGGCCACGAGATCGAGATAGCCGCAGCGCCTCGGCCGGCCGGTCGTGACGCCGTATTCCCTGCCGGTCTCCCGGATATACGCGTCGAGGGCGCTCTGCGACCCGGGATCGAACTCGGTCGGGAAGGGGCCGTTGCCTACCCTCGTCGAATAGGCCTTGAATACGCCGAGGATCCTGTCGAGGGCCCGAGGGCCGACCCCTCCTTGCGCTGCGGCCCCCGCCGCGCAGGACATTCCGCTTGAGACGAAGGGATATGTCCCGGTATCCAGATCGAGGAGGGCGCCCTGCGCCCCCTCGAAGAGGACGTAGGAGTTGCGCCGCGCGCGCAGGTAGGGTACGAGATCGATGGACATGGGAGCGAGCCTGGCCGCCCACTGCCCGAGCCAGGCCCGATCGGCGTCGTCGAGGTTCTCGAGCCGGGAGGGATCGGAAAGGTCCGCGAGCCGGACGCCGTCGCGCGAGGCCTTCATCGCGTAGGTGACGCCGATGCCTCGTCCGGTCGTGCCTATGGGCCTTCGCCTGGCGGCGTCCATATCCTTGTCCCTTTGGCGATAGCTCGGGAGCACGATGTGCGCCCTATCCGAGACGAGGACACGCCCCCTCCAGTCAACGCCCTTCGCTTCCAGGGCCGTCAGCTCCGCGAAGAGGGCCTCGGGATCGATGACCATGCCCGTGCCGAGGATGACCGTCTTGTCGGGATATAGGATGCCGGAAGGCACGAGATGGAGCGCGTACTGCTCTCCGCCGAGGACGATGGTATGGCCGGCGTTGGCGCCGCCTGAGAACCGCACGATGAGCCTCGCGTCCGCGGCGAGGTAATCGACGATCTTGCCCTTGCCCTCGTCGCCCCACTGCGCTCCGATCACCACGATATTCATGCTGCCCCCCGAGCCGATTTCAAGGCAGAGTCGATCATCGAATCGGCTTCCCGATCGATCGATTCGAGTATATCGGACCGAGCCTTCAAGGCCTACTGTAGTTGGGGGCTTCCTGGGTGATCGCGACGTCGTGGGCGTGACTCTCGCGCAGGCCCGCCTGGGTGACGCGCACGAAGCGCCTATAGCGCCTGAGCTCGCCTAAGTCCCTGCAGCCGCAATAGCCCATGCCCTTCCTCAGCCCGGCGATGAGCTGATGAAGGAAGCTCTTGAGCTCGCCCTTGTACGGCACGCGGCCCTCGATGCCCTCGGGCACCGGCGTCTCGTCCTTCGCGATGCCGTAGCGGTCGCCGGAGCCGTCCTTCAGGGCGCCCATCGATCCCATGCCCCGGTATTCCTTATAGATCCTGCCTTCGTAGAGGACCTCGCGCCCTGGAGCCTCCTTCAGGCCGGCGAGGAGGTTGCCGACCATCACGGCCGCGGCACCGGCCGCGATCGCCTTCACGATATCGCCCGAATACTTGATGCCGCCGTCCGCGATCACGGGAATGCCCGACTTCGCGGCCTCGTCCGCGCAGCGGAGCACCGCGGAGAATTGCGGCACGCCCACGCCGGCGACTATGCGCGTCGTACAGATGGAACCGGGCCCGACGCCGACTTTGACGGCGTCCGCGCCCGCTTCGACCAGCCTCCTCGTGCCTTCGGCGGTCGCCACGTTGCCGCCGATCACGGGAACGCCGGGATAGGAGCGCTTGATGCCGCGGACGGCGTCGACTACGTTGCGCGAATCGCCGTGGGCCGTATCGAGGACCACGAAATCGACTCTCGCCGACTTGAGGAGAGGCATGCGCGCCTCGTAGTCCTGCGGCGAAACGGCCGCGCCCACGATGAGGCGGCCGGCCTTGTCGGTCGCCGCGCGCGGAAAGCGCTCGTGCTTTTCCATGTCCTTGACCGTGATGAGCCCCGCGAGCCTGCCCTCGTCGTCCACTACCGGCAGCTTCTCTATGCGATGCTCGTCGAACTTGGCGCGAGCGCTCGCCGGCGTCGCGTCCGGCCTCTCGACCACCACGCGCGAAGTCATGGCGTCGCTCACCAGGGCGAGGTCGTCTCGCCTGAAGCGGAGGTCGCGCGCGGTGATGATTCCCATGAGCTTCCCGGCCCGGTCGACGACCGGCAGGCCCGTGACCCTCTGGGACTCCATCAGCGCCCGGACGTCCCGGAGAGTCCGATGAGCCTCGACGGTAACGGGGTTTTCGATGATCCAATTGAGATAGCGCTTGACCGCGGCGACCTGCTCGGCCTGATCGCCCGGCGAGAGATTGCGATGGATGACGCCGGCGCCGCCCTGCAAGGCTATGGCTACGGCCATCCTCTCCTCGGTGACGGTATCCATCGCGGAGGAAAGGACCGGAACGTTGAGCGAAATATCTCCGGCGATGACGGCGGATACGTCCGCGTCCCTCGGGAGGATCTCCGAATAGCCGGGAATAAGGAGGATGTCGTCGTAGGAATAGGTCTCTTCGAACATGAGGGCCTTCCGCGCAGCGAATGCGCTATCGGCGCGAACCGCGCCTTCCGGACGGCCATCCCGCGGCGGCCGCCATATTACGTCCGCCGGCGGCCGGCCCGTCGCCGGCAGCGGGCCGGCGGCGGCGCGCGCCGGTCGGACCCTGCCATCAGCGCGCGGGCGCGCCAGTTCCTCCCGCGACGATGGGCCCCATGAGCCCGCGGTATTTTCCGCCGACGGCGCGGGCCCGCTCGGCAGCCTTCCCCCGATAGCGCCAGGGCTCCTCGAAGAAGGACGAGGCCTCGGCGAAGCCGAGGGCCTCGAGCCTTCGCGTAAGCGGCCCGAGGACGCCCTCCCGTTCCAGGGCTTGCCGCAGGGAGAGGCCTTCCCTCTCGCAGAGCAGCGTTATGCGGCGCATCCGCTCGTGCGCGTCGGCCTCCCCGGACTCCGCGAGAAGTATGTAGGCCGGCTCCGCGAGGACCGCCCCGCCCGTCATTCCGAGGTTCGCGGCCATGCGCTCGCGGTCTACGACCAGGCCCTCGAGGACGGAGAGCATCCGGTTCGCCGCGGCCGAGAGGCCGGCGAGATACTCCGGCACGAATCGCTCGCTCGCGGAGTTCGTGAGATCGCGCTGATGCTCGGATATCTGATCCGAGTAAAAGCAGAGGACGCGGGGCGAAAAGGCCTTCCACAGGCTCTTTACGTGCTCGCTGTTCCAGGGGTTCCGCTTTTGAGGCATCGTGGAAGAGCCGACCTGTCCCCGGGCGAAGGATTCCCGCACCTCCCCTATCTCGGTCCGTTGCAGGCTGCGCAGGTCGTCGGCGAGGTTGGCCAGCACTCCGAAGGCCGCGTTGAGCTCGAGAAGGAGCCTGAGGACGTGCTCGGGCTCGACCAGCTGAGTCGAATGCTCGGATGCCTCGAGGCCGAGGCGCTCGAGAAAGCTTCTCTCCACGGCCTCGGGGTCGGGATAGCTCATCGAGAGCGCGTTATACGAACCCACCGCCCCGGCAAGCTTGCCTCGCAGGTCCCCGCTCAGATCGCGCGCGCGGAGGACGCATTTGCCCAGGCGGCTCGCGTATGCGGCCATCGCGAATCCGAAGGTCAGGGGGACCGCGTGCTGCCCGTGGGTACGCCCAACCTGCGGAGTCTCCGCCTCCTCGACGGCTATGCGGCAGAGCTCGAGGTCGACGCGGGCGAGCAGGGGAAGGACGACGCGCCTTGACGCCTCGCGCAGCGCCAGGGACTTGGCGGTATCCAGGATGTCAGCGCTCGTCGCGCCGAGATGAACGAGATTCGCGACCTCGGGGGCGACCTTGCGCTGGAAGACGTTGACGAGGGCGCGGATGTTGTGCCTCGTCCTTTCTTCCTCGGCGTATACCTCGGAAGGATCGATAGTCTCGGCTATTTCCCCTATAGAAGCGAAGAGCTCCGGATCGGAGCGATCGCGGAGCTCAAGGTGGGTTTCGAGGAGGGCGGCCTCGACCCTCGCGCACCAGCGCACTTGCGCCTTCTCGGATAGGATCGAGGAGAGCGAATCGAATACTTCCTCGTTGGCTTTCCAGTACCGATGGTCGAGGGGAGAGAGATTCTCGAAAATGTCGCGGGTCTCCATGGCGAATAATGCCACGGGGCGAAGCCGAGATTCAAGTAGGGTTCGCGCGGAGCTTAGCGGGCCCTTTCATCTCTTGCGCCTAAACATCCGGTAGTTTATCGAAGGAAAGAGGTTGTTCCTCTTCTCGAGCCGGGTGAGCCATTCGGTACTGACCGTATTCGAGCAGAGCATGTCGTAAATCCGGCCAAAATTCGCGATAGGCTCCTCGATCTGGCGCCGCGCGAAGCCCGCGGATTTGCCCGCCCGCATGAGGAGGGCCCAATCAGAGCACATGGCGAGAAGGACTTCGCGCGCCGCTTGATCGAGAATCCGCTCCCGCAGGCCCGATTCGTCGGGGAAGCGCTCCGCGAGCTCCGACATTCGTTCGATCGCCTTGGCCACGTGCCTGTAAATCCAGTCGTTGGAGCCGTCGAGCCAGACTTCGGCGAAGCCGCCGTCTCCCCAGGATGAGAATTCCGGCACCGACTTCTGAGCCGGAGGGAAGTCCCTGAGATAGTCGCCGAGGGTCGAGACGGCGAGCTCATCGTCGGAGGCGGCCTGGCGGAACAGGGCCTCGAGGAAAGCCGGGCCTTCGAACCACCAGTGGCCGAAGAGCTCCGCGTCGAACGGGCATACCATGAGGGGGGGCCTGTCCATGAGGCCGGAAGCGGCCGACGCCGAGGCCTTGCGCTCGGCGAGGAAGCTCGCGGCGTGCCGGACCGCCCTGACCGCGGCGACCGCGGGGTAATAGGGGCGCTTTTCCTCCGTCCTGCCGGTCACCGCCCAGTACTTGAATCCCGTGAAGATCCGCTCGTCCGTATCCTGCAGGTAGGCCTTGACGTAGTCGGCCGGGAGGTCGAAGCCGATATCGCGATAGAAATCACGATAGACGGGATCGGCCGGATAGCCCGTCGACTCGGACCATACCGCCTTGGTCGCGCCGGCGTCCCGGATGAAGACCACGAGGCCCGATGGGCACTCGACCGGAGCGAAGGATCCATAACGGGGCGTAGGCTCGCCGAGCATCGCGCCCCTGGTCGTCACGACAGTATATTGCACGTTATACGATCGAAGCACCTCTCCGATTCCCGGGTACCATCCCATCTGCGGAAGCCAGAAGCCCGCCGGATGCTTCCCGAAGATCTTGCGGTGGGCGATTATCGCGGTTTCGACCTGCGAGGTCACAGCCTCGCGACAATCGCGGAAGATCGGAAGAAAGGCGTGGGTGGCCCCGCTCGTTACGAGCTCCACCCTCCCCTTTTTATAGTAGAAATCCAAGGCGGAAACGATGTCCCCGCCGTAGAGCCCCTGGAAGTCGTCCTTGTCGGCCGAGTACAGCGCTCGATACATCCGCGCGAGAGGTCCGAATACCGGGTCGCGCCCGATGCGATCCTCCTCGGCCGCGGCGAGCCTGAGCTGGGAATCGAGATAATCCGCATAGCGCCCGCACAGTAGCTTGTCGCCGAGCATCGAGGCGAGGGTGGGCGAGACGCTCAGCGTGAGATGGAAAGGCACCGCGTCCGCCTCGAGCGATCGAAATACGCGAAGGAGAGGGAGATAAGTCTCGGAAACCGCCTCGAAGAACCAACGCTCCTCCAGGAAATGCGGATGCTCTGGCCGTCGGACGAATGGCATATGCGCATTGAGGACGAGGGCGAGGTAGGCGGTTTTCATCCTTTGAATCCCTCAATCGGCGCGATTACCGGACCTCGCGGGGCCGGAAGGCAAGATTCGAAGCGGGTTTCCCTCGGAAGAATCGTCGAGCGGGAGGTCTTCCACGCCGGACAGGACGAGGAGCTCGAAGGACGCGGGATCGAGATCCTGTACCGAAGCGGAGAATCCCTGCCTCGGAGACTCTATTTCGCCGGAGCGGGCCAGAATCCGGAATTTTCCCGCCTGTCCCCCTCTCCGAGCACAGAGGTCGATTCGGAAGCGGATGCCGGGGCGCGGCAGGTTTATATACCATTGATAGTCGTTGTCCGCGACGGGGATGTCGAAGTACTCGCGCTGCGAATCGCCGCTCTCCCCCGTCGCCCCTATCTCCGAGACGCGAAGGAATATCCCCGCCGAGGTGTCGTCGCCGCGAAGCATTTCGAGCTCTGAATCGGCCACGTCCCAATACGCGAATGCCCAGGAAGGGTCCCGCGCGATGGCCCGTATCATGGTCTCGTTATATCGAAGCGCCAGGGATTCGCCCCGGTCCAGATCCAGATCGAAATCGCCGATGCGCAGCCCCGAATACTTCTTCTCGTCGATGTGCACCGCCTCGCCCTGGGCGGCGCGCCTATCCTCCGAATCTTCCTCGAGGGCCTCGAGGATCTCCTCGACGACGAAGGGCCTCTCCAATCCCGGAGGCAGATCGAGTCCCGTTTTATCGGCAAGCGCATAGAGCTCGTCGATCGAAAGGGCATCGAGCCTGTGGATCCTCACGACGACATTCTGGAAAATAAGGAGAAGACTTGTCAAGGTACGGGCTTATGCACCCGGCGGCTCGCGAGCGGCCTGTCCGCCTTGAGGTCTGTGCCTGTTTCGATTCCTGCGGTGCCTTCGCTTCGCGGCCGCGCCTTCCGCGCGAATCGTCCCGCCCTCTCCCGGCGGAGGCTCCGACGGGGTCTCTTCTTTCCGAGGCTCGCCCCTATCGTTCTGGCGCTGCGCCCCTCCTCTTCGCCCCGCTTCCTTGCGGACGGAATCGGGGACCCGGTATTCGCCCCTTTCGGCGCCCCACTTTCGCGGCCGCTGCATGGGCGATATTCCCCGCCTCTTGAATACGATGAGGACGGCGGCTTCGAGCTCGACGCGGGGCGGATTCAAGGGAGCGAGAAAGAGCCTTGCCTCGTGCACCGCCTCTCGATAGGCGTCGGGAGTATCGACGATGCGGTCGGGCCCGCTCTCGAGGAAGGGCTTGAGGTAATGGGCCAAGAAGACGGAAAGTGAAGCATCCCTGGAAGTGATTTTCGCGTGCTCGTCGAGCTCGCCGAGCGCCTCGCGTAGCGAGGCGGCGAAGGCGGGGCTCGTCCTCATGAGAGCGGCGCACTCGGGGAGGATATGGCGGAGCAGGTCGAATCGAGCTAGGCCTTCGACTATCTTCACCGAAGAGCCCGATCCCAGTATCTTGAGGAATTCTTCGGTCAGGCGCGAGGGACTGGCCGCGCCCAACAAGGCCGAATCCCGCCTGAGCGCCATCCTGAGCTTGAGGGGGATCCGAAAGCCGGCGGTCGCCGCATACTTGACGCATCGAATCATCCGGACCGCGTCTTCCTTGAAGATAGTCTTGAGGGGGATGACAGGCTCTATTCTCCTGACGGCGATATCCTTGAATCCTCCGACATAGTCGACCAGAGTCGAATCGTAGGGATCGAAATACAGCGCGTTGAGGGTGAAGTCGCGCCTATGGGCATCCTCGTCGATGCTGCCGAATTCGTTGCCGACGGTGCCGTTGGCGATGGACCTGAACGTGGACACCTCGAAAATCTTGGGCCCGGCGTAGACATGCACCAGGCGGAACCTCCTTCCGATGACGCGGGCCGAGCGAAACACCCGCTTGATGCGCGAAGGCGGAGCGTCCGTGACTATGTCGAAATCCTTCGGCATGCGGCCGAGCAGCAGATCGCGGACCGCGCCGCCGACGATATAGGCTTCGTGGCCGTTCTCGCGCAGGCGCTCTACGATCCGGAGCGCGTCGGGATCTATTCCCGAGCGCTCGATCCTATGTTCCGCCTGGGTGTATACGACGGCCTTGGCCAGGAGCCTGCCGTCTTCTGATCTGCGGTAGCGGATGAGCAATGCTGCGCCTCGCGAAGAAATGGATGAAATGCGCGATATTATACAATCGAAGCGAGGCGGCGGGTCAAGTTAGGCCTTGCCCGCCTTCGATTCGAGCCAGGCTTTTACATCGGCCATGACCTCATCCCTGTTCGTCTCGTTGAGGATCTCGTGGCGGGCGCCGGGATAAAGCCTAGTCTCGACGTCCTGAAGCTCGGCGGCCTTGTATTTCCCCGCCAAGAGGGGCACAAAGCCCAGGGCGCCGCCTAAAGGGTCTTCGGCTCCGGCGAGGATGAAGATGGGCAGGCTCTTCGCGAGATTCGAGAAGCCGGAGCCCTTGCCGTAGACCGACGAGAAGCCTGTCAACAGGTCGCGATAGAGTCCGAAGCTGCAGACGAAGCCGCACAGGGGATCGGCGACGTACTTGTCCACTTCCGCCGCGTCGCGGGACAGCCAATCCATTAGAGTCCGAGCGGGCTCGAAGTCCTTGTTGTTCGAGTCGAAGCTCATCTTGTGGAGGAGCTTGGCGGGCGCCCTTTGTCCCTTGAAGATCGAGCCCAGCGCCGCGATGAGTCTCGCCGCGAAGAGGAGGAGCGGCGCGGGCGGGATCAGGACGCCGGAGAGCACGCAGCCGGAGAGCCCCTTTCCATAGGAGCCGAGGAAGGCTTCGGCGATGAGGGAGCCGAGCGAATGCCCAAGCAGGAAGAGGGGAAGACCCGGATGGTCGGCCGCGACCTCCTGGGCGACCTCGTGGAGATCGTCGCGCAGCCTCGAGAAGCCGTCGCGCTCGGCGAGCCAGCCGAGCTCGCCCGCCGCTGCGCTCCGGCCATGGCCGCGATGGTCGGGCGCGTAGACGGCCCAGCCGACGCCCGTCATCAACTCGGCGAGGCGCTCGTAGCGGCCGGAATGCTCGGCCATCCCATGAGCGACGAGGAGGAGGGCCTTCGGCGTCCCCGAGGGGAGCCAAGCGCGAACAAATATGGTTTTGCCGTCTGAAACGCCGTGCCAAAAATCGGACGATTTCATGAGAGCCTCCGAATGGGGATAGCTCGCATTGTACGTCCTCGCTATGGCTCGGGCAAGCCGAAGTTTTCCCGCGAGACGTCGCGGGATTCCCGGATGAAGCTAAAGTTCAGATGGGGATTCGCCGATATACAAAGCGAGGGACTGCGAGCTCCAGACCCGTAGCGGGACGAAGGCTCTCATCCCTTTCTTAAATTATCGGACGCCTGTGTTTCGGCTTGAGCCGAATCGCTCGGCATCGCGAGAAAGGAGGCGGTTCGGGGAGCAGCCAGGCAAGCCGATCCCGTATATGGCCGATTCCGCCAGTCGGGCGAAAGGACGGCATTCGATCAGAAAACCCGGGGCAAGGATGCGCCGGGACATACTGCAAGGAGGATCTTTATGATTATCAACCACAACCTGAGCGCTATGTTCGCCGACAGGGCTCTCCGCGAGACGAACGACGCGCTCTCCAAGAACATGGAAAAGCTCTCTTCGGGCCAGTCGATCAACCGCGCAGGCGACGACGCCTCCGGCCTCGCCGTATCCGAAAAGATGCGCAGCCAGATCCGCGGCCTCAATCAAGCCAGCAAGAACGCGGCCAACGGCATTTCCTTCATCCAGACTACGGAGGGCTACCTCCAGGAAAGCCAGGACATAATTCAGCGCCTTCGCGAGCTCTCGGTGCAGGCCGCCAATGGCGTCTATACCAACGAGGATCGCATGCAGATCCAGGTCGAGGTATCCCAGCTCGTGGACGAGATCGACAGGATCGCCAGCCACGCCCAGTTCAACGGCATGAATCTCCTGACCGGCAGGTTCGCCCGCGACAACGGCGAGAACGCCGTGACCGGTTCCATGTGGTTCCAGATCGGCGCCAACATGGATCAGCGCAAGCGCATCTACATCGGGACGATGACCGCCAGGGCCCTCGGAGTCCGGAACGTAGGCAGCGAAGGCATAGTGAACCTCGAGGACGCCGACGGCGCCAACAGGACGATCGGAGTCGTCGACGAGGCGCTCAAGAGGGTCAACAAGCAGCGCGCCGACCTCGGGGCCTACCAGAACCGCCTCGAGCACGCCATAAAGGGCATCGACGTCGGGGCCGAGAACCTCCAGGCCGCCGAGAGCAGAATCCGGGACACCGACATGGCCGCCCAGATGGTCGAATACACCAAGAACAGGATCCTGGTCCAGGCGGGCGGGGCAATGCTCGCCCAGGCCAACCAAAGGACGCAATCGGTCTTGCAGCTGCTCCAGTAGCGTAGTATGATTATGGGGAGGGCGGTCCGGTGAGGCCGTCCTCTCCGTCGGTCTTTGACAAACACCCTCCCGCGCGCACAGGCATAGAGGGCGCCCTGCAGAAGGGGCGCGCTCCTTGCCGCACGGGGACGAACGGAATGGGACGGCGCGATCTTTCGCCCCATTCCCCGGTCGGCGTGCGCGCAAGGAACGCGACGGCATGGAAGGCCGCCGCGGATATACCTCAAGGAGGGTCAGATGATCATCAATCACAACATGAGCGCGATGTTCGCGAATCGCGTGCTGGCTAACACCGGCGTCGACATCGCAAAGGACATCGAGAAGCTCAGCTCCGGGCAGCGCATCAACAGGGCGGGCGACGATGCTTCGGGACTCGCGGTCTCCGAAAAGCTCAGAAGCCAGATCCGCGGGCTCAATCAGGCTACCAGGAACATCGAAAACGGCATTTCGTTCATCCAGACGACTGAAGGCTACCTGGGCGAGACCGAGGACATCATCCACCGCATGAGAGAGCTCGCGGTGCAGGGTGCCAACGGCGTGTACACCTCCGAGGACCGGATGCAGATCCAGGTCGAGGTATCGCAGCTCGTCGACGAGATCAACCGCATAGCCAGCCATGCCCAGTTCAACGGGATGAACCTGCTCACCGGACGCTTCGCGAGGAACGGCCCGCAGGTGATGCAGTTCCAGGTGGGCGCCAACATGGACCAGAGCAAGCAGGTCTTCATCGGCACCATGACCGCCGAAGCCCTCGGCATCAAAGGAGCGCAGGGCGCCTCGGACATGGTATCGATCGCCGACCCGGGCAAGGCAAACCAGGCGATCGGCACCCTCGATTCGGCGCTGAAAGTCGTATCAAAGCAGCGCGCCGACCTCGGCGCGTACCAGAACCGCTTCGAGATGGCGGCGAAGGGCGTATCGGTCGCGGCTGAGAACCTGCAGGCCGCGGAGAGCCAAATCCGCGACACCGACATGGCTAGCCAAATGGTCGACTACGTGAAGAACCAGATCCTCGATCGCGCCGGCTCCGCGATGCTGGCCCAGGCAAACACCCGCTCGCAGAACGTAATGACGCTTCTCGGCTGACGGAATCCGTTCATCGAAATGAGGTAACGAGAGACTTCTGGACGTCTTCTCTCGAATTCCTCCATGCGACCGCCTGACGGGCGGAAGCGAAACAGGCGGGAGGGGAACGCGCCCCCTTCCCGCCTTTCTCCCGATTATCTTGTCGGAGGCTTAACATGGCTCTCGACGTATCTTCCATACGAACTTCCTCGCCGGCCCCGATCGACGGGTCGAGGCGCGCGCCGGTTCCTCAGGAAATCGCCTCCGACTCGCTCGGCCCCATCTTGGCGGGAGCCGTCAAGCCGCCGGCCGAAGTCCCCAACGACCTCAAGACCGCGATCCGCGATCTCCAGCGGGTCAGCGAGACCTTCAATCGACGCCTGTCCTTCAGTCTCAACGAGAAGCTCGGGGAAGTGGTCGTCAAGGTCATCGACAACGACACCGATAAAGTGGTGAGGGAGATTCCGCCGGCGGAATTGCAGCGCGTTTATGAGCATATTCGGGAAGTGCTAGGCCTTCTTTTCGACAAATCGGCCTGATTCCCGTCTTCGCGCGCCAGCTCGATCATCCCTCGAGGCGAGAATGTCCGACTTCTCCATACCCGGAACGGCCAGCGACAAATATGGCACTCAAAAACTCATCGACGGCCTCATGAAAGTCGAGCGAATTCCGCGCGACAAGGAAGCCGACGCGATCAAGGCCCTCGAGACGCAAAAGACGGTCTGGTTGGACTTCAATCAGAAGCTCGGGACTTTGCGCCAGGGGGCGCAGGACCTCTACAACTTCAAGAATCCCTTCGACGCGCGGATCGCGAAATCCTCGGACGAGGAGGTCCTTACCGCCACGGCGACGCGCGAGGCCCTCGAGCAGGATAGGACTATCCTGGTAAAGCGCGCGGCGGCGGCCGATCGCCTCATCTCCTCCGAGCTGGCCAAGGACTATAAAGTGGCCGCCGGGGACTACGCGTTTACGGTCGGAGACAAGAGGGTCGATCTCAAATTCGGAGGCGGAAGCCTCCAGGATTTCGCCGACGCCCTTACGAGGAAGGGAGGAGACCTCCTTCGCGCGCAGGTCGTCTCCAGAAAGACCGATACCAGGTCACTGGTCATCGAGTCGCTGAAGACCGGCGGGACGAACCGCCTCGGCTTCGACGGCGACGCGGTCAAGCTCGCGCTGGACGCCGGGCTCGTCGAGCGCGTCTCCACGTCGAGGCAGGAGCTCGATCCGGCTAAGGCCGTCAGATGGGACAATCCCATGGACTCCGCGGCGGTCGGCGCGGCCGACGGCGGGCTGTCGTTGACGGCGGGCGGAGAGGCCAAGCTCGAGCTGAACCCGCAATCCAAGACGGCGGGCATGGTACTCGAGATCGAGTATCGAATGACGCGTCTGCCGAGAGAGCAGGCCCCTTCGCCTCCGCCGGGCCCGAGTCTCGGCACGGTCGGCTCGGCCACCTACGAAGGCATCACCGTGACCGGCGCGCCTTCCGCCTCGGGTCTGCCCGACTGGGTCCCTCCTCCCTCCCCCCCCCTCGTCGAGGATATGTCGATGGCGAGCGTCATCGGGCCCGACGGAAGTTCCAGGGCCCTTCCCGACCTCCAGGACGGGGATGGGACGCAGAAGCTAAGCGTCAAGCTGGACTCGTACGGCAGCTCGATCTCGGCCCTGGGCTTCCGCGTGAAGGATACGACGCGGCGTCTCGAGGTTTTGAAGGCGCGAATCTACGATCCGACCGAGACCGGGGGATTTCGGCCCCTCAACCCCATCTCGACCGCCCAGGACGCCGTCATCGCCCTCGATGGAATCGAGATCGCGCGCCCGGAAAACGCGATATCGGACGCGATCCCGGGAGTTACGTTGAATATCCAGTCTGCCTCGGACAAGCTCGTTCGGCTCAGGATTCAACCCGACCGCGACGCCGTCCAGTCGGCGATAGTGGCCTTCGTCGGCAACTATAACAAGCTCATGGCTCAGATCAACATCCTTACGCGCAACGACGAGAAGGTGATAAACGAAATCACCTACTTTACCGACGACGAGAAGAAAGCGGCCAAGGATAGGCTAGGGACGCTCCAGGGCGACTCGACCCTGAACCTTCTCGGCAGTTCCCTGCAACGCATCGCGACCTCCCCCTACCCCACCAGGGACGGCCCCGACATGGCCCTGCTCGCCCAGCTCGGCATCTCGACGAACGCGAGCAAGCTGGGCTCAGGCGGGAGCTTCGACGTCTCGAAGATGCGCGGCTACCTCGAGATCGAGGACGAGACTCTGGCGAAGGCCCTCGCCGATCACTTCGAGGCGGCCAAGCAGTTTTTCGGCAACGACACGAACGGGGATCTCATAGTCGACTCCGGCCTGGCTTACGCGATAGACAGCATGCTCAAGCCCTACGTCGAGACGGGCGGCATCATCTCGCTCAAGACCGGCACCATCGATTCGCAAATCGGGAGGGACAAGAGCGATCTGGACAACCTCGACGCGAAGCTCGCCGACAAGGAGTCCGAGCTGAAGCAAAAATACGGGGACATGGAAGCGAGCCTCAACAGAATGGAGAGCGCATCCAGCTCAATCGACAGCTTCTCGAAGCAGAACTCGGGCCAATGACGGCGCGAGGAAGGAAATCGCATGTTGATAACCGTGAACGGGGCGCCCCTCGCCATCGAAGCAAAGGACTCGGCCAATCTCGGAGAGTTGCTCGCGGGAGCCGACGACCTGCTCGACAGGGCTGGGTCGGTGATCGTATCCCTCAAGGTCGACGGTGAAGAGGTCGACGCCGACGGCTACGCCCGCTTCGCCGAGATGCCTTCCGCCTCGGTTTCGAGCGTCGAGATCCGCGCCGAGGACGCGGCCGCGATCAGGATTCGCGCCCTGGAGACCCTGCTTGAGCTCCTCGCCATTTCCAAGCGCTCTGCCGAGGATACGGCCGCCGAGGATACGACCGCCGTCTGGCCTGGCCTCCGAACCGGAGCGCGGGACATGAGAGATGCCTTCGCCGGACTCTTCGCTGCCGACGAGCTCTCCTTCGTGCAGCTCTTCTCGGACATCCTCGACCGCGCCGGCGATAAACCCGACAATGCCGCCCGCGTGGAGCTCTCCGCCCAGTCGGATCGCCTCAAGGGCATATTCGACGAGAGGCTCGCCGAGCTGCGCCATCCGGCCGAAGAGATGCGGGCCGCGGCCTCCCTCTTCGACGCGAGGTCCGAGGAGCTGGCCGACCTTCCAGTCCTTCTCCAAACGGGCAAGGAGGACCAGGCCATGAAAGCCGTCCTCTATTTCGTCGAGATCTTCAACAAGGTGATACGGATAATCCCGGAGCTCAGGAGAAGCGGGATCGACACCGCATCCATCTTCGTCGGCGGATCGGCCATGCCGGACTTCTACGGAGAATTTAACGGCGTGCTCCGCCAGCTCACCGACGCTTTCGAGCGCAAGGACGCGGTGCTCATCGGCGACCTCGCCGAATACGAGGTCCTGCCGCGCATGCGAAGCTTCTTCGGGGCGATGCGAGAGGCGCTTCCCGAGTCATGACCGCGCAACCGGTATTGATACAGCTAGGCAGCAACCTCTATTCCACGGGCGGCGCCGGCTTCGGCTCGAGCACCATGATCGTGATAGGCGCCGCGATCCTCGTCGTCATCTTGATCGTCGTGATCAGGAAGAACGCCGGAGGCTTGGGCCGGTCCTCGTCCTTCGACAAGCATTCCTTCCGCAGGGCCGCGCGATCCGCCGGCCTGCCCGAGGAGGACGTGCGATTTCTCGAGTATTTCGGGAAGGCCCTTTCCCTTTCCAATCCCGAATTCGTCTTCCGCAACCAGCAGAAGCTGGATGCCTTCTTCAAGGACGCCTATCGACACATAGACAAGGCCGCCGACTCCGAGACCGACGCCGACGAGCGCAAGGCTCGGCTCTTCGCGGCGCGCGAGCGACTGACCCGCGTCAGCGCGCAGGGCGGAACGGTAAGAAGCACGAGACAGCTCGGCCGCGGAGCCCCCCTCACCTTCATCGCGCCCGGCGAGGAGTCCTATCCCTCCGTTATATTGGCCGTCGAGCCTAACGGCATCGTCGTCGAGCCGGTATCGGACTCGTACGGCGAAGCCCTCCGCTTTCGGCGCGGAACCCGGCTTACCTGCTATTTCTATGCGCAGAGCCATCAGGGCTACCAGTTCGCGACGCGGGTCGCCGGCTGGGAAAAAATGGGGGGCAAGGACGCAATGGTGCTGGCGCACAGCGACTCGGTGAGCGCCCTGCCGGCGCGTCGCCATGCTCGCCGCGAGATGAAGGCCCCTTGCACCTTTTATCGGGTGGCCGTGACTGCGGCCAAATCCGGCGCGAAGGCGCCGAAGGTCGGCCAGCGGAGCGCCGCGAAGGTAGAGAATATTCCCTACCCGGGGACCATAGTCGACATATCGGCCGGCGGCCTGGGCATCCAGACCGCCAATCCCCTGCCTGCCGGCGAGTTCGTCAAGATCACCTTCAATCCCGGCGGAGGCGGCGCTCAGGCGGCCTTCGCCAAGGTCATCAGGATGAACAAGGCGAGGAACTTCGGCGGAGTGATGCACGTTCAGTTCGTCAAGATCTCCCGCCAAGGCCTCAACGCGATACTGTCCTACGTCTACGGATACGCGGATTGAGGCGTATGCCGAGCTGTCTTGACTCCGACGCCCGACCCTACCTACAATTGAAGCATGAGGGTGGTCGAGCTTCGGGATCTCGCCAGAAGGGATTCGCCGCTGCACTACATCAAGGAGCTCACGGCCGTCGCCGTCATCGAATATGACGAGCGGCAGAGCGAGAGCGACGTTTCCATAACGCTCGAGCACGGCCCGCTCGGCCCGCCCGACGTGAGGATACACCTCCTCGACGCCCTTGAATTTCCGGCTCTCTCCGTAATCCACGCGATCAAGGATTATGTCGTAGAGATGGAGCGCTCCGGGAGACTGCCCTGAGGCAGATCCGGCTCCGCAAGCCCGAAGAAACCCTAGCCCTCGGCGAAGCCTTAGGGAAGACTCTCCCCGGCGGCACCGTGATAGCCTTGACGGGGGGGCTCGGAGCCGGTAAGACCGTCTTCGCCAAGGGCCTCGCGCGAGGCCTCGGCGTTATCGAAGAGGTGACCAGCCCCACCTATACGATCGTCTCGGAATACCAGGGAAGGCTCAGGTTCCACCATATAGACGCGTACCGGCTCTCCGGGCCGGCGGATTTCGAGTCCGTCGGCGGCGAGGACCTGATGACCGACTCGGGCGGAGTATGCCTCATCGAGTGGAGCGAGCGCGTGGCTTCCGCCCTTCCGCCCGGGGCGCAAGCCGTCGACATATCGGTCGATGGCGATGGGAGCAGGGTCTTTCGAATCGAGGGCGAGGCCCTGGAAGCTTCATTGCGATGAACGTCCTGGCTATCGACGCTTCGACCGATATCCTGTCCGTCGCCTTGATGAAGGATTCCGGCTGGTCGGAAGCCTCGCTGGACCTGGGCCTGCGCCACGCCGAGCGAATCATCGAGCTGGCGGACTCCTGCCTCGCGCGGTCCCTCACCCTCAGGTCCGAGCTCGGCCTCGTCGCCTGCGCGCGGGGCCCGGGCTCGTTCACGGGACTTCGCATCGGCATGGCGGCCTCCAAGGGCATAGCCGCGGGCCTCGCCATACCCTGGATCTCGGTGCCGACGCTCGATGCGCTGGCCTGGGGCTACGACTGCTTCGACGGAGCGGTCGCGCCCATCATCGACGGCAGGAAGGGAAGAGTCTATTCCGCCGTTTACCTGCGCGGCCGAAGGGCGACGGACTGGCTCGATATTCCCCTTGATAAGCTGGCCGCGCTACTTGATACTTATCCTAAGGCCTTGGCGACTGGCCCTGACGCGGAGCTGTTTCGCGGATACGCCTTGGAACGCAGCGGCTTTTGGGTCGACGAAAGGGCGAGGACCCCCGCCGCGCGCGCCATCGCCGCGCTGGGACTCATCGCATTCCGAGAGGGGGGGCCGGGGAAAACCGACGAAGGACCGCTCTATTTGAGACCGAGCGAGGCCGAGGAGCCGGCTTCGTAGCCAATAATCCTTCTTCGAGAGACCGCATCGGGTCCCTCGGAGATCGGAAGTACGGGAGTCTATGGAAAATTCCTATTCCTGGGATGCTCAGGACGAGATCGAAGAGCTCGAATCCGTCGACGAGCCGCCGGAGGTCGAAAAAGAGGCCAAGGCGATGCCCTCGGATTCTCCCCTATTATCCGAGGCGGGGACAAGGAGCGTAATCCACAGCTACGACCAGATACCCGAGCCGCTCGCCCTCCTGGACGAATCCATGGGCTTCGTTTTCCGAAACGAGTCGTTCAAGGACCTGCTCAAGGCCTTCGGCTATCCCGAATCCCCGAGTTTTTTCGGCACCCTGTCGAGATCGATAAGTCCCGAGACGGCCCGCTCCATCAACGAGGCGCTGAGCCGCGACGAGGCGGGTCACGCGTGGAAGGGAACCATTTCCCACAAGGCCAAGAACGCCGCCGCCGTCATAACCAAGGTCCACATCTTTCCCTTCTATTCCGAGGACGACGGGGAGGCGGAGACTCGGCTCAAGGAGAAGCCGGGAGCCTATTCGGTCTACATGGACGACGTTACCGAGGAGAACAGGAAGTTCCTGAGGGATATGTTCTCATCGCTCCTAGAGGCCTCGAAGCTCAAGGACAACGATACCGGCAAGCACATCGAGCGCGTCAACATCTACACCAGCCTCATCGCGAAGGAGATGTTCAACGATCCTCGATGGCCCGAGGTGGACAAGGACTTCATCGCAGACATCGGATTCCTGGCCGCGATGCACGACGTGGGCAAGATAGGGACGCCCGACAACATCCTCAACAAGGAAGGGCCCTTGAGCGAGTTCGAGTGGGGGATCATGAAGGAGCACACCATCAACGGAGCCTTCATCCTCTCGAGCTATCCCAACCCGATGGCGAGGGAAATCGCCCTATCCCACCACGAATGGTGGAACGGCTCCGGCTACCCTTATAACCTCGAGGGAAAGATGATCCCCCTCCCCGCGCGCATCGTCTCGCTGGCCGACGTCTACGACGCGCTGCGCATGAAACGCAGCTACAAGCCCTCGTATAGCCACGAGACGGCGATACGGAAGATACGGCAGGAGCGCGAGGTCCACTTCGACCCGGACATCATGGACATAGTCTTCCGCGTGCAGGAGGACTTCGACAAGGTATACGCGGCGAATATAGACTAGACCGCCGTTCCCTAGAACACCTTAATCAACAACCCCGCAGCTGCGGGGTTGTTGGTTCTGCAAGGTAATTGATTGTATGTGGGATCGAATACCCCTTTCGTTACTTGAAAAAGACCACAGCAAGGAGTATTCGACCCACCTGCGAATAAAGGCACGTGGAGAGCCTTCAAAGTTTTTTGACGAAGGCTCTCCTGCGCTTGTGCTGGACCTTCTCGTAATCTTTCCACATGCTCTGGACCTTGACGTTCGTCTCGAGCTCGACATTGGTCTCCGAGTACTTGACCCCCGCCTCGATGGCGCTCTTGTTGAGCGCGTTCATGATGATCGCGACCACCCCGCGCTCCTGGTATTCTGGCTTCACGGCGACGAGGTACATGTCGATGACCTCGGGGTGGCGGAGGGCGAGTAGGAAATGAACGAGGCCGAAGGGAAGCAGCCTGCCGCCGGCCTTCTGCGCCGCCCGCGAGAGGCTGGGCATGGCCACGCCGAAACCGACGAGAGCCTCCTTTTCGTCCACGATCACCTTCGTGAAGCGGGCGTCGACGAAGCCCAAATAGGTCTTGATATAGAACTGCATCTGCGCCTCGCTCAAAGGACAGGTGCCGTAGAGATCCTTGTAGGCCTCGTCGATGAGCTCGAAGAGCTGATGGCCGTATCTGGCGACGAGGTCCCTCTTGTCCTTCCAGTCGTAGAGTCTAACGCCCGTGCGCTTGGTAATGATCTCCTGAACGCGCTGCACCTTCTCGGGGATCTTGTCCGGCGTCTTGATGCGGAACTCTATCCAATCGACGTCCTTGGAGTAGCCCAGGCGTTCCAGGTATTTCGGATAATAGGGCCGATTGTAGCCCGTCGCATAGGTACCGAGCTGGTCGAAACCCTCGATGAGCATCCCTTCCTTGTCGAGGTCGGTGAAGCCCAAGGGGCCGCAGATGCCCTCGAGGGCCTTGGATCTGGCCCAGTCCTCGACGGTCTTGACGAGGGCCGAGGCGACCTCGAAATCCTCGATGAAATCGATCCAACCGAAGCGAGCGTACTTCCTGCCCCACTTCTCTATGACCCGGTCGTTGACGATGCCGGCGATTCGGCCTACCGCCCTGCCGTCGGCGAACGCCATCCAGTACTCGGCCTGGCAGTATTCGAAGGCGGGATTCTTGTCCTTCCTGAGAGTCGTCAGATCGTCCATGTCTAGGGGCGGGACCCAGCAGGGATCGCCCTTGTAGATGGAGTAGGGGAACCTGACGAAAGCCTTGAGCTCCCTGAGACTCTCGACCCGCTTGATCTCTACTTTCATGGAGTACTCCTGTCGGGGCCGACCGTCGACGCGCTCTCGGCCTTCCATATGCTTATGAATTGCTCATGAGCGGCGATGGTGGCGGCCAGGACGGCATCCTGCAGCATTCCCCCGGAACCGTCGTCGTTGCCTTCCTTGACGTACAGATGCCTCAGGGTGCCGGCGGCGTCGCCTACCGTGAAAGCAGGATCCGCCTTCCTCCTCGCCTCGAGCGCGGCGAAGACAGCCTCGAAGGTCCTTTCGTAGGCGCGGTCGCGCCACGCCGCAGACCCCAAGCCAAACTCCGCTTTCAAGGCTGGAGTATACCCGGGCGGACGAGATCGTGGCAACTCGGTTTTACGGGAACGATGCGGGAGGGCCGTCTACCAAAACCGCCTGCGGTGATGCCAGCCGTAGAAGCCGTACGGTCGCCAATTGCCATATGGTCGCCAATTGCCGTACACCCAAATCCAGTTGCCGTCCCCCCAAGACCAATAGCCGGGTATCCACTCGTAGTCGGGGCCCGGGGCTACCGGCACGGCCTCGACCAAGGGCGCGGGCATGGCTCCCGGGTCGGAATTCAAGGCAGGCGCAACCGCGGATGAAGGGGTCGCCGCGGTCGCCGGGGCGTCATGATTAAGGATGGCTTGAATGACCGTCGAGCCGACCTTGTCGTTCTTCAAGGCGATTATATCGTCGGCCGTGAGGTCGAAGGCCGTCTTGGAATGCTGTACATAGGCGAGGAGGATATCGTCCCCGACCCCCGCCGCCGCCATCTTGAGAAGATCAGCCTTGGCCTGGGGAAGCGGGGCCTCGGATTGCTGAGCCGCGACTCCCGCGAGCGGTACGAAGGACAGGAAAACCGCGAGCAAGAAGACGATTCTCTTCATGGTATTCACCTCCCGGCGCTCTGCGCGATCAGGTCTCGATTGTATTGCGAGAGCCCGTTGTAAAGGCTGAAGTATGCCGCCTGATTCGTGATGACATCGATCATGGCCATGATCAATCCGGCACCTATGGCGCCGAAGGCTATCCCGGCATTGACGTTGTTATCGTACCATCCCTCGTTAATCGACACGTTCCCATAGATCGCCCCGCCCAGGATGAGACCGAGCCCGCCCCAGCCCATGACGCTGGAGGTGGTCTTGAGGCGATTGAAGGAACGGATATCGACCTGAGCCGCAGGATCCGTTTGCAGTATCTTTTGGAGATAGGGATTCAATCCTCCTTGGTAGGGGTAAATCTTTCCTTGATAGAAAATATATCCGAAGCGCATCCTGAAGAGCTGGTCTTCCGTCGCCCCGGCACCGGAGAGGGGAAGCTGATTCCGGGATACGGCATTTCGATTCATGGCTTCCGTGATCACGCTCTGAGGCACGCCGGCCGCCTTGAGCGCCACGACGTCATCGGCGGAGAGGGAAATGGGCGCCGAGCTCGTACGCACATAAGTCAGCATGACGGACTCGCCGACTCCGGCTTGGGCCATCTTGACGAGGTCCTGCGCCGCGGGGCTCAAGCCGCCGGCAGGCAGGGCTGCCTGACCGAAGGCGAGGATCCCGAGGGAGAGCAAGCCGAGAACGAACCACGATCTCCGGCGCGCCTTCTCCCCCATCCGAATCGAGCCTCGGCTCGATTCGATATTGTCCAGGAAGCGTCTCATTGGTAGCCTCCACCCTCAATTTACCACTGGAGTTCGGGTAATGGAAACGGTTTTTCCTTACAAGTTCATGTAGAAATCCTTACGATGCGCTTACGATCGAAGCGCATCCCGAGCCTGGGATCATTTGGTCAGGTAGCGCTGGACCAGGTCCCAATCGTCGCCCGGAGGAGAGGCCTGGAACTCCTCGCATCGGTCCCGGAACATGCGGCAGATGGGGTCGTCCGGCTTCGTCGCGAGGACGGCGGCGAAGTAATCGGCGGCCGTCTTCCAATTGCGCAACCTATACATTGATAGGCCCTTCCTGTACAGATCGTCTTCGGCGCCGTCGAGCCATTGGTTGGATTCGTCCTCCAGCCTGTAGACGATCGTCGGCTCCTCCTTTCCCTTGACTATCACCTCTTCGATCTCGCGGAATTTGAAGGCCGGGTGCCGGATCCGCTCCGCCTCGATCTTTTGGACCACGCGCCCCGACACGAGCATCCTCGTCCGATACTGCTTGGTAAGACCCTCGAGCCTCGAGGCCAGGTTGACGGTGTCGCCGATGACTGTGTAATCGAATTTGCTGGAAGACCCTATGGTGCCGACGATAGCGTCGCCCAGGTGGATTCCGATGCCTATGTCGAGGCCGCAGGGGGGAAGGCGGATGGAAGCGGTATCGAAGCTCTCGAGGGCCCTCGACATGGCGAGGGCCGTCTCGACGGCTCGCATGGCGTTGTCCGGCCAGCTCTTGGGCGCCCCGAACACCGCCAGGATCGCGTCGCCGATGAATTTGTCCACCATGCCTCCGCGCTCGGCGATGATCTCGCACATCGTTTCGAGATAGCGGTTCAGGAAGGATACGACGATCTCAGGCGGGTTCGTCTCGGAAAGGGCGGTGAAGGATCGGATGTCCGAGAAGACTATCGTGAGCTCGCGCTTCTCCCCCGCCAGCATCGAGGTCCGCGCCTTGCGGGAAATCAGGTCGTCGATGATTTCCTGGGGCACGAACTTGGAGAAGACGCTCCGTATCTCGCGCTCCATCGTCGCCACCCGCTTGAAGAGCATGGCGTTGTGGATGATGACCCCGGCTTCCGAGGCGAAAGAGGAAATATCCTCAGCGGTGGATTCGGAGAAATAGTTGTTCTTCAGGTTGGCGACGTGGAGGCTGCCGATGATCTCGTCCCCGGCTCCGCGAAGGGGGACGAAATGGTAGGAGCAGAGCTTGTCCTTCTCGATGCGGATCTTGGTCCAATCCGCGCGGCGCTCGGTATTGAAGTAGGAGGCGTCCGCCAGGTTGTCGAGCCCGAAAAGGCCGCGGAAGTCGTCCAGGGCCACCGCCAGGAAGTCGTCGGCCATCTCCTTGTTGACGCATTCCATGGGGTAGACGTAAGGCAGGGCATCCCTGCCCGAGTTGAGGATGATGGCTCCGACGTGACGCTCGCAGGCCAGATCCAGCAGCTCGAGGACGCGCAATACGGTACCGGAGAGCGAGGCGAGACTCTTGGCCGCGGCGGCCAGCCGGTTCTTGACCGTGGAATGGAAGAGCTCCTTGTCGAGCATGTTGGAGAGCAGCTCCGAGATGGACTCCCTGTTGATGCCCTTCGCGTCCTCCATGATGGCCGCCAGGTCGGGCGCGTCGTGCCGAATGAATTCCCCTACGGTCTCGACGAGGGGGCCGATGTGCTCGAAATCCTTGACCACGAAGGCGCAGGCCCCGGAGTCGTAGGACCAGAAGCGATCCTTGTCCTCCGAATTGGCGGTATGCATGATGATCGGGATGTCCTTGACGCCGCGCCGCGTCTTCAGGAGGCGGCTGGCCTGGTAGCCCTTGAGCAGGGGCATGTCGATATCCATGATCACGATATCGGGCACGATCCGATAGCACAGCTCGACGGCCTCGTATCCGTCCCTGGCGCGGCGCACGTCGTAGCCCGACTCCTCGAGGGCCTCTCCCACCATCTCCGCCACCAGGTCGGAGTCGTCCACCAGCAGGATGCTCTTGCCGTTCATGGGCGCGCCCCGGAACCGGCGAGAAGATCGCGGACGGTAGCGATCAGGTCGTCCTGCTCGAAGCTCGATTTGAGGATGTATTTGTCCGCCCCGAGGAAGGCCGCTTTCTTTCTCGTCTCCGGCTCGTCGACCGTGCTGACGAAGACTACGGGGAGGGATTTCAGCGCCTCGTCGCTACGGATGTTCTCCAGGAGCTTGAGGCCGTCCATGCGCGGCATGTTCAGGTCGGATACGACCAGGTCGACCCGGCCGCCGCGGATCTTCTCCAGGGCGTCGACGCCGTCGACGGCCCCGACGACCCCGTAGCCTTCCAATTCCAGCATGGAGATCTCGATCTCGCGCGTGCTGATGGAATCGTCCACCACAAGTATCGTCGGCTTCTCCTGCCGCGTCGACGCGACCAGGCGCCGGTGCGTGTCCATGGTGCGCACCGAGCGGAGCCGATCCAGCACGGTCCACATGTTGAGTATGGGTATGATATTGAAGGAGCTGTCGAATACGATGCCTTGGACGAGGCTGTTGCGGCGCAAGCCGGGCGGGAGGGGCTGATAGACGAAGGAATCGTAGCCGAGGATCCGCTCGACGACGATGCCGGCGGTGTCCGAGGTCCCGCGGACCAGTAGGACGGAAAGCTTCTTGGCCCTCCGCTCCTGCTGCTCCACCTGCAGGCCGAGGGCGAGGTCCGATAGGGGAATATTCATGCCTTCCAGGTTGAACATCTCTTTCTGGCTGATCCGGAAGCAGTCGGCGGGGTCGACCAGGAGGGTACGGGCGATGGCCGCGGCGGGAATGAAATACTTCTTCCCCGAGCAGAGCACGAACATGCCGTCCATCGTGGAGGCCGAGACGGGGAGGAGGAGGGTGAAGCGGCAGCCTTTCCCCGGCGTCGAATCGAGGAGTATCTGTCCCTTGGCGGCCTTTATGTTGGTCTTGACGACGTCGAGCCCTATCCCCCTCCCGGACAGGGAACTGCTCGCCGACTTGGTCGAGAAGCCGGGGCGGAAGAGGAAGCGGACGAGATCGTCGTCGGCCATTCGCGCTATATCCGCCTCGTCCTCCGGCCAGAGGGAAAGGGCCTTGGCCCGGATGGCGCCATAGTCCAGCCCGCCACCGTCATCGGAGACGACTATGGAAATCCGACTGCCCTCCGTCCTGCATTCGATGCGGATCGCGCCTCGCGCCGGCTTGCCCGCCTTTACCCTGGCTTCCGGGCTCTCGATGCCGTGGTCGATCGCGTTCCGCAGGAGGTGGATCAGGGGATCAGAGAGCTTGGCCAGCACCGTCCTGTCGATCCGCACCGAATCCCCGCTGATGGAGAGGCCTACGTCCTTGCCGGTGGCGGAGGCCGTTTCCTCGACCATGCGCGGGAAGCGCTCAAGGATCGCGGAGAGGGGAAGCATGCGCATTCCGACTACGGTGTCCCGCAATTCCTGCGCGCCGCGCTCGATCTCGAAGAGCTGCTCGGAGTATTGGCTGCGGTAGTGTCGGATGACCCGGGCGAGGCCCGCGAGCTCCTGGCGAAGGGACTTGACGTCCTTGGGCGCGCTATAGGACGCCGTGAGCCTCTTCTCCATGGACTCCAGCTGATCGTTGGCCGCCCTCAGCCTCAGCTGGCGTACGGTCAAGGTATTGACGAGACTGATGGAGCTGTCGATCGTCTCGGAATCCACTCGGATCGAGGAGTCTAGACCGATCGAACGCCCCTCGTCCTCTCCTTCGCCCGATCTCGCCGCCTCCGTTCGGGGGGCATCGCGGGGGGCTTTCGCGCCCCCGCGCTCCTCGTCGCCCCCGGACGCGGAAAGGGCGGGTATCGAGGTAAGATCGAAGGCCTCGTTCGCGCCGAGCCTCTCGCAAGCCTCGACGAGAAGCTCGCGATCGGGCATCGCGTCGCCTTCCCCCCGCTCGATGGAGTCCGCGGCGAGCCTCAGGCGATCGGCGACGACGAAGAAGAATCGCACGACCCTGCCGTCGACCGGATAGCGGCCTTCCCGCACTCCTTTGAAGATCGTCTCCGTACCGTGGACGATGCTCTCGATATCGCCGAACTGGAGCATTCGGGCCGAGCCCTTCATGTTGTGAAGGGTTCGGAGGAGAGTGGAGAGGGCGTCCTCGTTGAGCCGGTCGTTCTTGAGAAGGATGACCTGATTCTCGGCGGAGAGCAGGTTCTCCCGGAATTCGCCCAGGAAGAGCGCTAGATATTTCGTCTTGGAAATCGCCATGGCTACTCCATCGGCTCAGCGTTTCTTCGCCCGCGCCAGCATGCGCTCGGCCATGCGTCGATAATAGGGCGCGTCGAATCCTTCCAGAAGTATGAAGTACCTTCCGTCGCCTTCTTCGCCGTCCATGGCCTCGAGGCATTCGCGCAGGAGAGCCAGCCCCCGCTCGGGATCGGCTTTCCCGTAGCCGAAGCCGGCCTGGAAGAGCGCGGGCCAGAACCGAGGCTCGTAGGTCCTCGCGCGCTCCCAGAGCTCGAGGGCCTCCGTTTGGTGGCCCTGGTGCTTGCGCGACAGGGCCCTGAGGTACTGGCTCACGTGGCTCTCGCGTGCCCGTGTCTCGAACGCGGCCAAAAGCGCGTCCGCGT
The DNA here is from genome assembly GCA_964396415.1 of uncultured Treponemataceae bacterium. GTDB lineage: Bacteria > Spirochaetota > Spirochaetia > Treponematales > Rectinemataceae > UBA1306. The sequence continues at coordinate 9,104 of CAYNFM010000001.1, read as the reverse complement.
CGTCGAAGCGATTCGCGTGGATGGCGGCGACGATAGCCTCGATCATGAGCGCCGCCTCCGTTCCTGGCGGGCTCTCGGCCGACTCTCCCCTCGCCCGGGGATTTCGCGCCCAGGAGGAGGCGAGCTCGAGGCCCTTCTCCAGGTCCGCGGCCCGGATCGAGGAAGAGAGGGAGCTATCCGTCCTGCCGGGCTCGGGGCCCGTCCGTCCCGGCTCCCGCTCGGGGGGAGGGGCGGGAAGGCTCGGGGCCGCGGCCGTCGCGGAAACCTTCGCGCGGGCGCTTCCGACCGGGAGCCTGCGAAAATAGAAGCCGCCGACCCCCTCCACGATTTCGAGGAGAGGGTGCCTGACGCTCGGGATCTCGGGAGAGGCGAGGAAGAGATAGCCGTCCGGGCGTATGGTCCGGGCGACGCGCGAAACGACCCTGTCCTTCCGCTCTTGTTGCATATATACCAAGGTATTGCGCAGGAAGACGATGTCGAGCGAATCGGGCTCGCAGAGGTCGCCGGACAGGATATTGAGCGGCCTTATCCGAATCCGGGAAAGGCAATCGGCCGATGCCTGCCATTCGAGGCCTTCCATCGCCCCGCAGCGGTCGAGAAGGCCGTGCAGGGACTTCCCGTCGTTGCGGAAGGAGCTGGGAGGATAATGGCCCGCCTCCAGTCGAGCGAGGGCGTCCCGGTTTATGTCGGAAGCGAGGACGCTGTATCCGACCTGCGCCCCGAGCCGAGCCTTGACGTGCTCGACCGCGGCGACCAGGGAGATCGCCTCCTCTCCTGTCGCGCAGGTCGCGGACCAGAGGCGGAGTTCCCTTCCTTCGCCGATGAGCCCTGGCAGGATATCGGAAATGAGGATGGCGAAATGCTTCTCGTCCCGGAAGAAGTAGGTCTCCCCGATCATTATCTCGTTGAAGAATCCCTCCTTCTCGACGGCGTCGTAGCGGATGAGCTCCTCGTAGGCATCGGCCTCGAGACCGAGCTTCGCGCTCCTCGCCCGAGCGACCCTGCGGATGGTCTCGTGATGGACTTCGGGAAAGCGGAGGCCCGTTTCCGCCTCTATCCAGGAGACGAGGCGCTCGGGGGCGGCGGCGAGGCCGGGATCTACCGTCACGACAGTCCCTCCGCCGCCGAGGCCACGAAAGGAGCGATGCGATCCAGGGGAAGCACCAGCGACGCGGCCCCGCGGAGGATGGCCGCGCGAGGCATCCCGAATATGAGGGAGCTCGTCTCGTCCTGCGCCACGGTGAAGCCCCCGCCCGCCACGATGGCGGCGCAGCCTTCAGCGCCGTCCGAGCCCATGCCCGTCAGGAGGACGCCCAGGACGCGGCCGCCGTAGAGTTCCGCGGCGGAGCGGAACAGGACATCGACGGAGGGTTTCTGATTCAGGACCTTCGTGCCGTCGTCCAGGACGAAGCCCGATCTCGCGAACAGCAGGTGCCTATCCGTAGGAGCGACATAGACTGAGCCAGCCGCAGGCTCCATCCCGGACTCGGCCAGGACGACGCGGTGGCCGGTCAGATCGGAGAGCCAATCGGCATAGCCCCGGTCGAAGCCGGTTTCGATGTGCTGCACGAGGGCGATGGGAAGCGGAAAGGGCGGCTTCAGACCGGAAAGGAATCGCGAGACGGCTTGAGGCCCGCCCGTGGACGCGCCCAGGACTATGACGGAGACGGCGGGACGAGTACTCGGATAGACAGGCTGAGCATCCGCGCCGTCGCGGGAAGGAGCGGCGACCCCGTCGGCGCGAGGAGGGAGCGGCGGCGCCTCCGAGCTAGGGCTCCGATCGAAGGCCGGAAGCCGCGATCGTCGGCTTGCGATGGCGCGCAGCCGGTCGATGAACCTGCCGACGTACTCGGGCCTGTTGAGGTCAGAGAAATCCGGCTTGAGCAGGAAATCCGCGGCCCCCAGCTCGAGAGCCTTGAAAGGGAGCTCCGGATCCATATTGTGGGTGAATATGAGCACGGGAACGGAGGAGGCCCTCGCGATTTCCGCGGTGGCCTCCAGGCCGTTCATGATGGGCATGTCGATGTCCATGATGACGATGTCCGGCCTGAGCGCCAGGGCGAGATCGACGGCGCCCTCGCCGTTCGCGGCTTCCCCGACGACGCTAATGTCCGGATTCGAGGACAGGAGTTCCTTGACGATATTCCGTATCAGGATCGAATCGTCGGCTATGAGGACCTTGATGCCGCACCTCCATCGCCCGCCCCGGACTCGACGACGCCGAGGTTCATGAGTACCTGCATCCTCTTCCCGCCTTCGAAGCGAAGGGCCGCCAGGCCGCGCGCGGCGAGACGGGCGCGCAGGCCGCGCGGGAAGAGGCGGAACTCGGCGAGGGGCAGGGATATCATCTCGAAGGATCGCGCGGCCAGGAAGGCGCGCCCGCCTTCCGGTCGCCTCATCAGGAAGGCCGTAGGCTCCGGGCAGTCGGCGGGAAGGATGGGAGAGAAAAGCCGATCGAAGAGGGGCTCGAGAAGGACGCAGTCGTGGGATCGGCCCTTGGCTATCAAGCGCCGAGGGCCGAGGGGAGACTCCGTCTCGAGCCGGCAATCCGATCCGGCGGCGGCGGCATAGAAATCCGAGGCCGCCAGGAGGATATCCATCGTGCCCAGGTCGAAATGGAACACGCTCAGTACCTTAGGCGCGCTCGCCTTAGGCAAGGTCGCCTCAGGCAAGATCGTTCTCGAGCTGGCGCCGTATGACGCCGACGGAGAGGACGGGGATCCGCCTTCCCTCGAGGCTGATGGTCTCGGAGCAGAAGCGGTTCTCCGCGTCGCTTTCCGAGAAGGCGGAGACGGCCGAGCGAGGCACTTCCGCGATCTCGATCACCTCGGTGCAGCCGAAGGCGGCATCGTCGTCCTCGAGGTTGAGGATGAGGAATTTGGAGGTCGGCTGCCGCTCGTTCTCGAAGAGCACCTTCAGGTCGAAGACGGTATGGGGCTTGCCGTGGCAGTTGATGAGACCGGATACGTAGGGAGGGCAGGCGGGAAGGGGGAAGACCTCCAGGTCGGCGACTATTTCGCGTATGGCGGCGGGCGGCAGGGCGTATCGCGATTCCCCGACCGAGAAGATGAAGAAGCCCTCGGTCTCCGCGCGAGTTTCCCCTTTATCGAATCCCTCTTCCGGCTGGTCTTCCAGGGCCTTGGTAAGCTCGTCGCTCGTCATCCCTCGCTCCGATCCTCGCCGACGATGAACTGCCCGGCTTGAGACTTGAGGCTTCCGGCCATCTCCTTCAGCGCCTCGGCCGTGGACGCCGTCTGCTGCTGAGTCACCACGAGGTTGTCGATGCCGTGGGAGATTTCCTTCATGGTGACGAGGATCTGCTCGAAGGCGCTCGCCTGCTGGCGAATCGAATGCTCGATCGACTCGGACGAAGTGGCGGAAACATCCGCCGAGGCCAGTATTTCCGAGAAGACAGAATGGAGCCTGTCGGAAAGCTCGTGCCCCTGGCGTATGCGCTCGGTCCCCTCCTCCGATACTACGATCAGGTTGTTGGCGGCCTTCTGGATTTCCGTGATGCGGGAATGGATCTCCGCGGTGGATTGACTCGTAGAATCGGCCAGGCGCTTGATCTCCTCGGCGACGATGCGGAAGTTCCGCCCGGCCTCCCCGGCCGTGGAAGCCTCCAGGGCCGCGTTGAAGGCGATGATGCGCGTCTGCTCCACTATATCGTTGATGATGTCCACGATGTCCCAGATCGCGCGTATCTTCTCCGTCAGGGAGCGGATGCCGGAAATGGTGTCGGTGTTCTTCTTCCTGATCTCGGTCATCTTGTCCGTGGTTTCCTGGACGATGCCCGTGCCCGAATCTGCGCGCTCCCTGGTCTTCACGGCGATGCGGGTAACCTCCGTGATCGAGCCGCCTATGGACTGTGTGATTATGTTCGAGTCCTCCATGGTGGACACCACTTCCTTCACAGCCGCCGCCTGCATGTTCGAGGTGGAGGTGACTTCCTTCGTAGTGGTGGACAGATCCTGCACCGAATTGGAAAGGACGAGGGCGGAGGAGATGATCTGGTCCAGGAGCCCGCGGAACTTGTCCAGGAAACGGTTGAAAAGCGCGGCGATGTCGCCTATCTCGTCGAAATTCAGGAGCTGGACCTTGTCGTCCTCGGAGCTCGTCTCGGAGTCGAGCAGCCTCGAGATGCGCTGCTTGAGGAAGAGCGTCTGCGTCTTGTTCTCGAACCTGGAAGCCAGGCTCAGTCCTATCGCGGCCGCGATGAAATAGGCTCCCCATGCGGCGATGGACAGATAGGGCCGGGCCAGCTGCGAGTGCGGATGCATGAGGTAATATGAGAAGTACATGAAATGGACCACGATGAGGAAGGCGGCGCAGAAGACGATGAAAACGTCCTTGTTGCGGGCGAAATGGTCGTTCTCCCCCGCTCGGACATCGACTATGCCCAGGGCCCGCTTCGCGGGAAGGAGATGGATGCTGACGAAGACGCAGTTGTACATCGAGCCCATGAAGCCGAAGGCGATCTTGAGCGCGACGCTCAGGGGATAGGGTATTCCGCTCTCAGGCTGCCAATTCCAGAGGATGAAATAGCCCGTCGTGCCCAGGATCCAGGTGCCGGACTGGATGACGACGATCCGCCAGGGGAGCTTGATCGCGGAGAGCCGCGCCCGATCGTAGCCCTCCCCCTTAGTCAGATATTCGAATAGCGGGCGCAGGGTGACGAGGATGATCGCCAGCTGAAATACGTAGGAAGCCAGGAAGACGAAAAATACCGTCGGCTTGAAGACGAAGGGCAGGCGTCCGACGAAGCCCAGGCCCAGGAAGTCGAAGCGGTTGTTGAAGACGCAATTGAAGGACTCGCTCGAGTATAGGGTCAGGACTTGGATCAGGAGCGACGTGAGGGCGATCCTGACGATGGCGCTCCTGACGAGGGCGGGGTCCCTGGCTTGCGGCATTTTTCCTCCGGCGTCCCATTCTAGCCCATGTCAACGGGCTTCTCAAGGAGAAAAGTCCACGTGACAACGGCGCGCGGCGCGATCTATACTAGGCGCCGATGAAAAAGCCATCCAAAAGCGACGACGGGAGCCTCGTGAGGCGGTTCTACCTGACGGAGCTCTTCGCTAACGCGGTAGGCGCTCCTCTGGCGGCCGCCTACGGCGGCTTCATGATCGACTTCTCGCGCGTGTCGGTCCGCGATTTCCTCGTGAGCGTCCTCATCATAATGGCAGCCAACCAGGTCTGCCTGGCTCTCCCCCTCAACCTGTTCCTGGGCAGGAGGATCAGGTCGAGCCTGAACGCGTGGCATTCCGGCGCCCTGGACGGAGCCGGGCTGACCGGCCTCTACTCGTTCGCCTCCAGGCTTCCCCTTCTCCAGGCCGGCCTGGTCTTCGCCCGAATGCTGATCTCGACGGCGGCGGCCCTCCTCCTTATAAGCGCTGAATTCGACTTCTTCTCACATATCGCGGCGACCTTCGCCTTCGCCCTCTATTCCAGCTTCATCGCCGGCCTGTTCATCTATTACTACCTCCAAAGCGCCACCTCCAGGCTGGTCGAGACCCTCGTGAAGGAATTGCCCCCCGAGAGCTCGGTCTATGCGGCAGCCGGAGGGAGCAGGTTGGAAACGACCCTCGACAGCCTACCCCTCATGGCCCCGACACTGATCTCCACGGCCGGGATCTTCTTCCTCCTGCTGGTGATCCGCCAGGGACCGAGGGATATCGATTTCTTCACCTTCCGCATCATGGCCGCCTTGATCCTCAATATCCTGACCATCTGCCCCATCCTGGTCTTCAGCCGTCATTTCCACAAAAAGCGCCTGAAAGCCATCGGAACCGCGCTCGAGGACATGGTCGAGCGCGGCGACACTACGCGCAGGATCCCCACCGACCTCGGCGACGAATACGCCCTGACCGCGCACAGGATCAACCGGGCCTTCGATCTCTTCCGCCTCGTCCTATCCCAGATGGAATCCGCCTCGGGCAGGCTCTCGGAGACGGTGATGAGCTTTTCCTCCCAGATCCGGGAGACCGTGGCTGCCACCACCCAGCAGGCCTCGGCCGTCAAGGAAATGGTCGGGACGATGGACGGCTCCAACCAGATCAACCGGCAGATCCAGGATCGGGCCGAAGTCCTCTCGGGCAATGCCCAGGCGAGCCATGCCCTCGTGGACGAGGGCTTCGGCAAGGTCCAGGATACGATCCTCAAGATCGACGAGATCAAGAAGGCGAACCTCCAGACCCTGAACGAGATCGGGGACCTCACCGAGGAGATTTCCTCCATCGGCGAAATCATCGAGATCATCAACAACATCGCGAACCAGACGAGGATCATCGCCTTCAACGCCGAGCTGGAGGCCTCCTCCGCCGGCGCGGCGGGAGTCAGCTTCCGCATCGTCGCGGAGGAGATCCGACGCCTGGCCAACGGCACGGTGGAATCCCTCGTCGGCATCAAGGGCCAGGTCGGCCAGCTGCAGCGGGGTTCCGACCGCCTCCTGACGACGTCGGAGGACGAGACTGTCAAGATCGAGGAAGGCATGCGGCTGTCCAGCGACCTGAACGACATCTTCACTCGAATCCGCGACTCGGCGGAAAGCACCTCCGAATCCTCGGGCGGGATCAGCCGGATACTGCTGGAGCAGAACGAGGCCTTCGATCAGATATTCCTCACCCTCAAGCAGATCTCGGAGGGGGCCGAGCAAGTCCTCGCGAGCACCAGGATAAGCGGCAGCGAAGTCGACAAGGTCCAGGGCCTGATAGGGGAGCTCGAGCGCGTCCTCGCCCGCTTCGGCTACGATCGGGCCGACAAGGCGAAGGGAGGGCGGCAATGACGAAGACGAACGCGCTGCTGGCTCTTGCCTTGCTTTCCGCATCCTTGATCGGGACGGGCTGCCAGACGAGACTTTCGGAAATCAACCGGGCCCGATTCGGCCAGGCGACCCTCGACGCCTCCGACGGCCGTGGGCCCCAGCACTATTCGGGCGGCCTTCTCCCTAAAGGCGAGGCGTCCGGCCTCAGGACCTGCCGCTTCTTCCTGGCCTTCGACCTGGACGATCGGCCCTTTCCCACCTGGCCCTGCCTGGTCATCGGCCCGAGCGCCTTTCCCTACAGGCTCTACCTCAACGGCCAGCTCCTTCATCGCTACGGCGAGGACGGAGATCGGGACAGGACGCGCATGTACTCCTCCAGCCTGATCACCCTGCCGCCGGGAGCCTTGCGGGATAAGAACCACATCGAAGTGGACGCCCAGGTCGGCGTCGAGCGCAGCCCCCTCATGGACCTCGGCCTGACCGACTCGCGCGACGGATCCTCCTACGTCTACTGGCGGAACTTCTTCATGTCCCAGCTGGTGGCCGGGGGCTTCGCCATAGGCGTCCTCCTCCTCGTCTACTTCCTGTCCGTGTTCCTGCTCGGCCGGGACAAAGACAGGCGCTTCCTCTGGTTCGCCTTCTTCTGCGGCTTCTTCGCCATGGCCTACGTGAACGTCGTGTTCAACCACCAGGCGGCCTCCGACACTTTCCTCACCAAGATCGGACGCGTCGGCTTCTTCTTCTGCGTGACCATGTTCTCCTTCTATGTCATGGAAGCCACCGCGATCCTGGCGACCCGGCGATGGATCAAGGCGACGGCCCTGGCGGCGGCGGCGGCGGCCTCCGCCTGGGTCCTCGTCCAGCGCGGCTTCGACGCGACCAACGCGGCCTTCCACCTGGCTACGCAGGCGGTCATCACCCCCAACCTCGTATTCAGCCTGGCCCTGATAGTCGTGGCCGTGAGCAGGAAGGGCATCCGCCCCTACGCCATCCTCTGCATCGGCTACGCCGGCGCCATCGCCGCAAGCGTCTACGACATGAGCTACGATTCGCGCGATCTCATCCCTTACGCGTGGACCCTGGTCTACGGCTACGAATGGCTGGTGGTCTGCGTCTTCCTGGAGCTGGCCATCAACCAGGAGCGGGTCTCCCGGACCGCGCGGGATCAGGCCCGGGTCCTGAACGACAAGAATTCCATCCTGCGGAGCGTCTTCCTCCACCTGCACGCGGGCTCGAAGGCGCTGAGCTCGTCCACCGAGGAACTGGCGGTCTCCACTCGCGAGGTCAGCGTCACCGGTAACCAGCAGGCCGCGGCGGTGCGTGAGATCGTCGCCACGATGGAGGACGCCAACGGCCTGCTCAACCGGATCTCTCGGAAATCCTCGTCCGTGCACCAGGATTCGCAGGCCACCGCCCGGAAGGCCGAAGAGGGAGTGTCGAACGTCAAGACCGCCCTGGAAAAGCTCGAGGCGGTCATAGGCCGCATCTCCGAATCGATCTCGATGATCTCGGAATTCAACGACCAGCTTGGCTCGATCACCGAGATCGTCAAGATGATCGACGGCATCGCCACCCATATCCGCATCATCGCCTTCAACGCCTCGCTGGAAGCCGTAGCCGCCGGCGAGGCGGGAAGCAACTTCCGAATCGTGGCCGAGGAGGTGAAGCGCCTGGCCGATTCCACGATGGCGAGCGTCAAGAACATCCGCGAGCGCGTGAACGCCCTGATCTCGACCTCCGACAACGTGGTGAAGGTGGCCCGCGAGGGCTATGTCTCCCTCGAGCAGAGCTGGGACATAGCCTCCGGCATCGGCAAATCCTTCACGGGCATCGTGGAGGGCGCGGAATCGTCCGCCGAGGCCACCGCCGACATCGACGACTCCATCAGGGAGGAGTCCGTCGCCTTCGACCAGATCGTGAAGGCCCTCAAGGAGATATCCGCGGGCGTCAACAACTTCGTGGACTCGGCGACCCACACCTCGGAGACCACCCACCGCCTGAACGACATCGCCGAGCAGCTCCACGGCCTGATCGTCCAGTATTCGGGGGAATCGCCGGATGTCGAGGATAAGAAACCATAAAGGCCATGGGTTCCCCTGACCCGCGAGGCCTCGTGATCGGGTCCGTCGCTCCAAGCGGCAGCAGTGCCGTCAACACCCACACATTGTCGAGAAGCATCCCGATGGCTATGTCGCGTATCCCTTGGGAATTGAGGGTGTCGGAGGAGGTGAAGGAAACACCTTGACGAGGCTTTCGCGGACCTGCAGTCGGCCATAAAGTTCCATGTCGAGACCTTCGGCGAAGAAACCCTTTGAAAGAATGGCTTGCGAATAGCCAACCAAAG